>DATFHJ010000274.1:0-2697 GCA_035248585.1 Thermoanaerobaculia bacterium
CGCGCCGCCGCCGGCGGCGCTGGTGTTGCGGATCTCGCCGCCGTGGGCGCGGACGATGCGGTCGACGAGGAAGAGGCCGAGTCCGAGGCCGCCGGTTGTTGCAGATGCGGAGCGGCGGAAGGGGCGCGGGTCGCGGAAGAAGTCTCGCGGCAAGCCGGGGCCGTGATCGCGCACGGTGATGGCGACGCCGCCGGTCTCGCGCGCGACGTCGACGGACACGCTGCGCTCGTCCGACTCGCGCGAGTATTTCTCGGCGTTGTCGAGGAGGTTGTCGACGATGTGATGGAGGGCGTCGGCGTCGAAGGCGACGACCGGCAGGTTCGGCTCGACGCGCAGGTCGACCGGGCAGCCGGCCGCTTCCATCTGCGGCCGCAGTTTCTCGACGCACTGCTCGACGGCCGGGCCGATGTCACCTTCGCGCGGCGCCAGCGCGAACGTACCGCGCTCGATGCGCGTGACCTCGAGGACGTTCGCGACGAGCCGGCCGAGGCGCTCGGTCTGACCGGCGATCTCGCGCGCGTAGCGTTCGCGGCGCGCCGGGTCGCGCTCGTCGGCGATCATCTCGCTGTAGAGCCGCAGCGACGCCAGCGGCGTGCGCAGTTCGTGCGCGGCCGTCGCGGCAAAGCGCGACTTCTCGAGCGCCAGCGTCTCCGCGCGCGAGACCATCCACACCAGTCCCGCGACGACGAGGAGGAGCAGCATCGTCACGCCGGCGAACATGCGCTGGAATCGCGCGGCCTCGGTGGCGTGCTCGCGGCGGATCGCGGCGAGCGACGTGTTCGGATCGAGCTGGAGGCGCAGGCCCGTGCCTCCGATGGGCGCGCCGGAGGCGCGCACTACACGAGCGCCCTCGAAGGACATGCCCTCGGCGAGCGGCGTGAGCACGCCCTGCACGAGACTCCCCGCCGGCGTGCGCACGCCGCGCAAGGCCACGAGCCGCGGCTTGCCGTCGACGGCGATGCTTTGCCATTGGAGGTCAGTGGTTTTGATTTCGACGGGCTTTGGCGGGCGCACTGCAGGCGGTTGCTCGATTGCCCGGTTGCTCGGCTGCTCGGCCCTGGGAATTGGCGACTGTGGGGTGACGTCGGCGTCGGCTTGCGGCTCCGGGGTGACGACGGCGCGTTGCTGCTGCTGTTGCTGCTGTTGGTCGAGGTTGTACGCGTTGAAGGTGTTCGCCGTGTTTGCGCGCGATTTCAGCTCGCGGTAGACGTCATTCGAGTTCGCGTTCTGCGCGAACGCGGCGGAGTCGATGATCTGTTTTTGCTGCGAGGGGGTGTTCACGGCGATCGCGTCTTTTTTCACGTCCGCGACCTTCGCAAGCTTCTCCTTCGCCGGCGGCGCGGCCGGCGCTCGCGCGCGCAGCACCGCGGCGCGTTGCGACGCGGCGAGGCGCTTTTCGAGCTCGGCGATGCGCGCGTCGGCTTCATCCGTCGACAGCACCGTCACCAGCGGTGCGGCGGCGGTGCGCATTTCAGTCGAGGCCCGCGCCAGCGAGTCGCGGATCACGACCTGCTCCGCCGCGTTCGGCGCGTTGAGCTCGCGCAGTTCTTCGTTCAGCGTCGGCAGCGTGACACGTCCCGACGACTCGATCTGAAAGTGCGCGGTGATGAGCGGGTTTCCTGATCCATTCGCGAGGGGCGACGGCACGACCGACAGTCCCTCGGAGATTCCCTTCGGATCGTGGTAGAGGTTCTGATAGTGAAAGTACGGCCGCTGCGATTCCGCGCGGCGCACGTCTTCCAGTCGCTTGGCCAGGTTCTCCGCGATCGCGCGCTCGCGATCCTCGGTCGCGCGTTGCGCGCGATGTTCGCGCTCGTGCAGCTCCGCCGCGAGCGCGCGCCGCGACGATGCGTACCACGCCGTGCACAGCCCGCCGAGGCCCGCCAGCAGGACGACGGCGGCGATCACGGTGCGCTTCACGCGTTCCCCCACGCGTAGCCGATGCCTTTGACCGTGACGATGATCCGCGGCTCGGCCGGCTCGCGCTCGATCTTCTGCCGCAGGTTCGCGATCGTCATGTCGACGGTGCGCGTCTCGAGATCGTCGCTTGCGCCCCAGATCGTCTGCAGCAACTCGTTGCGGCTGACGGCGCGCGTGCGATGACGATGGAGCCAGCGGAGGATGCCGACCTCGCGCGCGGTGAGCGGAATCGCGTCGGTGTTGCGCTGCGCGACGCAGCGGCCGAGGTCGAGCGTGCAGCCGTCGATCTCCACGCGTTCGACGTCGGAGGGCGAGATCGCGGCGCGCCGGCGCAGCGCATCGATGCGCGCGAGGAGCTCCGCGCTCCCGAACGGCTTCGTCAGATAGTCGTCCGCGCCGGCTTGCAGTCCGCGCACGCGATCGCTCTCCGAGCCGCGCGCGGTGAGAATCAGAATCGGCAGCGCCGGCCGGGCCATGCGCATGCGCCGGCACGCTTCCACGCCGTCGAGACGCGGCAGCGCGAGGTCGAGGAGCACGAGATCGACCTCCCCGCTCGTGCCACGCTCGACTCCCGACAAACCATCCGCAACGGCTTCGACCTCGAAGCCGCGGCCGGAGAGCAGATCGACGAGCGCCTCGCGGAGCGAGCGCTCATCCTCGACGACGAGGATGCGCATCGCGCTCATGGTACGGCGGGAAGGGACAGGTAGGAGTGCCGGTCCACCACTTTTTTACCGGGCTTTGACGCGTGGAGCGGCGGGCTTTAGCCCGCCGGAA
>DATFHJ010000275.1:0-21464 GCA_035248585.1 Thermoanaerobaculia bacterium
GCTGCTCTTCGCGTACGCGCTGCTGATCGAGAAACAGGACTGGCGCCGCGCGTTGCGCATCGCTCTGCCGCCGCTCGTTCTCGGCGTGGCGCTGCTGGTGTTTCTCAACAGCATGAACGCGAAGGAGTGGCAATCGGGCGGCGGCTCGGCCTGGCGCTACGCCACGACGCAGCCGTTCATCTGGCTGCATTACGCGCGGCTGTTCGTGCTGCCGACCGGACTCACCGCCGACACGGACTGGACGACGTTCGCGCATTGGTACGACGTGCGCGCCATCGCAGGCTACGCATTCATCGCCGTGTTGATTCTCGCCATTCGCCGCGCGCCCGCCGTGGTCGCGTTCGGCCTCCTCTGGTTCGCGATCGCGCTGCTGCCGACGAGTCTCTTTCCGCTCGCGGAAGTGGCGAACGAACATCGCCTTTTCTTCGCTTACATCGGGCTCGTGCTGGCGCTGGCGTTTTTCATTCGCACGCGCGCGTTCGCCATTGCCGCGATCGCGTTGTTGTGCATTCACGCCGTGGCCACGCATCAGCGCAACAAGGTCTGGAAAAGCGAAGCGACGTTGTGGGCGGACGTCGTTGCGAAGAGCCCGAGGAACGGACGGGCGTGGATGAACTACGGGCTCACGCGAATGGCGAAAGGCGATTACCGGGGAGCGAAGAGCGACTTCGAGCACGCGGCGACGCTGGTGCCGGATTACTCGGTGCTGGAGATCAATCGCGGCATCGTCGAAGGACAGCTCGGCGATCCGGCCGCGGCCGAGCGTCACTTCCGGCGCGCGCTCCAGCTGAACGCCGACGCGAACTCGCACTTTTTCTATGCGCGATGGCTGGAGAAGCGGGGACGGAAGGCGGAGGCGCTGCCGCACGCGCGCGCGGCCGTGCGGCTCAGTCCCGCATTGGCCGACGCGCGCGTGCTGCTGTCGCGGCTCACGAAACCAGGTGGACCTGGATGACGCTCTCGTTCGTGTCGGCCTTGGCCAGGATGCGCACGTGATCGACCTTGCGGCCGTCCTTGAAGTCGACGAGCGAGTAGACGCCGGTGCGATGCACGCGGTCGTTGAAGTCGATGACCTGGGTGTCGCCGTTCTCGAAGACGACCTCGGCGAAGCTGACCTGGGCCGCGCCGCGATCGATCTCCAGGACCATGCTCCGGCCGCGCTGATCGACGTCCATCGTGAAGTCGGTCCAGCCGTCCTCGCGGTCCAGCGTTTCCGATGACGTCCAGACGCGCGCCGCGGGCGCGGGCACGGTCACGATGACCGGGGTGAAGACGAGGGGCGAGAGATAGACGCGCGGGGCGACGCGCACGACGGGGCCGCGCACGACGACGGTCGGGAACGTGCGGCGGATCGGGAATCCGGCATGCGTGGTGACACGGACGCGCGTGACGTGACCGCGCGGGCCCTTGCGCACGACGACGCGCCGCGCGGCATCCGCTTCATGGGCCACCGAGAGCAGTGAGGCACCAGCCAAAAGAGAAATGACCAGGGCTTTCTTCACAGTGTGACTCCTCCATTCAGTCGATTGTTTGGATGCGCGAACCGGACGATCTGTTTACATCATGACATGGGCTCGGGCTGCGGCGGTTTCGGGCGCAGGTCGGGAGGAAGGGGCACGAATTCGCGGTCGTCGCCGGGCGGAAGCGCGATCCGCCGCGCGAGCCAGTCTTCCTTCGCCTCTTCGATGCGCGCCTTGCGCGAGGAGACGAAGTTCCACCACATGAATCGCTTTCCCAGAGGTTCTCCGCCGAGCAGCAACACCTCGGCATCCCCATCCGCGACGAGCACCGGCTCGCCGCCGGCGGATGCGACGAGGAGTTGCCCGGCGCCGTAGGTCTCGCCGCCGAAGCGGACCGCGCCGGTGGCGATGTACACCGCGCGCTCGCGATGTTCGCGCGGCAATGCGATGCGCGCGCCGCGCGCGAGCCGTGCCGCGACGTAAAAGTGCGGCGAGAACGACGGCGCGGGACTCGTGAGCCCGTACGCGGAGCCGGAGAGCAGGCGGGCCTCGACGCCGCTCGCTTCAATCGCCGGCAGTTGCCCGGCGTCGAGGTGCGTGAAGCCCGGATCCGCTTCTTCGTTCTCTTCCGGCAGCGCGACCCACGCCTGGATGCCGTGCATCGTGTCGACGTCTTTGCCGCGCTCCGAGTGCGCGATCCCGCGGCCCGCGACCATCCAGTTCACCTCGCGCGGCCGGATCGGCTGCGTGTTGCCGAGGCTGTCGCGATGTACGACCTCGCCGGCGAAGAGATAGGTGAGCGTGGCCAGGCCGATGTGCGGATGCGGCAGCACGTTCATGCGGGCGCTGGTCGGCCCCATGTGATCGAGAAACACGAACGGCCCGACCATGCGCCGCCTGACGGAAGGAAGCGTGCGCCGGACGGAGAACGCGCCGATCGATTCTTCGCGCGCGGGAATGAGAAGTTCGAGCTCGCTGGGCATGGACCAAAAAAAACCGCCCCCGCACTTTATCGTGCGGGGGCGGCGGTTGGGGAGTCGCTGGTGAGGCGACGTTACTTCGTGCTGAACGAGATCGTGTAGATGGTCGTGTCGGCTCCGACGGTGTAGCCGAGGACGTAGTTGCCTGCAGGCAACGAGTTCGCCTTGAGCGTCCACAGGTACGTTCCGTTGCCCTGGAAGTCGAAGAACTGGCCCTGGTTGCCGTTCGGCGTCGCGGGCAGCCAGGTCGTGGTACCGACCAGTTGCACACCGTACGCTTTCACCTGCAGCGAGGATGAGCCGATGTTCGTGCCGGCGGCATTCGTCACCGTCACGCGGAACGGAATCGTGCCACCGCCGTTGTTGCCGGCCGAGACCTTCGTGCCGTTCGCGTTGTAGTGCACCGCGATGTTCGACGTCGCCGTCGCGGCGTTGAAGTTGCTGTCGCCCGGATAGCTGAAGCCGATCACGTAGCCCGGGGGCACGAGGGCGCTGGTGTTGAACGTGCTCGAGAACGTGCCGTTCGTCGAGGAGATGGCGGCCGACTGCGTGACGCCGTTGATGGTGATCAGGACGCTGCCGGTCGGGATGAGCGAGCCGAGCGAGATCTTGCCGCTGATCGTCGTCGACGCCGTGCCGATGATGATCGACGGCGAGCTGAGGTTCGAGAACACCGGATCGGCCTTGGCCGCGTTCAGCGTCACGGTCTTCGACGCATTGTTGTAGTGCGCCGTGTCGTTCGGCGTGAACTGCACCGAGAGCTGGTTGTTGCCGGCATTGAGGACCGTGCCTGCCGGCGGGTTGTAGACGAACGTGCCGGCGAGCGGCTGGCCGTCGACACCGGTCGCCGTCGCGTTGAGCTGCGACGGGCCGAGCGGATCGCCGTACGTGTACGGACCCGGGATCCAGGTGATCACCGGATCGGCCTTGACGACGGTGATGCTCACGGTCGAGAAGACCGGGCTGACGTAGTTGGCGCTGTCGGTAGCGGCGAAGGAAACGGTGAGCGTGTGCGTGCCGACTTCCAGAATCGTTCCGGCGGCCGGGCTGTAGACGAACGTGCCGCTCAGCGAGGAGCCGTTGATGCCGGTCGCGGTCGCGTTGAGCTGCGTGGAGCTCAGCGCCGTGCCCCAGGTGATGCTGGCCGGCGACGGCCAGTTGATGTTCGGGGCGAACTTGTCGACGACGAGCGTGACGACGGACGACGTCGACGGATTGAACAGCGGGCTGGTCGAGCCGTTGTACGTCGCGAACAGCGCGTGCGATCCGGCGTTGAAGGTCGAGACCTGCAGCACGGCCGCATTGGTGAACGTGCCGTCGCCGTTATCGGTACGGACCACGTTGGCCGTGCCGACCGTCGTCGTGCCGAGGGTGCAATCGGACGAATCGTTGCAGCGGTAGAACGTGACCGTGCCGGGCGCGGTATCGGGCGACACGGAGGCGGTGAGCGTCACGACGTCACCGTAGATGGCCGGGTTCGGGACGACTTGGAGGACCGTGACCGTCGCGCCGGGCGCCGGATCGATCTCGATGTCGTACGCGTGCGCCGCGGTGCAGCCGCCGGAGTCGGTGGCGGTGATCGTGGCGTTGAACGTGCCGGCGAGAGTCGGCGTGCCGCTGATCGCGCCGGTGGAGCCGTTCAGCGTGACGCCGTTCGGCAGCGCGCCGGCGGTGACGGCGTACGTCACGGTGCCGGTGTTGCCGCTGATCGTCAGCTGCGCGGAGTAGGCCACGGTGACCTGTCCGCTCGGCAGCGTCGACGGACCGAGGAGGAAGTTGCCGCAGGCATCCGTCTGCAGCAGGAAGTCGATGTTCGAGGTGGTGGAGCCGATCGTCGCGGTGATCGGATCACCGGTCGTCGGATCGCAGTTGACGCAGGCCCGGCCGTTGTACAGCTGATCTGCGAAACCGGCCGCCGTGCCGACGGCATAGTAGGTGCCGGCCGTGGAGACGGACGCGGTGTAGTTGCCGTTCGCATCGGTCTGCACGCTCGCCGCAACCGCGCCGCCGCCGTCGAAGATCAGGACCGTGGCGTTCGCGAGCGGCGTGTTGCCCGCCGCCGCGGAGACGTTGCCGGAAATGCGCGCGATCGGCTGCGCCAGCGAGAAGTTGACGTTGTTCGTGGTCTGGCCCGCCGTCACGGTGATGGCCGTGCCGGTGGTGACGTTGCACGTGTTGCCGGCGCAGAGGATGTTGTTGTAGAGCTCCGTGGCGAAGCCCGACGCCCAGCCGGTCGCGTAGTACGAGCCTGGGGCGAGGCTGTCGTTGGAGATGTAGTCGCCGTTCGCATCCGCGGTGGCGTAGCTGACGAAGGCGCCGGTGGAGTTGTAGATCGCGACCGAGCCGAACGCGATCGCGCTGTTGTCGTCGGCCGACGAAATGTGGCCGGCGATGCGTCCGCCGTTGATGCGGAGCGCGAAGTTGACGCCGGTGACCGAGCCGCCGGCGGTGGCGGTGATGGCCGTGCCGGTCGTCGGATTGCAGCCCGTGCAGTCGATGCCGTTGTAGAGCTGCTCGAGGTAGCCGGTGTTCGCGCCGTTCTCGGTGCGGGCGTAGTACGTGCCGGCGTCGACGACGGTCGAGTAATCGCCGTTGCTGTCGGTCACGCCGAGCGCGACCTGCGCGCCGGAGCTGTTGTAGACCAGCACGAGCACGCCGCTGATGCCCGCGCTCGTGGTGGCGTCGGTGACGCGGCCCGAGATCGGAACGGTCGTCGGGACGAGCTGGAAGTTGATGCCCGACGTTGTCTGCCCCGAGGTGACGGCGACGGCCGTTCCACCGGTGACCGAGCAGCCGTTGCAGGGGATGTTGTCGTACAGCTCCGAGCTGTGCTCGAACGCCGTGGCGAGAACGTAGTAGTTGCCGGCCGAGAGGCCGTTCACGACCGAGTAGTTGCCGCTCTGATCGGTGAATGCCGTCGCGGCGAGAACGCCGGTGCTCTTGTAGACCTTGATCTCGGCGAGATAGATCGGGCCGCTGCTGTCCGTCACGGTGCCAGAGATCTGGCCGCCGCTCGCGAGATTGAAGTTGATGCCGCTGGTCGTTCCTCCCGGCGTGACGTTGATCGCCGTGCCGGTGGAGACGTCGCAGGAGATGCAGGGGATGCCGTTGTAGAGAACGTCGATGAGACCGGGGTAGAGGTAGTTGAACGTGCGTCCGGTGTACGGTCCCAGGAGCGCCGGTACGGGCGCGTCGTAGTTGCCGCCGGCGTCGGTCGCCGTATACCCCGCCGCGTCGCCGTTGCGGTCATAGAACAGGACGGGCACGCTCTCCAGCGGCGCCGTGCCGTTGGTGACGGTGCCGGTGATGTGGGCGTAGTACGACGTCAGCGAGAAGCTGATGCCGGACGTCGTCGAGCCGTCGGTGACGCTGATGGCCGTGCCGGTCGTGACGTCGCAGCCGGTGCAGGGGATGTTGTTGTAGAGCTCGGGGTTGTAGTTGCCGGGCCAGGTGAACGCGTAGTACGTCCCGGTGGCGAGGCCGTCGGCCGTGGTGTAGTTGCCGCTGCCGTCGGTGAGGCCGTAGGTGACGAAGTTTCCGGTGGAGTCGTAGATGCTGACGAACTCCTCGACGATGCCGAGGCCGGTCGACGCGTCGGTCAAGCGGCCGGAGATCGCGCCGGTGGCGTTGATCGCCGGATTCGACGGTCGCACCGCAACCACCTGCGGGCGCTGGCCGGAGTCGGCGCGATAGGAGATCGTGATCGGGTAGCGCAGCGTCGTGTCGTCGACGACGAGATGCATCGTGCGGTGGCCGAACGGATCGCTTGCCGTCAGCTCCCAGTGCGCCGCGTTGGACGGGCGGCCGAGGGCATCGACGAGCAGCGGCGCGGAGATCATCCGGTCGCGCTCCGGCGTGCCGGTGACGAAGCGGATGGCGCCCAGCTCGGGAACCGCGGCGATCACGCCGCGCATTTCGGCGATTTCATAAGCCAGCGACTCCGCCGCCACGCGGCTGCGCGCGACCACGGACTCGATGCCGGCGTCGCGCTCGACACGCAGATCGGCGCGGGCGCCGATCGGGCGAAGCGTGACGCTCATGGTCTCGCTGTCGATGTGGAACGGCCGCTCGAAGCGCTCGGCGTCGAAGCCGCGCAATTCGCTGCCGATGGAGTGCCGTCCCGCCGCGAACGCGGAGACGACGCTGAAAATGAAAGCAAACAGGAATACAGCCCGGCGACCAAAGGCCATGACAACTCCTCCTATTGAGAGAAACCGATCGGACAAACCGCGGGACCTGCGAGTGCGCGGCTTAATTGTTTACGAGGCTCGTCAATATACAGCCGGAACTGATCGGTGTCACGTAAATTGAGGACATCGAGAGGGGGTGGCTGGAAGCCTCTGCAGTAGGTAGAGAGAGAGGTTCGGGGACGGGGGTCAGGAAAGCCCGAATTCCTCCCGGATGAACGCCTTCACTCCCTTCGGGCCGGTGAGGCGAAGGACGGCCGTCGATGCGCCGCCGCGCAGCTCGACGTGGAAGGTGAAAAACGGGCAGCAGCGCGCTTCCAGCTCGATCCATTCCGCGAGCTCGCGGAGTGCCAGGCGATCGAGCTCGAGCGTGAAGTCATAACCCGACGCGCTCTCGGCGATGCCGCCGCGCGCGGCGGCCAGTTTCTGCGCGAGCGCGCCGTAGCGCTGGCGTTCCTCGCGGCTGAGCGCCTTCATGTTGCAGGCGAATGTCGTTTCGGCGATGGCGGTGGTGCCGGTGAGCAGCAGAAGCAGGGAAAGCAGTGCGAGACGCATGAGAATCCTCCTGACGATCCAAGCTACGACTTCAAGTAAACTCGAAGTCAAGATGACGATCGGGGAGCTCGCGCGGGCCGCGTCGGTCTCGGCGTCGGCGATCCGCTTCTACGAGCAGGAAGGGTTGCTCGCGGCGGCGGGGCGGACGGGCGGGAAGCGGGTCTTCGACGAGGCGGCGGTGGCGCAGCTGGAATTCATCCAGGTCGCGAAGCACGCCGGTTTCTCGCTGAAGGAGATCCGCCAGCTGATCCGCGGATTCGCCGGCAATCGCTGGCGCCTGCTGGCGGAGCGGAAGCTGAAGGAGCTCGACGAGGCGTCGCGCAAGATCCGCCTGATGCAGACGCTTCTTCGCCGTCTGGTGGATTGCGGCTGTTTCGACGTGGAAGCATGCGGCGCCGTGCTGCGCCGCCATCGGGAGTGAACGATGACCTCTGAAGAAAACAAGCAGCGGATCGAGCGGATGTTCGAGGCCTTGTCCAACGCCGACTCGCGCCCGTTCGTCGAGCTGATGGCGGACGACATCCGCTGGACGGTGATGGGCCGCACGCGCTGGTCCGGCACGTACAACGGAAAGTCCGCCGTCCTCTCCGATCTCCTCGGCGTGCTCCGCGCGCGGCTGGCCGATCGCTATCGCGCGACGGCCCAGCGCATCATCGCCGAGGGACCGTTCGTCGTCGTCGAAGCGCGCGGCGTGGCCACGACCAAAGACGGCACGCCGTACAACAACGAGTATTGCTTCATCTACCGGATGGAAGACGGCAAGATCCGCGAAGTGACGGAGTATCTCGACACGGAACTGGTGACGTCGGCCCTCACGTGATCGTTCTGCTGAATGGCGCGTTCGGAATCGGCAAGACGACGGTCGCCCGCGACGTCGTCCGGCGGATGCCGCGGGCGATGCTCTTCGATCCCGAGTGGATCGGCATTCCTCTCCAGCGAGTCGCGCGTCTGTTCGGCCGCAGCGTCGACGATTTTCAGGATTTGCGGAGCTGGCGGCGGCTCACCGTATTCGGATTGAGGATCGCGCGCTGGTTCCGGCCGAATATCGTCGTGCCGATGGCGTTTTCGAACGCGGCATATCTGCAGGAGATCCGCGACGGCGCTCGATCCTTCGACGAGCACGTCACGCACTTCTGTCTCGTCGCGCCGCTCGACGTCGTTCGCGCGCGGCTGCGCCGGCGGGGGGCGACGGAAGCGAATGCGCCGTGGGAGTACCGCCGTGCATCCGAATGCTGCGCGGCGCACGGGAGCCGCGAGTTCGCGCAGCAAATCTCCGCCGAAGCTCGCAATCCGGCGGAGATTGCCGGCGAGGTGCTTCGCGCGCTCGGGCCGGCCTAACGCAACGGCGAGTTCCCCGCCGCGGAATACGCCGTCAACACGATCACGGCGTTGTAGGCGGCATGCAGTGCGACGGCGGGAGCGAGGCTCCGATAGTAGAGGCGCAGGCACACCGCCACGGTGGCGAGCAGGGTGACCGCGATCGTGGCCGGCCAATAGTGCAGCGTCTCGAAGAGATGCAGGAGCACGAAGAGGACGGTCACGCCGATCGCGCCGCCGGCAGGGCCCCACGTCGTCGAGAAGCCCTTGAGCAGGAGACCGCGGAAAAAGTATTCCTCCAGCCACGGCGCGATGAGCACCGCGAGAACGGCCCAGACCAACCGTGAGACGCCGCCCTCGACCGCGGCGGAGGCCAATGGGCCGAGCGGCTTGGAAGGATCGAACGGCACGAGCCAGGCGGACAACGCGGAGCAGCCAATGCAGAGAAGGATGCCGAGCAGGATCGAGATCAGGATGTGGCGCCGCGGCACCGGACGGACACCGAGTCCGTGGTCCGTCCGGTCCCTCACCAGATCCCAGGCCCAGAGGCGCGTGACCGCGTAGGCCATCACGACTGAAATGCCGATCCCGCTGATCATCATCGGCAGGATGACGGCGCGCGCGAATTGTTGGGCGTAGGCCGGGCTTTGCGGGTTCATGCCCGTTGCAATCACGTACACAAGGACAACGATGCCGATGGCGATGCCCACGGCGAGCTGCCCGAGCATCCAGAGGCCGAAGGCCGCGAAGGCCTTCCCTGCGCCGAATTCCGAAATGGGCGCGTCCTTACGGATTCACGCGCACCGGAAAGGCCTGGTTCACCACGCAGCCGTTCGCATCTTCGAGGCGAATGAGGACCGTGTTGTCGGCCACTTCGCGCGGCTTTCCATGCAGCCGTCCGTTCTTGTTCAGATGCAGGCCGGCCGGCAGCGCGCCGTCGATGATCGTGAACGTGTACGGCGCGGTTCCGCCGACGGCCTCGAGCTGGAACTGGTACGGGACGCCGACCGTCCCCTCGGGGATCGATTCGTTCAGAAACGTCAGCGTGCTGCAGTCGGCTTGCGCGTGGGCGAGAGCGGCGAAGGAGAGCAGGACCAGGACGAAAAGCGATCGTTTCACGGGCGTGCTCCTTTCAAGTTGGCCTAACCATCTTAAAATCCCCGGTGATGGAATTCCACGGCTACCGCGTCGACACCGTGCATCGCACGGTCACGACCCCCGGCGCGCGGGTGGTCCGGCTCGAGCCGAAGGCGTTCGATCTGCTGGTCTATTTCACGGAACACGCGGGCGAGACGCTGAGCCGCGAGCAGTTGATCGCCGATGTCTGGGGCGGGAAGTTCGTGACGGATGACGCGGTGATGGTCGCGGTGTACGCGCTGCGGCAGGCGTTCGGCGACAGCTCGCGCTCGCCGCGCTTCATCGAGACGATTCGCGGGCGGGGGTATCGGTGGATTGGGGAAGCGACTGTGGAGCGGCCGGCTTTAGCCGGCCGGGACGGCGGGCTGAAGCCCGCCGCTCCACGGGTCATCGTCATCGCCGCGCTCATCGCCACCGGCGTCGCCGCCATCGTCTGGGCGGTGCTGCGGCCGTCGCAGGCGATGCCGTCGATCACGCAGACCAACGCGCTCGTCCGCGCGCATGCGCGCGGTCTTTTCTTCAGCGAGCGGACGACGCAGAAGGAGCTCGAAGAGGCGCGCGCGGAGTTCCGCAAGGCGATCCTCATCGACCGCCGCTTCGCGGAGCCGCACGCGGCGCTCGCGGAAGTGTGCGTGCGCTTGATCGAAGTGGGCTCACTCGACGCGGCGGAGCGCGAGCAGGAAGCGCGCCGCGAAGTGGCGCTGGCCCTCGAGCTCGCGCCGCGCCTCGCGATCTCGCAGGCCGCGCTGGCGTCGGTGCAGTTCGTCCTCGACCGCAACTTCGCCGAGGCCGAGCGGAGCTTCCGGTACGCCATGGAGCTCGACCCGTCGCTGCCCGATATCCATCGCCGCTACTCGTACCTCCTCGGCGCGTCCGGCCGTTTCGCGCAGGCGACCGAGCAGGCGCGCATCGCCACGGAGATGGAGCCGACGTCGGTTCCGGCGATCATGGATCTGGCGTGGTCGCATCTCCTCGCCGGCAGCGTCGACGCCGCCGAGCGCCACTATCGCGACGCGTTGCAGCTCGATCCGGTCAACGTCGGCGCGCTGATCGGGCTCGGCAACTGCCTCGAGCTGCGCGGCGAATCGAATGCCGCGATGCAGTCCTTCCGCCGCTCGATGCAGATTCAGGGAGTGCCGGACGACGTGCTTGCGACGTACGACCGCGAGTACGCGTCGTCCGGACTGCAGGGCGTCTACGCGATGTTTCTCGAGCGCCTCAAAGTGCGGCCGGCGATGCCGCGCTTCCAGCTCGCGCTGTTCGCGACACGTGCCGGCCGCAAGGCCGAAGCGCTCGATCTCCTGCGCGAGTCGGCGCGGCGGCGCGAGCCGGGGACGCTCTGGCTGGCCGTGCATCCCGCGTTCGCGCCGCTGCGCAATCAGCGCGAGTTCGGCGCGGTGGTGGCGTCGTCGTTCCAGACGAGGTGACTGCCGCCCGCGACGATGATCGCGCTGCTCTCCGTCAGCTCGAGCGCGCTCTTCGGCACGCCTAACAGCACGCTGCGATCGCCGTCCGCCATCGCCAGCTGAATGTCGATCGGGAACTTGATGATCTTCGCGCCGCGCGCGCCGTCGTCATCCGTCATGCCGACGCGTCCGAAGTAGCGGTCGCCGTCGCGCGTGATCCAGGCCGTGACCAGCCGGTCGAAATGAAAACTCGAGCCGGTGCCCCACCACTTCATCCCGGTGGCGGGATCGCCGCTGCGATTGACGACGAGATTGACGCCGAAGGATTTCGGCAGCGGCTCGCGGAACGTGACGCGATACCAGAGGCGGTCGCCGTTCTCCGCACGGTCGACGCGGAGGACGTCGGGGTGCTGCGGCGCCTTGCCGTCGTTCGCGGCGTCAGTAAGGAACGGCTGCCAGGTGACGGCGGGCGCGGCGACGAACCGGCGCTCGGCGACGAAGCCGTTGATCATTTGTCCGAGGTCGAAGTCAGGCCGTGCGGCGAGCAGCTTGGCGGCCATCGGACGCATCGCCTGCACGTCCGGCGCATCTTGCGCGATGCGCGTGAAGATGCTCCACGCGTGTGCCTCGGCGTCCCACAAGCCGAAGCGGCGGCCGGTTGCGGCGCGATCGGCATCGAGCCGCGCCGCGAGGTCGTCGAACATCTTCACTCCCTCGGGCGGCGCGGCGCCGAGAGGATTCATGGAGCGGAACATCGCATTGAAGAACGCGACGGCCGGCGATCGCGGATCGAGCTCGATTGCCTTGGTGGCTCGCGTGCGTCCTTCCGGCGTGCGGCCGAGCAGCAGGCCCGAAATGAACCAGCCGTCCGCGAACTTGGGATCGAGCTCGATGGCGCGGTCGGCGTAGCGCTGGCCCGCGGCGACGATCCGCGCGTTCGCGGCGGCGTCGTGCTCGCCGCTGTACGAATCGAACATCGCCGTGAGCGCCGCGACGTAATACGCGTCGCGCTGCGTGGTCTTGTCGGCCGAATCGGCCGCGAGGCGCAGCAGCCGCGCGCGGGCGAGATCCATCCCGGTGGCGTCGCTGCGGAGGATGGCGTCCTCGGCCATCTCCCGCGCGAGCGCCAATTCGCGGTCCGCGCCGTGGAGATTGCAGCCGAGCATGAGGAGGAGGAGCAGGAGTGTGTTTCTCATGCGCCCACCATGCGTCTGAGCGCCGGCGCTTAGCCTGAGGGGCGGCTGAGCGTTTGTTGAGGAAGGGCTATCATCCCTTCGTTTGCCCAAATCCATCTCCAAAGACACCACCGCCGAACTGACGAACGCCGTTCGTGAGCTGGAGGCGCGGTCGTGCGCGGAGGTGGTCATCGAGATCCGCGGGAGGTCGGGGAGCTACGCGCATGCGGACGCGCGCTTCGCGGCCGTCCTCGCCCTCGTCGCGCTGTTCGTCCTGCTCTTCTCGCCCTGGCCGTTCCAGCCGGTGTGGGTGCTGGTCGACACGGCGATCGCGTATGCGATCGGCTGGGCGATCGCGCGGCGAAGCGATTCGGTCCGCCGGCTGATGACGACCGAGCGCGAGCGCGCCACGCAGGTGCGAACGCTCGCGTCCTCGGTGTTCTTCGAGCGCGGGGTCGCGAACACGGCCCGCGAGAGCGGCGTCGTGGTGTATCACGGCCTGCTCGAGCAGCGCATCGAGATCCTCGCCGACCGCGGCGTGCTGCTGGCCGTGCCGCCGCTGGAATGGAACGGCCTCGTCGCCGCCGCCCGCGCGACGCGCTCCGGCGACGCGAAGGCGCTCGTGGACATCGTGAAAGCGCTCGCGGCGCTGCTCGAGACCTATCTGCCGCGACTCGAAGGGGACGTCGACGAGCTTGCGAACGCGCCGAGGTTCGAGACTGAGTGATGCTGATCAGAGGGCGGAAGGCAGAGGGCAGAGGGCGGGAGCAGAGGCCCTCTTTTGCCCTCTGCCCTCTGCGAACTGCCCTCTGGGCGGCCCTGCTGGCGTGGCCGATTGTCGTATTTGCGCGCGTCGGCGGGGGCGAGTCGTACTCGGGCGGCGGCGGATCGAGCGACGGCGGCGGGGGCGGTGGTGGTGACGGCGCGGGCGAGCTGCTCTATCTGCTCTTCCGTTTCCTGCTCTGGCTGACGATCGAGTATCCGGCGATCGGGATTCCGGTCGACATCGTCGTCATCATCCTCCTCATCAAGTGGTGGAGGGCGAAGCAGAGCTCCGCGCCGGCGCTGCTGCGGATCTCGACGCAGAAGCCGAGCCTCGACGACCTGCGGCGCTTCGACCCGAATTTTTCCGAGATCACGTTCTCCGACTTTTGCTACTCCGTCTAT
Organism: Thermoanaerobaculia bacterium; assembly: GCA_035248585.1. Taxonomy (GTDB): domain Bacteria; phylum Acidobacteriota; class Thermoanaerobaculia; order Gp7-AA8; family Gp7-AA8; genus QHVT01. Next base: position 13,385 of record DATFHJ010000275.1, read on the forward strand.
GCCCTCGCGCATTACGCGCGCGGCAAAGGCGATCTCGCGCGATACGCGCCGTACCTCTCGGTCGTGGCGCGCAACACGTTGGAGAAACGTGGTGGAGGACAGGCACTCCTGCCTGTCCATGCCGTCATCGTCGCCGCGTGCAACGTCACCGCCTTCTCCGGCGTCGACGGCCCGACCGTCACGGCGACCGTGCGCTATGAGAGCAACATCACCGAGGGCGAGACAGCGTTCTACCTGCAGGAACAGTGGGTCCTGGAGCGGCGGCGCGACATCCTCTCGCCGCCGCCGGAGAAGGCGAAGGCCGATCACTGCCCGCGATGCGGCGCCGCGCTGCAAACGCGCACCGACGGCTCGTGCGACTACTGCGGCGTGAAGATCGAGAGCGGCGCGTTCCAGTGGTACGTCCGCACCATCACGCTGCTCAGCCGCGAAGTGCGCGGACCGCTGCTGACGTCGAACGTGCCGGAGCAGGGGACGGACCGCGCCACGATCTACCAGCCGCGCTTTGCGCAGACGAAAGCGACGTTCGAGGCGGAGCATCCCGGCTTCGCGTGGGAATCATTCGAGAAGCGCGCACGCGCGATCGCCCACGAGCTGCAGGACGCGTGGACGGCGCGCGATTGGGAGCGCGTGCGTCCGCTGGAGACGGAGAGTCTCTTCCAGTTCCATCGCTATTGGATCGACGCGTACCGGCGGCAGAACCTCCGCAACATCGTCGACGACTTTGCGATCACGCGCATCGAGCCGGTGAAGATTTCCTCGGACGCGTTCTACGAGGCGATCACCGTCCGCCTCTGGGCGCAGGGCCGCGATCACACCGACGACGCGAACGGGAAGGTCGCCGGCGGATCGAAGACGCAGATGCGCTACTGGACCGAGTACTGGACGTTCATCCGCACGAAGATCACCGTCAGCGCCGCGATCGCATGCCCCAACTGCGGCGCGAGCGTGCACGCCGGCGCGACCGGCGTTTGCAACTATTGCGGCGGCAAGATCACGGTCGGGCACTTCGAGTGGATACTGTCGCGCATTGAACAGGATGAATCGTATGGAGGATAAACGCGGGCGCTGGGTCCTCGCGGCGACGATCCTCGGCTCGTCGATGGCGTTCATCGACTCCACGGTCGTCAATGTCGCGTTGCCGGTGATGAAGCCGGCGCTTCGCGCGAGCGTCGCCGAGGCGCAGTGGATCGTCGATGCCTACTTGCTTGTGCTCTCGTCGCTCATCCTCGCCGGAGGCTCGCTCGGCGATCGGCTGGGACGCGTGCGCGTGTTCGGCATCGGCGTGGCGGTCTTTGCGGCCGCGTCGTTATGGTGCGGCGCGGCGCCGAATGCGATGCAGCTGATCCTCGCGCGGACGTTGCAGGGCGCGGGTGCGGCGCTGCTGGTGCCGGGAAGTCTCTCGATCATCAGCGCGACGTTTCCGCGCGAAGAGCGCGGCCGCGCGATCGGCACCTGGTCGGCGCTCACGGCGCTGGCGATCATCGCCGGTCCGCTGTTAGGCGGATTTCTCGTGCAGGCGGTGTCGTGGCGCGCGATTTTCTACATCAACGCGCCGTTCGCCGCGGCCGTGCTCTGGATCGTCTGGCGCCGCCTCCCGCGCGCCGACGCGGAGGAGCGCGGCGCAATCGATTGGCTCGGCACCTTGCTCGTGACCCTCGGCCTCGGCGGTCTGGCCTGGGCGCTCATCGAAAAGGTCGCGTGGCCCGGCATCGTCGGGATCGTGGCAATGATCGCCTTCGTGTTCGTGCAGATGCGGGTCAGCAATCCCATCGTGCCGCTCTCGCTCTTCCGCTCGCGCGCGTTCACCGGCGCGAACATCCTCACGCTGCTGCTCTACGGCGCGCTCTCCGCGGCGACGTTTCTCCTGCCGTTCAATCTCATTCAGCTGCAGGGCTACTCACCCGCGGAAGCCGGCGCGGCGATGCTGCCGTTCGTCGTCACCATGTCGCTGCTCTCGCGCTGGAGCGGCGCGCTCGCGGATCGCATCGGCGCGCGCATTCCGCTCATCGCCGGTCCGCTCACCGCCGCGTGCGGGCTCGCGCTGATGGCGCGCCCCGGAATCGGCGGCTCGTACTGGACGACGTTCTTCCCCGCGGTCTTCCTGCTCGGCCTCGGCATGTCGATCACGGTGGCGCCACTGACGACGGTGGTGATGACGTCGATCGAGGACGAGCGATTCGCCGGCGCCGCGTCGGGCATCAACAACGCCGTCGCGCGCGCCGCGGGAATGCTCGCCGTGGCGCTCTTCGGCGGCGCGGCCGAGGTGCACGATCGCATGCAATTCCTCCGCGCCTTCCGCGTGAACGCGCTCGAAGCGGCGGCGATCGCGGCGCTGGCGGCGGTCGGTGCGCTGTTCGTCACGAATCGCCGCACCACACGGCAGAAACCTACTGCAAACCCTTGAGCCTGCGCGCGGCCAGCTCCTGCATGTTGCCGGTCGCGGTTACGCGCTTATACGCCGCGACCGCGGCGTCGCGAACGCCGTACGTTTCGGCGATGCGGCCGAGGACGTACCAGTCGTCGGAATTCGGCTGATCGCTGTTGCGCTGATCGATGCTGCTGAGCAGCGCCTGCCGCGCCTCGAGCGTCTTGCCGCTCTCCGCGTACACCAGCGCCAGCGTGCGGAACGCGGGAGCGGTCTCCTTGTCATTCTTTCCTTCGCTGCTGGTCGCCAGGCGCGCATTCTCCAGCGCGCGCTCGAGGTTGCCGGCGAGGACGCCGTACCAGGCCGCGTGATCGTAGTCGTCGCGCTCCGGCGACGTCTCGCCGAGGAGTTGTTGCGCGTAGGTGTCGGCGGAGTGATAGTCGCGCGCCGCGCTCGCGTTCTGCGACAGCGCGCGCAACGCCGCGCGGTCGCGCGGCAGTCGCTCGAGGCGCTGCTTCGCCAGCGATTCCGCCTCCGCGGTTTTGCCGGTGAACGACAGCGCCGAGGTGAAGGCGGCGAATGCCGTCTCGGAATCGGGCTGCTGCGCATACAGGCGCTGCGCCGGTTCGAGCAGCTTCTGCCACTCGCGCGATTTGATGTACGCGCCCGCGAGCCCACGATCGATCGCCGCCTTCGCGGCCTCGCTCGCATTCGCGCGCAGCGGTTCGAGCTTCGGCGCGTACTTTTCGTCGCGCTCGGTCATCTGCAGCGTCGCCGCGAGACGGATCTCGTCCGCGGTCGCCGCCGCTTTCGCCTTCGGCCACACGGTCGCGAACGGAGATCCCTTCAGCGGATCATCGCCGCCGCCCAGCTCCACGTCTTCGCGCGCCCAGTTGAGCCAGATGCGCGCGCGCTCGGGCTGATTCTGCTCGAGGAAGTGGAGCGCGGCCTGTCCGATCGTCTCGTTCTCGCTCAGGGCGCGAATGAGATGACGGCCGTCCTCGCGTACGGAGTACACCGCCGCCTTCATGTCCGGCACCATCGGCACGCGCATCCGGACGCGATAACCGGTTTCGTCGCCGCCTTCCTTCTGGAACTGAAACATCGACTGCATGAGATCGAGCATCACGGCCGGCGATACGGACTCGCCGACACCGGCGTTGCTCATGGCCGCGGTGATGTCCTGGCCGTCTTCTTTTTTCATCTCTTCGCGAAGCTCGGCATGCATATCGCGCGGGAACAGCGTGAGCAGGCCTTCCCTGTCGTCGCGCGCCGCGAAGGCGAGCAGCCGCGGGATGAGGCTGCGTGGATCGTCTTCCGCCGCCGGGAGGTCTTCGATGCGCCGCGTTTTTCTCAGGACCTCGATGAACGTCGCGCTCTCGGACGCTTTCGGTGAGCCCTGCGTTGCCGTCTCCATCATCGTGGCGGCCTCGGGATACTTCCGCAGCGCCATAAAGTGCTTCCCGAGATCGGCGGCGTAGGCGCGGCGGCTGTCGGGCGCGTGGGACGCGAGCAGCTGCTGCGCGGCGGGAATGCCCTCCAGCACCGCCGCGGCCATGACGTAGCCCTCGTCGCGCAGCCCGGCATTGGTGGTCGTCGCCGCGAGCTCTTTCACTTCCTTGTATTGCCCCGCATGCGCGAGGACGAGCATCAACTCGCCGTCGTATTTGCGCGCGTCGTCTCCGAAATCCTTCGCCATCGCCCGGAACTCCTCGATGGCCTCGGTGAGCCGCACGTTGCGGCCGGTGAAACGCACGCCGTCGTCGCCGTAGGTGAGGAGGCGCGCCAGCACGATGCGATGCTGCAGCTCCGCCGGGTCGAGCTCCTTCGCCTTGCGCCGCTCCGCGATCGCGCCCGCGATGTCGCTGCCTTTGCGGAACGGCCGCCCGAGCAGATCCTGCTCGAGCACGTCCGCCAGCACGGCGTGCGCGTGCGCGTTCTTCGGCTCCATGGCCACGGCGCGCCGCGCCGCGTCACGCGCCGCTTCGCCGAGACCGCCGGCGAGGAGGGCGCGGGCGATCTCGAGATGATGCTGCGCTTCTTTCGGATGCAGCCCGGCCAGCTTCCGGAACTCCGCCAGCGCGCCGGTGATGTCGCCCGCGGCCAGCTTGGCCTGTCCGGCGAGATCGAATCCGATGTAGATCGCCGGCTCGTTCTGGAACTTGCTCAGCGCGACCCGCGTCTCTTCGTACTCGGCGGCCGCCAGCCGCCGCTTTCCGATCTCGAGACTGAGCTTCGCGTACGCCGAGCCGTCGGCCTCGGTCCTGTACTCGGTCGTCACCGTCGCCACGCCGAGCTTTCTCGTTTCCGATTTCGGGAGCGGACGCACCGTATATCCGGCCGCCGGCGTGATGCGATAGACCAGCTCCTTGACGTGCGGCGTGGGCAGGATGAAGTCGTGCACCCTTTTCTTCGGCGCGTCTTTCGGATCGTCGTCCGGCTTCGGCTCTTCCCAGTCGTACAACTGACCCGGCAATCCACTCAGGAGATCGCTGGGGTGGAATCCGACCGATGCGTCGCCGTCGACGGCCAGGCCGCTTTTCGCGTCGATGGCTTCGACGGAAAGCCGGAACGGCTTCGTCAGGTCGTGGGCGTCGGCGACTTCGAGCTTGCCGAGACTCTTCGCGTGATAGAAGGACTTCACGTAGTCTTCCTTCGCCTCGCGATAGCTCTTCGCGTCGCTGCCGGACGCCCAGCGGCGCGCGGATGCGTCGTTGACGCCGGCGGTTTCCGTGATCTCCACGACGCGCGACTTTCCTTCCTCGGGCAGCGTGTAGAGGCGCGTCTCGGTGCTGCGGTTGACGGACGAGGGCAGCTCCGGCGTGCGGGTGAGCGCCGTCGTTTCCGCGGATGCGATCAGCACCATGCGTCCCTGATCCTGCGACGGCAGCTCGCCCGCGCGCGCGTATTCGTCGGTGGGATCGACCCAGATCGGCGTGTCCCCATCGACGCGCACGATGGCGTGATTGAAGCGGCCGAGGCCGGGGAGATCGGCGTGCACGTCGAGATCCATTCCGGCGCGGATGAGAACGACGTGCGCCGGAATGCCGGCCGCGCGCAGCATCGCCACGAGCAGCGTCGCCTTGTCCTTGCAGTCTCCGTATTTGTTCTTCAGCACCGCCGCCGGGGTGCGCGGGATGATCGATCCTTCCGCGATCTCCACGCCGGCGTAGCGGATGTCTTTCTGAATCGCGGCCAGGAGGCGCGCGACGATTTCGCGGCGGTCGGTCGCGTTGCCGATCGTCGACTTCACGAGCTTCTGCAGTTCGCTGTCCGCGATCTGCTTGTCGACGAGCTGCGCGTATTGCGAGGCGATGTGCTGCCACGACGGGCCGGTGGAGAAGGCGATGTATTTGTAGTCCGCGTCGTCGAACGGCACGTAGCCTTCCATCTTCTCGTCCCACGGCTCGAGGCGGCCGGTCTCGAACGTGATGCGGCGCAGGCCGTCCTTCTCCTCGACGACCGGCTTCAGGTCGGCTTTGTTGACGATGCGCGGCTCGATCGACGCCGGTCCCGCGATCACGAGCCGCGAGCGATGCACCGGCACCCAGCGCCCGAACGCGAAGAGTCCGCTCGTGCCCGCGCCCGGGATCGGAGACTTGCCCTTCGTCGTGATCACGTACTCGACGACGGCGCCGACTTCGACCGCCGGCAGCGGTGCGCGCAACACGCGGCTGTCGCTGAAGATGTCGTCATCCGCTTCGCCCGCCGCCTCGCTGATCGCTTTCTCGTCGAGCGTGTGCACCGTGCCGTTCTTCGTCACCACCCGCGCCGCGATCACCGGCCGCTCGTCGTACCACGGCGCCCATTCGGCAGAGACCTCGCCGTTGTACTCGATCGCCGCCTCTTCGACGATGCGATACACGAGCCGCTCGGTCCGCGTCATCCGCCCTTCCGCATCGAACGTGTAGCTCATCTCGTCGAGCAGATCGACCATGCCTTCGCCGCCGTCATCGATCTTCTCCGCCGCCGCCACCAGCGCCTTCGGCTCGCTCGCAAACGGCGGCAAGTCCCATGGCTCCTGTGCAAGAAGGGGAAGAGCGGAGAGTAGAAAAAGAGAAAGGGCGGCAAAGCGCCGATAGAAGGCGAGCGGCATGAGAGTCTCCGGTTGGGAGGGATTTGGACGGGGGATGATAACTCCTTTCGCGGTAACATGAGAGAGACCCATGAGCGTGGACTATCACGGCATAATCACAATCGAGCCGGGCAAGCGTGGCGGGAGGCCGTGTATTCGCGGCATGCGAATTACCGTTTACGACGTTCTTTCCTATCTGGCGTCGGGCATGCGCGAAGAGGAGATTCTCGACGACTTTCCCGAGTTGACACGCGAAGACATTCTCGCCTGTTTGAGCTACGCAGCCGACCGCGAGCAGAGCGGTATGATGCCGGCCGGTGAAGCTGCTACTCGACCAGAATCTGTCCCATAAACTCGTCGAGCGGCTTCGTAATCACTATCCCGGTTCCGCACACGTTCGCGCGTTGGGACTGCAGGAATCCGCCGACACCACGATCTGGCAGTACGCGCGCGATCACGATTTCATCATCGTGAGCAAAGACATCGACATGATGGAGCTCTGTGTCTTGCGCGGCGCGCCGCCGAAACTGATTTGGCTGCGCCTCGAGAACTGTGCCACGAAGGTCGTCGAAGACGTCCTGACGAGGAATCGGCAATCCGTTGCGTCACTCGCCGCCGATCCGTCGCGCGTGTACTTGTCCCTCTTTCGGTTTCGCGTGGTTGAATAACGATAGCGTCGCGAGTTGAACGGAAACTCGCACTACACCGATCACCGCACCGCCAGCCCCCAAGGCCCGTCATCGGTGGCGATCGTGGCGATCAGGCGGTGCGTCCTGGTGTCGATGACGGAGACGGTGTTCGACAGGCTGTTGGCGGCGTAGACCTTTCGCCCGTCCGGGGCGATGGCGATTCCCCAGACGCGGGAGCCGGCGGGGATGCGGGCGAGGACGCGGGCGGTTTTCGTGTCGATGGCGACGACGCTGTTGCCGCGGCCGGTGGCGACGTAGAGGGTTTTCTCGTCCGGGGACAGGGCGAGGCCGACAGGCTTGTCGGCAGGCGAGAGCTTGATGCGGCGGAGGAGGCGGTGCTTCGTTGCGTCGATCTCCATCACCGTGCCGCCGATCTCCGCCGTGGCCCAGGCGCGGGTGGCGTCGCGGGTGAAGATCAGGGCGCGGGGACGGGCGTCGACGAGGATGTTCGCGGCCGTTTTCTCGGCCCGTGCGTCGATCACCGTCAGCACGTTGCTCGTCTCGGCGGTCACGTAGACCCAGCGGCCGTCGGGACTGGCGGTGACTCCTTCCGGCTCCGTGCCGACGATCAGCGTGGCGCGGCGCACGCCGGTTCCGACGTCTACGATCGACGCGGTTCCGGCTTCTTCGTTGGAGAGATAGAGGCGATGGCCTGCGGGGGAGACCGCGACGCATTCGGGATCGGTCCCGCCGGCCGTGTAGCTGCGCAGCACCTTCAGCGTCGCGGCGTCGAGCGCGATCACCGCTTCCGGTCCCCTGCGCGATCCCATGTCCGGGCGGCCGCGCCACCAACTCGTGGCCACGTACAGCCGTTTGCCGTCCGGCGAGAGGGCCAGGCCCCGCGGACGGTCGCCGACCTTTGCGCTCCTCACCACGCGGTCGGTCTTCGTGTCGATGACCTGCACCGTGCCGGCACGCTCGTTCGTGACGTAGAGCAGGGCGAAGAGG
>DATFHJ010000276.1:0-24672 GCA_035248585.1 Thermoanaerobaculia bacterium
CTTCGCTGCGCGCCGCAGGTGCACGGCGCCACGCGCGACACCATCACCTTCGTCTGGACCATCGCCGCGCGCGAGCTGAACGCCGCGACCGACAACCCGCTCTTCTTCCCCGGCGAAGGCGATCCCGTCGACGTCGCATTCCGCGCGAACTGGCCGGAGTGGTACCGCGGCGACGTCCGCCTCGCCTACTCCGCCGGCAACTTTCACGGACAGCCGCTGGCGCTCGCCGCCGACTTCCTCACCATCGCCGTCGCCGAGCTCGCGAACATCTCCGAGCGCCGCACGCAGATGATGCTTGACGGCGCGCACAACCGCGGCCTGCCGCAGAACCTCACCACCCGCCCCGGCGTGAATTCGGGATTGATGATCCTGCAGTACACCGCCGCGTCGATCGTGTCCGAAAACAAAGTCCTCGCCCATCCGGCATCCGTCGACTCGATCCCCACCGGCGCGAATGCCGAAGATCACGTCTCGATGTCCACCCACGCCGGCCGCAAGCTGCGCACCGTCGTCTCGAACGTGCAGTCGGTCTTGGCGATCGAGCTGCTGGCCGCCGCGCAGGCGATCGAATGGCGCGCGGTGTTCAACTACGACCCCAACCGCCCCGCCCCCCAGCTCCTCGACCTCGCCAACGCCGAGGCGCAGGCGAAGCAGTTCGAGGAAGCCGTTCGCGATCGTGCCTCGAACATTGCGACGCAACTCGGGAGCGGAACGCGCGAGCTTTACCTGCGCGTGCGCGAAGCGGCGCGGCCGGTGTTTCGCGACCGTCCGTTGGATGGGGATATCCGCGCGGTGCGCCGTCTTTGTGTTGCGAATCCGGCCGCACGGACCTAGATTGCATTCCGTAATTCCACCCACACATCTAAATTAGGTGCGGCTGAGTCGCCGGGGCGGCTCGTGAGGAGAACTGCATGCTTCAGCGAGCCACGTGCCTTCTGGCGCTCGTCCTCGGTGTCACGATCGTCGCAGCGCAGGCGCCGGCGCCGGCCACTCCCCCGCTACTCGATCATTTCGAGATCTGGAAGATCCGCTCCGTCGCCGCGGCGTATCCGGTCCAGTTGCTCGGCCAGTTCGACGAAGGGCGCTGGTGGAGCGCGCAGCTCCGCGCTGCGGAGTATCTCGGCAATCCGACGAACAAGACTCACGGAGACAGGGTCGCGAAAATCGGGAATCCGGATCTTCACCTCGTTCTTTACTCGCTGACCGCGGCCGTGCGGCAGCCCCGCCGCAACGTGTATTTCGAAAACCAGTTCACGACGGCCCTCCCCAACGGCCGGGAAACGTGGACGATCGGCGATCCCGCCTTGCTCCTCGTGCCGGCCGGCAAGAAGATCCCGCCCGTCATCGCGCAACCGCCTGCGGCCGGCGATCACTTCGTTTGCTACGTTGTCGTGCCGCCCAATCCATTCACGCCCGTCGCCGTGACGCTCGAGGACCAGTTCGACGTTCGCCGACGGCAGGTCGAATCGATCACTCGTCTCAAGCCCGCATTTTTCTGTGTTCCCGTTCAAAAGCGGCGCATCGGTTTCGCCGAACGTCCGTTAGGCAATCCCGACACCCATCTGGCGATCTACGAGATCGATCCGCGGCAACCGTTCAATCTGCGAGTCAGTGCCGCCGATCAGTTTGCGACCCGCACACTGCAGGTCATCGAGAGCCGGATGCTCGCCGTGCCGACGATCAAACGCGACTGGACGATCGCTCGCGTGGCCGCCGGCAACGATATGGAGTCGCGCATCATCGCGGATTCTTCGGGCGGGCGCGCGGACGGAAACGCTGAGCTCTGTGGCAAGGACGGTGTCTGCAACCGTGGTGCTTGTGATCCCCATGATGATCCGGATTGCCCCGAGACCGTGACTGCTCCGCGGAGGTTGACGGATATCACGGACTGCACCTCGACCCAGGCGACGGAGATCGGATTGGCCATCGATTGGGGTGCCGATCACTGGGCGGAATACGAAGCGGCGCTGGAAGCCATTCGCGACTGGCCGGTGGACATCGGCAATTGCCTCGAGAATCGATTCAAGACGAATGGCAAAGTCGTGTGCGAAGCATCGTCGGCGGGCTTATGCAAGAACAGCGGTTGGGCCAGCCCTCTCACCAGGAAAGTTCACATGTGCCCCGGTTTTCTCGAGGCCGTCCGTGCGATGCCGAACCTCGAGGACCGGCAGGCGTGCTACTTCGCAATGGTCACGCATGAGTGGGGACACACCTGCAAGCGCGGCCATCTCACACTGGAGATCATCGACGACGAAGCCTTCAATTTCTGGAAGGCTCACCACCCCGGCGTGACGAAGGAGTTGAACGATTGCCGCATGAACTGAGTCTGCTACTCCTGCGGCCGCACCCCGAGGTACCCGCCGGCGATCATCGAGGTGTTCCAAACCTCGCCCGACTCGACCTTGAATGACTGATCGAACAGCTCCTCCGCTTTCTCGCGGTCGCCTTTGATCAGGTAGTACGCGCCGAGCTCGGCGAGGCCTTTGTCATCCTTCGGATTCTTCGCCAGCGACTTCTCGAACGCGGCGCGCGCTTTGTCCCATTCGTTCGCTTCCCAATACACGCGGCCGATGCGCCACCAGTCGGTCGGCTCCGGGCTCTTGGCCGTGACTTCGTCGAAGATGGCCTGGCCCTCGGCTTTCATCCCGCCGAGGTAGTAGACCCGGCCGACGCCGATCCGCTCCCAGCTCCCCTTGCCGGCCTGCGTGCGCGCGAGCTGGAGCAGCGCCTGCGCCGCTTCTTTCTTCGACTTGTCGCGATAGGTGGTGGGATCGATGCCCTTCTTCGCCGCGAACGCGCCGAGGGCAATCCCGAGCACAAACACGAGGAGGAGTGCAAAGTTGCGTTTCATGAGCAGATTCTACTGAGAACGTGTCAACGTGAGGCAGGCAAACGGCCGGCGCTGGCTCCCGAGCGACCGCCGCTGGCTCCCGAGCGACCGCCGTAGGCTTCCGAGCGACCGCCGCTGGCTCCGGAGCGGAAACCGGTCAGATCACTTCTTCCGGCTGGCGGTCTTGATCACCTTCTCCACGTGCTTGCGCACCGGATCGCCTTCCGCGCGCCGCGAGGCGAACGCCGGGAGGTTCAGATACTCGGCCGCGTTCGCGTAGAAGAAGCGATCGCGATACGCGTCGAGCGGCGGCGTGCTGAAGGCCTCGGCGAAGGCCTTGAAGTACTGCTGGTGATCGCGCAGGCGCTCGATCATGTGCCAGTCCGTGCCGTAGATGATGCGATTGCCGAGGCGCCCTTCCGAGCGGTCGATCTCCTGCGCCATCCGCGTGACGAACGCCTTCCGCTTCTTCTCCGTGAGGATGTCGGGATGGAAGCCGAACTCGAGATAGACGTTCGGCGTCGCCGGATCGCCGGCCAGCGCGACGGCGCGCTCGGCGAATGAATCGGCCCACGGCTTCGTGCCGAACCACGGCTCATCGCCGCCGGCGTGGCCGAGGCAGAGGCGCAGGCTCTTCCACTGCTTGTCGGGGCGATGCAGCACGTTGCGCCAGAACTTCGGATCCGAGCGCACGCCGTACCCGCGGCGCGCCTCCATCCCCTCGGGCGTGCAATGCGTGAACAGCGGCACGCTGCGCTGCGACGCCGCGAAATCGAACAGCGGATCGTTCATCACCTCGTCGGCCTGATACCCGCTCGGCGGATAGAGCTTCACGCCCGCCGCGATCCCGTTGTCGATCGCGCGGCGCACGACGTTGATGCCGTTCGGGCGCTTCGGACTCCAGGCCACGAACGTGAGCAGCCGCCCCTTGTTCGCGTCGACGAGGCGCCGCATCCGGTCGAGCTGCACGCCGACGAAGTCGTAGTAGCAGTCGCCGGGATCGTAGTAATGCTCCATGTCCATCATGTGATGGACGAAGAGGTGCACGTCGTCGCCGTACGTCGCCAGCAGACGATCGACGATCACCTGCTCGCTGTGCGTGAGAAAGCGCAGCCAGTTGAGGTAGTCGCGCCCCGTGGCAAAGATGCTGTCGCGCTCCGCGCGCTCCACCTGCGCGAACAAGCGTTCAAATTGAGCGCGCGCGTCCTCATCGTCAAAGTCCGCCATCGTCGTCTCGAGCATCGCCTTCGTCGAGCCGCTGCCGATCATCGCCAGCGCTTCGCGCACGTCGGGATCGTCGACGAGCTCGGGCGGCGTCGCCGCCGCCAGCGCGGCCGCCGGATTCACCGCCGCTTCCGCCGTGTCCTGCGCCATCAGCACGGCGTCGCTGGTCGACTCCAGCCCGCCCTTCGGATGTCCGATCTGATCGCCGGTGCGCCAGTTCAGCAGCTTCGCGATTCCGCGGGCGACGATCCTCGGCAGATGCCCGCGCTGATGCAGCACGCCGGCGATGGGCAGATACCGGACGTTGAAGACGTGCGTGTGGAGATCGATGCGGTCCATGCGAGCCCTCCGTATTCGGAGGGCTCGCAGGGGGCAAATCCCTACCTCTGGAACGCGTAACTGACCTTCGCGAACACCTGCCGGTTGCTTGGCTCGAAGTCGCCTTCGGGGCCGACCACTTCGTCGAGATCGCCGTAGCCGATGTAGGCGACGGTCTGCCAGTTGATCTTGTAGGCGAACAGCAGCTGCGTGGCGAGCGAGCCGCTGTGCTGATCGGTCGCGAAGCCGGACAGCGCCACGTCGCGGTTCGTGCGCTGGTTCTGCACGATCGCGCGGAGGAACATGCGCGGGTTGAACGTGTACGTCGCTTTCAAACGCTCGACCTGCGACGTGAAGAGACGGTCGCTGCGGATGTTCAGCCAGCGCAGGCTGGTGGAGAGGCCGAGCTGCAGGTGATTCGTCGGGCGAAGCGTCGCGCTGAAGGCGAGGTTCGCACCGCGGCCGAGGCGGTTCGTCGCGAAGTCCACTTCATCGCCGATCCAGCCGTCGACGCTGATGAAGCTGATGATGCGGCTCACGCCGAACTGCTCGGTGAAGTAGATGCGATTGCGGTCGAACAGCTCGCCCGCGTTCGCGACCTGGTCGTGCGACAGGCGGATGCGCGTGAACGAGCGATGCTTGCCGTCGGCGCCGAATCCCGCCGACACCAGCCGGTAGAGCGGATCGCCGGCATGGGTGTTGTCGTACTCGCCGAACACATAGCCGCGGAAGCGGTTGAAGAATCCTTTCGGCCGCCACGTGTGTCCCACCTCGGCGTAGCTGCCGCGCCATCCGACCTGCGGCACGAAGCCGTTGTCGGCGCGGAAGTCGTCCGAGTAGTCGCTGTAGTTGACGTAGAAATCGTTCTTCGAGCTGGAGAATTGATACCAGCCGTACGCGCCGTATCCGTTCAGCTTCTGCCCGTTCCACTCCGACGAAAGATCGGGACGCTCCGGCGTGACGGTGCGGCTGATGAGGTACTGGCCGGTGAACGTGTGGTTGTCGCCGAGGCGCCACTGGAAGTCGGGGCCGAGCACGCGGTTGTGCGCGCCACCCTCGGACTCGCGCGTCGTGAGGAGCATGCTGATGAACGAGCGGCCGAAATCGCGGCGGAGCCGGCCGATCGCGGCGATCGAGGAGAGCTCCTGCGGCGCGAAATCGGATCCGAACGCGGACGGAATGATCACCGAGCCGCCGCCGCGATCCTGCGCCACGAGCGCCGTGTACGCGTACTGGCCGGTCTTGCCCGTCGTACGCGCGCCCCAGCGCGGCGACGTCAGCGTTCGCGTGTAGACGGCCTGGATCGGCGTCGAGAACAGCTCCACGCCTTCGAGGAAGAAGGGGCGCTTTTCGGGGAGGAAGATCGCGAAGCGCTCGTTCGTCGAGATCACCGCGACGTCGGATTCGACCTGCGAGAAGTCGGGATTGATCGTCGCGTCGACGGCCATGTCGGCGGTCGGGTTCCATTTGAAATCGAGACCGGCCTCGGTACCGACCTGCTGCGTCTTCAGCGGAGTGCCGAGGCCGTTCGCCGGTTCGCCGAGCTGATTCGCCGTCATGTACGGCGCGGCCACGAAGTGATCGCCGGCCGGCAGTCCCTGCAAGCCCGTCACTTTTCCGAAGTTGCAGACGAAGCAGTTCTTGTCGCGCGGCAGCTTGCTCGTGAACATCTGATAGCGGCGGTCGCGCGGCCAGTTGCGATAGATGACCAGGCCCCACTCGGCGGGGTTCGGGTTGTCGTAGCGCAGCGACGAGAACGGCACGCGCATCTCCATCGTCCAGCCGTGGTCGTTCACCTTCGCCGCGGTGTCCCAGAAGAAATCGGGCGAGCTGTCTTCGCCATTGCCGGCGTCGTCGGTGATGGCGTCGTACTGCACGCCGCGCGCGGTGACGAGGAAGAGGTACGCGGTCTTCCCGTCGTTGCGCGTGTCGACGATGATGCCGGCGTAGTCGTCGGTGTTGCCGCTGATCTGATCGTGATCGGCGTACGGCGCGATGATGTCGGACGGCTTGTTGTCGAACGCATCGACGGCGACGTAGAGAAACTTCGAGTCGTACGTGATCCGGCCGACGGTCTTCACCTTCGGCTCGACGTTGTCGCCGGGATTCGTTTCGTACCAGGTCTCGTATTTCGCGGCGTTCTGCCACGCGGCGTCGGAAAGATCGCCGTCGATCTGAATCGGTGCGTCTGTTTTGGCGAGGGCGACGGGTGGTGGCAACTGCGCGAATGCTGCGGTGGAAATGGCGGCCAGGATAAGGGCGACCGTCAGTCTTTTCACAAAAACCCCTCCGTAGAATTACTTGTACGAAAGTATTCGTATAGTGGACGTCAGGGTTTCAAAGAAGTTAGTCAACGAACGGTGAACAGCTATGGCAAACGCCGCGGCGAGCGCGGCGTTTGTCATGGCGACGTCAACAGCGTGAATCAATGATCACCAGCTCCGGCAATGCACGCGAACGCTTGCTGCGCCCCCGCGCGATGCGGCCGGCGATGCCGAGGCCCAGGCCCGTGCCCGCGGCGATGCCGGCCCACTTCATCGGGCTCGTGCGCATCGACGTTTCCACGTTGCACTGTGCGTTGTGCAGCTTCTCCAGCCCGCGCGACTTCAGTTCGTCGAGTTTTTGATTCATACGCCCTCCTTCGCGCGATCGCTAATAGTGCGAGCGGGGTGCCACGAGTAGCGCGCGCCTCCGGCGCGCCCCCCGTCCCCCCAGAGGCGCGCCGGAGGCGCGCGCTACTCGTGGTATCCTGAGGCTCCCACACGCCCCGCGCGTCGTCCTTCCTTTCTCTCTTCACCGAACGACGCAATGAAACGAATTCTCTTCTTCTCTGCTGTAGCTCTGTTTGCGCTCCGCGCCGAGGGGGCGATGGTGCGGGTGCTGGAAATCGAAAACGGCCGGACGATCACGATCGAGGATCGCGGCACGCGCGTGAGCGTGCGCCTCGCCGGGGTCGCCATCACGGACGAGCTTCGCGCGCGGGAGCTGCTGCGCTGGACGCTGGCCAATGCGTGGGTGATGCTCGAACGGAGCGGCGAGGAGGTCCTCGTCTATCGCTCGCCCGACGCGCTGTTCATCAATCGCGAGCTCGTCCTGCGCGGCTGCGCGCGAGCCACGCTGGCCGGCATCGAGCCCGACAATCGCCCGAACGTCACGTACCTCGGCGTGATCAATCCTTCTGACAGGCCCTCTACCAGCGCGGGACGCGATTCTCGAACTGGCAGCGATACGTCTCGCCGCTCTCCAGCGTTATCGCCGCAAAGAACATCAGCCGGTTCCCGTCGCCGAGCGCCGGCTGCCTCTGGCTCGGCGCCACGATCTTCCCCGTCGTCTCGAGCTCGAACACGTGCTCCTCGTTCTCGGGAATCGTCACGTTGAACGTCCGGCCCACCGGCTCGAAGACGTACGGGACGTTCGTCGTACCTCGGGGATCGATGCGGACCGATTTCACGACCAGGTCCTTGCCCTTGGCCATGTTCGCGACCTCGATGCTGAACTCGAGCCAGTCGGCCGAGATGTCCTTGCCTTCACGCGCGTCGGAGATCCCGGCGCGCACCTGCACCTCACCGCGCGTGCAGTCGCCGAGCGTGGGGCTCTCCGGGATCCCGAAATCGTTCGACGAACTGCACGCGGCGAGGAGCAGGACCAGCGGCAACAGCATCACGATTCGCATGCGATCTCCTTAAGACACGGGCGCGGGAACGAGGAGGCTGCAGCGATAGGAGTCATTGCCTTCGAGCAATACCGTCACCGAGAGCTCGAGCAATCCCGGCGTCTCGCTGTCGACGCTCTGTCCTCGGGGATCGCGGCGCAACGCGCGTCCGGTCATCGGCAGCTCGAACTCGTGGTCTCCGTTCTCGGCAATGCGCTCATTGAACGTGCGATAGGTATTGTCGACCTGATACGTCGCCTGCATGCGCGGGATGGAATCGACGCGGATCGCCTTGACGACGATGTCCTCGCGCGAGTTGTTCGAGATCTCGACGTGCAACATCCTCCGGTCTTCGGTGCGCTCCATGCCGATGCTCGAGCCTTCGAGCCCGACGCGAACCTGGACCTCGCCGTGCTCGCAGTCGAGCGTGTTGCGGTCCGCGAGTTTCGATGACGAAGCGCACGCGGCGAGAACGAGCAGCAGCGGAGCGATCGAACGGCGGTTGAGCACGCCGACATCCTACCCGGTTGCACGTCGATTGCAGTCGAGCTCGTGGTGGAGGTTTGGCAACAATGGCAAATCACGAAATCAGCGGCCCTTACGCCCGCGACGATCACGAGGAAGGCCTGGGCGACGAATACGCGCGCGACGGCGGCTGGAGCGGCGGCGGCCGCGCGGACAACTACACGCGCGACGTCCATCCACCGCCCACCGCCATCGAACCGAAGGACGTCGAGGAGGACGCCATTCCGCCGCGCGAGTAGTTCTGTTCGACGAAGAGAATCTCGTCCATTGTGGCGATCACGACCGTCGACGCGCGCGTGCCGTAGCGGTCTCCTGCAATGAAAACCTCTTCCTCGACGCGGCCACTGTTGCGCGGTGTATTGAGAAATCGCAGCAACTCGGAAACGTCGGGGTTTTCCTGCATTTTCTCAATGGCAATCGTGACTTTCGGCCAATGCTCGCCGAGGGGCGCATTGCTGAATGCATAAATGCCATGCTCGAGCACGCGCGGCTGTTCTTCCGCCGAGACATAAACCAACGTCTTGCCGAATTCACCCACAATGAGGTGAAACCCGGCGTAATGCTCCGCTTCGCGGGCGACGTTCGCCGCAAAGGTTTCCGGCGATTCGTCCGATTTCACGAACGAGCTCACCAGCAAGCCGCGCGAGCGGCTGCGCCGCGCCGCGCCGCGAAGATTCGTCACCGCCGCAAAGCGGCCGCGGCGCGAGACGGCAAGCCACGATCCGCCGTGTAATGCGTCGCGTCCGCCGACGACGTCCGGCGCGTCTTCCCACACGTGCGCGGTCTTCGTCGCACGCTCGTAATCCTCGTCGCGATTGGCCGCGAGCACGAAGCGCGGGCCGTGCGCGAGCGCGATCAAACACATGCTAAAGTCTCGGCCGGTTCGATGTTCACCATCCTCATTGTCGACGACAACCCGTCGTTTCGCATGCAGGCGGCGCGGCTGTGCGAGCGCGAGGGTTTCGCGACCGTGACCGCCGGCAACATCGCTGAGCTCATGGCCGCACTCGCCAGCTCCACGCCCGACCTCGTGCTGATCGACATCGAGCTTCCCCAGATCCCCGGCCATCGCCTCGGCTCGCTGATCCGCGCGCGCCGTCACGTCCCGATCGTTCTCGTCTCCGCGCTCAGCGAAGACCGCGTGCGCCGCCTCTTCGAAGCCTCCGACGCCGACGGCTGGATCTGCAAGCCGCTCACGCGCGACAAGCTCATCGCCGCCGTCACGCGCTTCACGCAACCGGAAACCCCGCAGCCCGCCGCCACGCCCGCTCCCGCGCCGGCCAGCGATTCGAAGCCGTATCGCGTGCTGGTCATTGAAGACGAGCAGGTAATCGCCGCGCGCATTCAATCCGTGCTCGAGAGCTCGTGCGCGCTGACGATGGTCTCCGAGGGAGACGCCGCGATCGAGCGCCTCATGCACGATCACTTCGACAGCATCCTCCTCGACCTCACCCTCCCCCGCCTCTCCGGCTTCGACGTCCTGCGCCACCTCATGATCCGCAAGCCCGAGCTGCTGAAGAAGACCGTGATCATGACCGCCGCCGCCGACGAATCGCTGCAGTTCATCGACCCGTCCACCGTCGGCGGCGTGCTGCGCAAGCCGTTCGCCGTCGCCGCGCTGGCGGACATCGTGGCGTCGATCGCGAAAAGCTAAAGTGGAGGACAGGCACTCCTGCCTGTCCGGTCTAATCGCTTCGCTCAGGACAGGCAGGAGTGCCTGTCCTCCACTTAACGAGAAGGTGATACCGTTCGCCGCCGATGAAACGACTCCTCTTGCTTGCCATCATTGCGAGTGTCTCCATGTCCGCCCAGGAACCACCTCCTCCTCCGCCGCCGATCCCGGACGCGTACTGGTCCGAGGCGCGGTCGAAGGAGATCCTCGACAAGACCATCACCATCCGGCTCGCGCCCGATCTGTCGGCGCTGCCGCAGAATGAACAGGCCGCGCTGAAGGAGCTGTTCGAAGTCGGCGCGGTCGTGCAGAAGCTGTACGAAAAGCAGCGGCATCCGCAGGCACTCGAGGCGTTCGAGCAACTGCGCACGATCGACTTCCGCAACGGCAGCCCCGCGCGCACCAAGAATCTGCGCACGCTCTACCGGCTCTTTCAGGGACCGATCGCCACGACGCTCGACAACAAGCGCGAGCCGTTCCTCAACGTAAGGCCGCCGGACCCGGGCCGGAACATGTATCCGGCCGACGCCACGAAGGCGGAGATCGACGCGTTCCTCGCCGCGCGTCCGGAGATGCGCGACAACATCCTCGACCAGCGCACCGTCGTCCGCCGCGAGACGAAGAACAGTCTCGCCGGCGATCTCCAGATCTTCACGCTCTACCCGATCGTGCGCACCATGCATCCGTTCCGGGAAAGCTTCATGCGCTCGCGGCAGCTCGGCGCGGACGGCAAGAGCTTCTACGCCATGCCGTACACGATCGCCTACGCCGACGAAACGATCGAGATGTACAACCGGCTGATCCGCGCGGCGCTCTACCTCGAGCCGAGCGATCCCGAGCTCGCGCGCTACGTCTGGAACCGCTCGCGCGATCTGCTGTCGAACGACTACGAAAGCGGCGACGCGTCATGGGTCACCGGACGCTTCCAGCGCCTCAACATGCAGCTCGGCGCATACGAGACGTACGACGACGCGCTGTACGGCGTGAAGGCCTTCTATAGCATGAGCATCCTGCTGAAGAACGAAAAGGCGACCGCCGAGCTGGCGAAGGCGCTCGGCGGACTGCAGGCCATCGAAGACGCGCTGCCGTACGAGCCGCACAAGCGGGTGAAGGAAGACATCCCGATCGGCGTGTATGAAGTGATTGCCGATTACGGACAGGCGCGCGGGACGAACACCGCGACGATCCTGCCGAACGATCCGCTCTTCGCGCGCCGCTACGGACGCACGATCCTGCTGCGCGAGAACATCATGCGCCATCCGGAGCTGGTGGCCGCGACGCAGCGCGTGTGGCGCGCCGTCACCGCGCCCGAGCACGCGAACGACTTCGATCCCGAGGGCAGCATCCAGCGCACGCTCTGGCACGAGATCGGTCATTACCTCGGCCCGGACGGCAGCGGTCTCGGTGAATACGCCGATTCCGCCGAGGAGATGAAATCGGATCTCGTGTCGCTCTTCGCCCTGCACAAGATGAATCATCCGGCGCTGCGCGCGATTCAGGCCGCGGGCATCCGCCGCGCGATCGTCAACAACAAGCCGCGCCCCGACCAGGCCTACGAGACGATGGAGCTGATCCAGTTCAACTGGTTCCTCGACAAGGGACTGCTCACGTTCGATCCGAAGACCGTGCAGCTGAAGGTCGCGTATGACAAATACCCGGAGACCGTGAATTCGCTGCTCCGCGAAGTCGTCAAGCTGCAGCACGACGGCAACAAGGACGCGGCGAAGGCGTTCTTCGAGCGCTGGACGAAATGGACGCCGGACGTGCACGAAAAGATCGCCGCGAAGGTGCGCGGCGCCGAAGGCGCGTCGCGCTTCCGGCTGGTGATGTATGGGGCGTTGGGGGAATGATGGCGAAGCCTTTTGGACTGCGGCAGCATAGCTGCCGCTTTTTTCTACTTCTCCTCGCCGCATGTGCCACCACGACACCCCAGACTCCGGCGCCGCCGGAAGTGAAAGCGGCGACTGGCGTCGCCGCAGTCCAAAATCTCGACGGGTTCATTCCGCTGCGGTGGGATGCGGAAACCGGCAAGCTGATGATGGAGATCACGCGCTTCAACGAAGAGCTGATCTGGCAGGTCTCGCTGGCCTCGGGCGTCGGGTCGAATCCGATCGGGCTCGACCGGCATCAGCTCGGTGCGACGCACGTCATCCGCTTCGAGCGCGTCGGCCCGCGCGTGCTGATGGTCGAGCCGAACTTCGCGTATCGCGCGCTGTCGAATGACAGAGCGGAGCGGCGCGCGGTGGAGGAGTCGTTCGCGCAGTCGGTGCTCGCCGCGTTCAAGGTCGAGTCGAAGACCGGCAACGGCGTGCTCGTCGACGCCACCGATTTCTTTCTCAGCGATGCGCACGGCGTGGCGCGGCGGCTGCGCGACGCGCAGCAGGGCTCGTACTCGCTCGACAAGAATCGCAGCGCGATCTATCTGCCGAACACGAAGGCGTTCCCGCGCAACACGGAAGTCGAAGCGACGCTGACGTTCTCCACGAACGACCGCCCCGGCAACCTCGTGCGCGACGTCACGCCGACCGCGGACATCATCACGGTGCGCGAGCATCACTCCTTCGTCGCCTCGCCGCCGCCCGGCTTCACGCCGCGGCGCAGCGATCCGCGCGTCGGAGTGTTCGGTCCCGAGTTCTACGACTACGCCTCGCCGTTCACCGAGCCGATCTCGAAGCACTGGATCTCGCGGCATCGTCTCGAGCCGGGACAAACGATCGTCTACTACGTCGACAACGGCGTCCCGGAGCCGATCCGCAGCGCGCTCGTCGAAGGAGCGTCGTGGTGGAACGCGGCGTTCGAAGCGGCGGGATTCCCGAACGGATTCCAGGTGAAGGTGCTGCCCCCCGACGCCGACCCGATGGACATCCGCTACAACATGATCAACTGGGTCCACCGCTCCACGCGCGGCTGGTCGTACGGCGGCGGCGTGACGGATCCGCGCACCGGCGAGATCATCAAAGGCAACGTGCTTCTCGGCTCGCTGCGCATCCGCCAGGACGTGATGATCGCGCGCGGACTGATGCCGGTGTACGACGAGCTCGATCCGAAATCGTCGCCGTCGCTGATGGCGCTGGCCCGAATTCGCCAGTTGTCCGCGCACGAAGTCGGCCACACTCTCGGCCTCGATCACAACATGGCCGCGTCGACGGACGGCCGCGCCTCGGTGATGGACTATCCCGCACCGTACGTGAAGATCGTCAACGGCAAGCTCGATCTATCCGAGGCCTACACGGCGGGGGTGGGACCGTACGACATCGCCGCGATCAAGTACGCGTATCAGCCGGTGGCGAATGACGCGCAGCTCGAGGCGCTGGCGAAGGCGGTGCCGCTGTTCGTCTCCGATCCGCATTCGCGCCCGGTCAGCGGCGCGCATCCTCTCGGCAGCGTGTGGGACAACGGCGGCGATCCGGTGGCGATGCTGAAGCACGAGATCGAAGTGCGCCGCATCGCGCTCGAGCAGTTCGGCGAGCGCACGGTCGGCGATCTCGAAGTCACGCTCGTGCCGCTCTTCCTGCATCATCGCTATCAACTCGAAGCCGCGGCGAAGTCCGTGGGCGGCGTCTACTTCACCTACGACCGCACCCCGCCGCGCGTGGTGCCGGCGAAGCAGCAGCGCGAAGCGCTGAACGCGATTCTCGAAACGCTGCAGCCGTCGTTTCTCACGATCCCGCAGCGCATCGTCGATCTCATCCCGCCGCCCGCGTACGCCACCGGCGACGCGAACACGGAGCGCTTCGCGCGCCGCACCGATCCCGCCTTCGACCCGATCGCCGCCGCGACCACGAGCGCCGACATCACCGTCTCCGCGCTGCTCGACCCCGCGCGCTGCGCGCGGCTCGCACAACAGAACGAGCTTCCCTTGCGCGACGTGCTCGACGCGCTCATCGACGTCGCCGCGCGCGAAGGCCGAATCACCCGCGCCACGCGCACGCTGATCTTCGTCCGCCTCGCAGAGTTGGCCGCGAATCGCGACGCCGATCCGCAAGTGCGCGCCGAGGCCTCGGATGCACTGCGCCGCCTGTCGTCCCGCCTGACGAACGTCGCGGACGCCGCCGAGAACGCGCATCGCGCCATGACGCGCGACGACATCAAGCGCTTCCTCGACCGGCCGGCCGAGGCGTGGCAACCGCCACGCCTGCCGGAGATTCCGCCGGGGCCGCCGATTTAGACGGGTTCGGTCGACCCTGTAGGGACCGGGATGATGCCGCCGGTCGAAGTCACGATCATTTCGGGGTCGACGGTATAGGTCTGCTGCGTGGTCGTCGAGGAGTTGAGCGACGCGGTCACCTGAAACGTCAGATTGAAGCTGCCCAGGTTCAGAACGTTTGCCGTCAGGACCTGCAACACGGGGTTGCCGTTCACGAACGTCGCAACCTGCACCTGCCAGCAGTAATACGGTCCGCCTGGAAAGACCGTGCTCCCCAGCTTTGAAGGCGGGTTCGTGCCGCCGGCCCCGATGACGCTGCAGGTTCCGCCCGTGATGAGGGACACGCTCGGCGCGTCGAACGGCCAGACGAACCCATTGGCCTTCGTGGCCGAATCGGCTGCGACCGAGGCCATCCAGGCAGTCGGCAGGCTTGGCGTGGTATTCGGCGCCTGCGTTCCATCATTCAGCGGCGACAGGTCATAAATGAAAAACTGGACCGTATCGCCGGGCTTGAAGTCGCTGACGTATGCGGGTACTGCCGTCAGCTGGTTATTGACCGTGACCATCGCCAGCACTCCCCATTGCAGATTGAGCTGTCCCGAAACCGCATCCCAGTCGTATCCCATATCGATATGAAACTGCGTCATGGTTGCCTCCTTTTCTCTCTGCTATTGGACCGTCACCATCATTCGCTGAAACTGCATATCGCGCCGGAGCGACGCGAGCTCGGGATCGGTTTTGATCTCCTCGGTCGAATAGCCGTTGCGGATGGCTCTGGCCAGCGCATCGAGGCTTTTCCCGCGCGCGCCGGAGAGCTCGAACGCAAGCGCGAGACGATAGAGATTCTGCGGATCGGCTTCCTTCCGCGCCATGAGCGCGTCGGCCGCGGAGAGTCCGCCGCGCGCATTCCCCTGCTTTGCAAGATAGAGCGCTCTGCGCGACTGCAGCGTGGCGTCATCGGGGTGCTGCCGGATTTGATCGTCGAGCAGATTCAGCGCGGCGGCGAAGGCCTCGCGCGCCTTGGCCTGATTGCCGGGCGTCCAGCGATACGCATCGCCGAGATTCGCCCAGACGACGTGATTGTTCGCTCCCAGCTGCACCGCCTTCTCGAAGGCGGTCACGGACTGCGGATACAGCCCCTGGAAGAAATACAGCGTGCCGAGATTCGAGTACGCGGCGACGTCGGGCTCGATCTCCAGTGACTGCTGAATGGCACGCGCCGCGCCGGCGTAGTCGCCGCGCATGTGCAGCGTCGCGGCGAGATTCCGATAGCCCGCGACGAGGTCGGGCGCGATCACGTTGACCTGGCGAAATTCGGCCGCGGCCTGGTCATAGCGCGTGGTCTGGTACAGCAGCCAGCCGAGCGCGAGATGCAGCTCCGGATCGCGCGGCCGCAGCGCGAGCGCCTTCCGCAGGTGCGCTTCCGCGCCCGCCTGGTCTTTGCCGCGAGACGCGACCTCGGCCAGCCAGCGCATCGCGTCGACGTTCGCCGGATCCGTCGCCAGCGTCTGCTCGAGCTCTTTGCGCGATCCCTCGAGGTCACCGCCCCACAGCTGCGCGACCCCGACCGCCACGTGCGCGGCGGCGAGCTGCGGATCCAGCTCGATCGCATGACGCCCGTTCTTGAGCGCCAGGTCGAGCCACGTCCTGTCCTTGACGAGGTTGAACTTGCGCGAATAGGCCCGCGACAGTCCCGCGTGCGCCGGCGCATGATTCGCGTCGAGCGCGATCGCGCGCTGAAACTCCTCGATCGCGTTGTCGGCATATCCCTTTCGCCAATACGTGGCCAGCAGCTGATTCCCGCGCTGCACATGTTCGTGCGCGGTCTGCGGCGGCTTGAACGCTTCCGGCGCGGGCCCGGCGACCGACGCGCTGGCGCGCGTGCGCCAGATCTGCGCGGCGCCGAGGCCGATGGCGATCACGATCAGCGCCGCGGCGGCGATCCACACCCGGTTCGTGCGGCGCGAGGCCGTGCGCACTTTCAGATGGGCCGTGTGCAATCCCGAGCTCGCGCGGAGCTCCGCGATCGCGCGGCGCAGCTCGTCCGCCGACTGGTAGCGCTGCTCCTTGTCGCGCATCAGCAGCTTCTCGAACAGCGGAATCGCGACGATCGGAACGTTCTCGAACGACGGCGCGGCGCCGTACGCGATCTGATGCATCGTCGCGACGACGGAGTCGGCCTCGAACGGATTGTGGCCGGTCAGCATCTCCACGCCCATCGAGCCGAGGGAGAAGAGATCGGAGCGGCCGTCGAGCGGCTTGCCGAGGACCTGCTCCGGAGACATGAAGCTGGGCGTGCCGACGACGATGCCGGACTGCGTGCTCAGCATCTTCAGCGAACCGGCCGACGCCTCCGGGCCGGCGAACAGCTTCGCCAGCCCGAAATCGAGAATCTTCAATCCTCCCGCCGGCGTGAGCATCACGTTGGCCGGCTTCAGGTCGCGGTGCACGATGCCGCGCGCGTGCGCGGCGGCCAGGGCATCGGCGATCCGGTCCATCACGTCGAGCGTTTCTTCGAGCGACAGCGGCGCGCGCGCGACCCGGGCGTCGAGCGTCTCGCCCGCGACCAGCTCCATGATGATGCAGTCGATCTCACCGTCGCGGACGACGTCGTAGATCGTGACGATGTTGGGATGATTCAGCGCCGAGGCCGCCCGCGCTTCCTGCAGAAACCGCAGCCGGCTCTCCTCCGCGGCCACGCCGCCGGTCAGCAGGACCTTGATGGCCACGTTGCGGCCGAGGAGCGTGTCGCGGGCCGCATAGACTTCGCCCATGGCGCCGGCGCCCAGCGAACGCGTCACTTCGTAATGCGAGACAGTCTTGCCAAGCAAGCAGATGCCCCCGAAATTGAAGGAATAAGGACATCAGCAACTATACGCCTGTTTACCTAAATCCTGCCCGCTCGACGCGAAGAACGAGAAATGGATTAATGGCGCTTTTCGCCACGAATTTCGGCATGAACCGAAAGAACCAATCCGCCGGGCGGCCTAACAGCCGCCCGTACCAATGCTGCGACGCCTGGCGAAACTGCAATCGCTTGTAAGGCGACAGCGGCTCGACTCGCGGAGCGATTGCCCGGATCTCGGAAAACGTCGGCAGGAATCCCTCGCGAAGCGAGTGAAAGCGCGCCGAACCGGGCGTATCGCCGTGCCAGAAATCGATCGGGAACGCGCCGTTCGGGCAGTCGAGGTAAACCGTCGGCGCGACGCGCAGGAGCTCGCGGAGAAAGGCGGCGCGGAGCTCGTCGCGATTCGGAAGCGGCGTCACCGCGTAGCGAGGGACCGACGTTTCGGAGACGCCGATGTGCTCGATCACGCCGGACGAGATCACGACGTCGAACGCGTCGTCGGCGAACGGGAGCGTCAGCGCGGAGGCAACGACGAGCCGGTCGCGATGCTCGCGCTCGCGCCACTGCCACTTGCGCAGTTGCGAGAGGTCGTTGCCCCACGCGTCGAAGCCACGCTCGGTGAGGAGGTCGACCGAGAGGCCGTTGCCGCAGCCGCAGTCGAGGACGCGCGCGCCGCGCGGCAGCAGCGGCAGGTAGAAATCCAGAATCCTTCGCCGCGTCCCTTCCAGCTCCAGTTCCAAACCTTTGGCGTGCTCGGGCGTCAATGGAGTTGTGCCGTCGAAGTGGTCGTAATACCGCCCCTCGGCAAAATCACCATCGGGATAGCAGCGAGCACAACCTGGACAGCAGAACGCCCTGTCGAGCGCGGCCTTGCAATGAGGACAGACGAGTGGGGAATTCATCGCTGAAACTTTTCGTAGTTCGCGGCGTAATTGTCCGCTAGGGAGAAGCTCCGTTCATGTCGAGACTCGCAAAAGTCCTTCTGTTTCTTGTCGTTGCCGCCGCGGTCACCGTCGGAGTGTATGCCGTCGTCCGCAACGGAAAGAAGAATGACGGTGGGCTGAAACAGGTCGAAGCCACCAACGGCACGATCGTCGAGAAAGCAGTCGCGGTCGGCCAGATCCAGCCTCGCCAGAAGTTCCAGGTCAAATCGAAGATCTCCGGCATCGTGCGCCACGCGCGCGTGCAGGTCGGAGACACGGTCAGGGCCGGCGACGCGCTGTTCGAGATCGCGCCCGATCCGACGCCGCTCGAAGTGACCGAGGTGGACCGCCGCGTGGAATCGGCCACGGCCTCGTTCCGCCGCGCCGAGTCGGACTACAACCGCTCGATGGAGCTTTCAACCGGCGGCGTGCTGCCGAAGTCGGACGTCGACGCGAAGAAAGAAGCATACGAGCTCGCCCGCGTCGCGCTGACGAAGGCGCAGCAGGACCGCGAGCTGGTCCGCCGCGGACGCCTCTCCAGCAACTCGACGGAGTCGATCATCCGCGCGCCGGCGGCGGGAACGATCCTCACCCGCTCGGTCAATGAAGGCGATCCGATCGTGCCGCTGACGTCGTACCAGCCCGGCACCGAAATGGCGACCGTAGCCAACATGTCGGACCTGATTTTCAAAGGCACGGTCGATGAGATCGACGTCGGCAAGCTCTCCGTCGGCATGACCGCGCGCATCAAAGTCGGCGCGCTGCCGACCGACGTCGTCACCGGCAAAGTCGCGCGCATCGCGCCGCAGGCGCAGCAGAAGGAAGGGGCCACGCTCTTCGACGTCGAGATCGAGCTCGATCCCGGCCAGAAGATCACCCTCCGCGCCGGCTACTCCGCCAACGCCGACGTCATCATCCGCGAAAAGAAAGACGTCCTCGTCCTCCCCGAGCGCCTCGTCCTCTTCGAAGACGGCGGCAAGAAAACCTACGTCGAGCTCCCGAACGCCAACCCGAAAGAAGAACCGCGCAAAGTCGAGATCAAGACCGGCATTTCGGACGGTTTGAACATCGAGATCGTGTCGGGACTCAAGAAGGGCGATAAGGTTGTGGAGCGGCCGCCGAAGGAGATTTCGTAGTGGAGCGGCGGGCTTTAGCCCGCCGAAAGAAACCGGCGGGCTGAAGCCCGCCGCTCCACAGGTTTCGAACCGATGAAAGACGTCCTCCGCCAGCTCTTTCGCGATATTCGCACCGAGAAGCTCCGTACGTTCCTGACGGTGTTCGGGATCGTGTGGGGAACGGTGGAGATCAGTCTGATGCTCGCGTTCGGAACGGGGCTGCACAAGCAGCTGATCCGGAACACGGCGGGCCTGGGCGATCGGATCTGCATCGTCTGGCCGGGTCTGACGTCGATTCCGTACGAAGGGCTCGGCAAGGGGCGGCGGCTGCGCATCGCCGAGGATGACATCAGCGCGATTCGCAGCGAAGTGCAGGGACTCAAGCGCATCTCCGGCGAGTACATGAACTCGATGCGCCTCGACTACGGCACGAAAACGATGTCCGTCGACATCTCCGGCATCACCGCGGAGTTCGGGGAGATGCGCAATCTCATCCCCGAGCCGGGCGGGCGCTTCGTCAATCCGATCGACGACGGCGATCAGCGCCGCGTCATCTTTCTCGGCGACGAGCTGAAGACGAATATCTTCGGCCCGACCGATGCGATCGGCAAAACCGTGCTCCTCAACCAGTCGCCGTTCCAGATCATCGGCGTGCTGAAAAAGAAGGAACAGGATTCGAGCTACAGCGGCCGTGACAACGAGAAGGCGTTCATCCCCTCCTCCACGTTCCGCGCGCTCAGCGGCGACAAGTACGTCGACAACATGGTGCTGCAGCCGGCCGATCCGGACGGCACGAAGCAATTGATCGAGCGGCTGCGCGGCGCGTTCGGCAAGCGGCTGCGCTTCGACAAGGAAGACAAGGAAGCGCTGTCGATCTGGGACACGACCGAGCAGTTCCACTTCTTCGACGTGTTCATGCTCGCCTTCAACGCCTTCCTCGGCATCGTCGGCGTGCTGACGCTCATCGTCGGCGGCATCGGCGTGTCGAACATCATGAACGTCATCGTCGAAGAGCGGACGCGCGAGATCGGCATCAAGATGGCCCTCGGCGCGAAGTCGGGCTGGATCCTCCGCCAGTTCCTGCTCGAGACGCTGCTCGTGACGATGTTCGGCGGCGCGATCGGCTTCGCCATCTCCTTCGGCATCTGCGCGATCTTCCCCCAGGACTTCGTTCAATACGTCGGCCGTCCCGAAGTCTCGCCGCTCGTGGCGAGTCTCACCGCGGCGGCCTTGGGCATCGTAGGTCTGGTGGCGGGGTATTTTCCGGCACGGGATGCGGCGAGGTTGGATCCGGTGGTGGCAATGAAGTTATGAAAAAAGATCTCCACATCATCACCACGCTCTTCTCTTCGTCCGCACAGCTGCAGAAGCGGCGCGCGTTCCTCACGATTGCCTCGATCGCGTGGGGAACGGTGGCGATTCTGCTGCTGCTCGCGTTCGGCGAAGGGCTGAAACGGCAGCTCGACAAGAACCGCCGGGCGATGGGCGAGAACATCTCCGTCCTCTGGCCGGGCGAGACGTCGAAGGCCTGGAAGGGAATGCCGCCCGGACGCCGCATCCGCCCGCGCATCGAAGACATCGAGTTCGTAAGTCAGCGCATGCCCGAGCTGAAGTCGGTAATCGGCGAGGTCGTTTCGTGGCGCACCGCGATCGCGTACGAGCGCAAAACGATCAACGGCCGGGTGAACGGCGTGAGCCTCGCGTACGGCGACGCGCGCAAGCACTTCCCGGTCGCCGGCGGCCGGTGGCTCTCGCCGGAAGACGAGAAGCAGCGCCGCCGCGTCGCGTTTCTCGGCGACGAGATGCGGGACGATCTCTTCGGCAAGGGCGTGAACCCGGTCGGCAAGACGATCCTCATCAACAACGCGCCGTACGTCGTCATCGGCGTGATGCAGCACAAGACGCAGATGGGCACGTACCAGGGGCCGGACGCGCAGCACTTGTGCGTTCCGATCACGACGTTCAAGGCGCAGTTCGGCCGCGAGCGGCTGAACAACATGCTCATCGAAACGAAGACCCCCGAGGAGATGGACGCGGCGCTGAAGAAATTCAACGAGCTGATGGGACCGAAGTTCGGCTACGACCCCGAAGACGACCGCGCGTTCGGGACCTGGAACACGGTCAAGAGCTCGAAGGTGACGCTGATGATCGCCATCGGCATCCAGATGTTTCTCGGCATCGTCGGGGCGCTGACGCTGCTCATCGGCGGCGTCGGCGTGGCAAACATCATGTTCGCCGTGATCAAGGAACGGACGCGCGAGATCGGCGTGAAGATGGCCCTCGGCGCGAAGTCGCGCTGGATCATCTGGCCGTTCGTGCTCGAGGCGCTGCTCTACACGTTCATCGGCGGCGCGATCGGGATCATGATCGCGACGCTCATCGCCGCCGCGGCGACGTTCCTGCCGGTGGAGAACAACGAAGTGATGTCGTTCCTCGGCCGGCCGACGCTCTCGCCGCAGATCGGCATCGCCACCTCGCTCATCCTCGGCACCATCGGATTGCTCGCGGGCTATTTCCCCGCGCGCCGCGCCGCGCGCGTCGATCCGGCGGCGACGTTACGCTATGAATAAGGAACCGTGGAGCGGCGGGCTTTAGCCCGCCGAAAGAAAAACCGGCGGGCTGAGAGCCCGCCGCTCCACCGGAGAGTAAGGACGAACATGGAATCCATCATCCGCATGGAAAGCATCAAAAAGATCTACGACACCGGCAAGGTGAAGGTCGAGGCGTTGAAAGGCATCGACCTCGACGTGCGCGCCGGTGAAATGGTGGCGATCGTCGGGCCTTCGGGCTCCGGCAAGTCGACGCTGATGAATCTCCTCGGATGTCTCGACACGCCGAGCGAAGGGATCTACGAGCTCGGAGGGGAAAACGTCGGCGGCGTGACGCGCGACCAGCTCGCGGAGATCCGCAACCGCCGCGTCGGATTCGTGTTCCAGAACTTCAATCTCCTGCCGCACGTCTCGGCGCAGGAAAACGTCGAGCTGCCGCTCCTCTTCGGCGGCGTCTCGCTGAAAGAGCGCCGCGCGCGCGCGGCCGAGCTGCTCACGCGCGTCGGCCTCGGCGAGCGCCTCGATCACAAGCCGACCGAGCTTTCCGGCGGACAGATGCAGCGCGTCGCCATCGCCCGCGCGCTGGCGATGAATCCCGACATCGTCCTCGCCGACGAGCCGACCGGAAACCTCGACACGTCCTCCGGCACCGACATCATGTCGATCTTCACCGACCTCTGGAAAAGCGGGCGCACGCTGATCATCATCACGCACGACCCCGCGCTGGCGAAGCGCGCCAGCCGGATCGTCGAGATCCGTGACGGAAGGATTACAAGCGATCACCGGAACGAAGAAGCGGCGTAGGATGCGCGCGTGCACCGCGCGCTGATCGCTCTTCTCGCAGTCTCCACATTCGCCTGCGCGACGGTCCCGCGAAAACAGATTGCCGTCGCCACGGCAGCCACCGGCGCGGCGCTCCTGCTCGATGACGAGATCGCGCGTTTCGCGACGCGGCATGACTCGCCGATTCTCGATCGCGTCGAGACCTTCGGCGGCGGCGGCTCGGACAAAGTCATCGCCGGCTTTCTTCTTTACGGACTCGCGGCGAAGGACAAGAACGCGCGGCGGACGGCGATCGATGCCTTCGCCAGCCAGCTCATCGCGGCCAAGGGCATCACGCCGCTGGTCAAGCAGTTGACCAACCGCACGCGCCCGAACGGCGACGGCGACTCGTTCCCGTCCAATCACGCCACCACCGCCTTCGCGCTCGCCAGCACGATCTCCGTGCACTACCCGCGGGCGCGCTGGTGGGCGTACGGCCTCGCCGCCGGCGTCGCCGCCGCGCGCGTGCAGAACAACGCGCACTGGACGTCCGACGTCATCGCCGGCGCGGCCATCGGCACGTTCGTCGGCCACACCGTGGCCACGTTCGGCCGCAAGCGGTGGAAGTGGAACGTCAGCATCACGGCGGCGGCAGGAGGTGTTTCTGCACCTTCCCCAGCGCCGTTCGCGGAATGGCGTCCACTCTCACAAATCGCCGCGGCACCTTGAACGACGCCAGCTGCTCGCGGCAGACGCGCTCCAGCTCCGCGGCGTCGAAATCGCCGACGATGTACGCCACCGGCACTTCGCCGCGCACGTCGTCCGGCGCGCCGACGACGGCGCACTCGCCGACGTGCTCGAGCAGCAGCTCCTCGATCTCGCGCGGATAGATGTTGAAGCCGCCCGAGATGATGAGATCAGACTTGCGCCCAAGCAGCGTGTAGTAGCCGTCATCCGACACCGTGGCGAGATCGCCGGTAGCGAAGAAGCCGTCGTCGGTCGTGTAGCGCGCGCCTCCGGCGCGCCCCCAATACCCCGCGAACACATTCGCCCCCCGCACCAACAGCTCGCCGTCTTCAATCCGCACCGAAACTCCCGGCAACGGAACCCCAACCGTCCCCGCGCGCCGCTCCCCGACGTACGGATTGCTGAGATTCATGAACGTCTCGGTCATGCCGTAGCGCTCGAGAATCGTGTGCCCGAACAACTCGCGGAACTGCGCGAGCACATGCGCCGGCAGCGGCGCGGAGCCGGAGACAAAGAGGCGCATGCGCGCGCCGATCGTGCGCGCAACGTCAGGCGGCGTGTCGAGGAGGCGGACATACATCGTCGGCACGCCGAAGAAGAGCGTCGGACGAAAGTCGAGGAAATGTTCGATCGCGTTGCGGTGATCGAAGCGCTCGAGCAAACGCATGCGGCAACCGCTCACGAGCCACGTGTGCAGCCCGTTGCCGAGGGCGTGGATGTGAAAGAGAGGAAGCGCGAGGAGGAAGCGGTCGCGGTCGGTGATCTGCCAGCACGTGGTGAGGTTCACGGCGTTGGCCATGAAGTTGTTGTGCGTGAGCACCGCACCCTTCGACGCGCCGGTCGTGCCCGAGGTGTAGATGATCGCGGCGGGCGTCTCGCCGTCGAGCTCCGCGTGCGGACGCGTTTCGTCGTCCGATGAAAACAGCCCGCCGGCCGTGATCAGCAACCGCGGCTCCGCGTCCTTCGTGATGTGCGCGATCTCGCGCTCGCGATAGAGGATGTTGATCGGCACGAAGATCACGCCGAGCTTCACGCAGGCGAGAAAGAGATCGATCAGCTCGATGCGATTCGCGAGATAGACGCAGAGGCGGTCGCCCTTTTCGAATCCGCGCGCGCGCAAAGCGTTCGCCACGCGGTTGCTGCGCGACTCGAGCTCGCCGAAGGTGTAGGTCGTTCCCTCCCACTCGAGCGCCGCGTGATCGCGGCGCGCGAGGAGGGAAAGGTCAAACAGATGCAGCAGGTTCACGCTGCGATCGTATCGGAACGCCGGCGTCCTCGCCGGCTGGCCGGGCGCCGTCTCGGCGCCCTGCGGCGGCGGGACGCCGCCGGATCAGCCGCCGGGACGGCGGCGTTCCAAACT
>DATFHJ010000277.1:0-3693 GCA_035248585.1 Thermoanaerobaculia bacterium
GCGGCGGGCTTCAGCCCGCCGAAAACGGATGCCGGCGGGCTGAAGCCCGCCGCTCCACGGAGCGTCGCCAGGCTGGAGCGGTGGCCGTAGTCACGTGAACAACCCCGCCCTGCTCGCCCGCCCCAGATACACCAGCACCGCGATTCCCACGAGCGTCCCGATCGGGAAGTTGAACAGCTCGAGAATCCCGACGGCGATTCCCACCCAACGCGCCCAGTTCTTTCGCTCCTCGATCCCCCATGCCGTGATCCACATGAGTGCCGCGAGCGCGGCGTTGAACAGGAACGGGAGCGGGTGGATGGCGCGATGCGAGTTCAGCGCGAGGAGGAAGGCGATGAGATGCCAGACCACGATCAGGCCGGCGATCGTGCGCAGGATGCGCGCGACGCGTCCAATGGCGTCCTGCGCGGGATCGGGGACGACGGACTCGAACACGGAGCGTGACTATACTGTTAGGCCATGCGCTATCAACGCGGGGACCGGGGACGTGGTGTGCAGTTGGTTCAGGAGTGGCTCTGCCTGCGCGGCGTCGGAGTGCTGATCGACCGGCGATTCGGCGCGGCGACGGAGCACGCGGTGCGGATCTTTCAGCACAGCCAGAATTTGCCGGCGACGGGCGTGGTCGATGACACCACGTGGGAAGCGCTCATCGCGCCGCAGCGCACCGCCACCGCCGCCGTTCCCGCGGCCGGCAAGCGGTTGAGCGAAGCGGTGTTGATGTGTGCCGAGCGTCATCTGTCGGCGAACGCGCGCGAGGTCGGCGGGCAGAACCGCGGGCCGTGGGTGCGCCTCTACATGGACGATCAGGACGGACGCCCGTTCCAATGGTGCGCCGGCTTCGCCACCTATTGCCTCCACCAGGCTGCCGCGTCCCTCGGCGTCGCGCCTCCCCTGCCGCGCATCTTCGGCGTCCCTCGCCTCGTCCGTGTCGCAAAATCGAAGAAGCGGTTTCTTGCCAAACCATCGGCCGCCGAGCGGAAAAAGATCGTCCCCGGCAGCTTCTTCGTCGTTCGCGGCGGCCGGCACGGCTGGCGTCACGTCGGAATCGTGACCAGCGTGAAGGGAGAGATCTTCACGAGCATCGAAGGCAACAGCAATGACGACCTGCAGACCAACAGCTACGAGGTCTGCCGGCGCATTCGCTCGTACGAGTTCGAGACGAAGGACTTCATTCCGGTCGACTAGCGGCGCCCGACATCCAGCTCTTCCACCCCGCACAACAGCCGCGGGTGCAGCGGATCGCGCAGATCCATCTGCTCCCACGGCACGCGGCGCTTCGTGCGCCGGCCGGTGGCTCCGAGCTCGTGCAGGAGGAATCCGATGTAGCCCTCGACGAGGACGTAGTGCGTGATGAGGAACTCCTTTCCCTTCTCCTCGCCGTGCACCTGGATGATGCGCCCCGCGCGGCGGCCGGCGTTGTCGCGCACTTCCTTGCCGACGATCAATTCGAGATGAACGATCATCGCTGCTTGTCCGGGTGCTCGAGCTGCGAGCCGGGAATCGGGCCGATGATGTGCTCCGCCAGCCAGCGCTCGATGTGATAGCCCGGCTCCTTCGCTCCGTCGATGTCCGCGTCGACGGTGAGATGCACCTTCGTCACCTTCGACCACGGCACGTGAAACGGCTCGACCTTGCGTCCCATGCGCGCGCGCAGCGCCTGGAGCCAACGCTCCAGCCGCGGCGAGATCCGCCGCGCCAGCGGGTCCGTGCCCATCTCCAGGTACGCGACGCGCGGCGGCTTTCCTTCGCGGAGCTCGATCGCGATGCCGTCGACTTTGCCCGACTTGCGATCGTGTTTGTCGAGCAGTTGTTGGTCGAGCACATCGAGCAGCAGGTCCACATCATCCTCCGATCAATTGCAGCGGAATCGCCAGCACGCTCAAGATCAGCGCCGTCAGGACGATCACGACGCCCATGGTGTTGCTGATCCAGCCGTTGCGATGCTCTTTCAGGAACTTGCGGTCGTTCATCAGCATGATCATCGGCAAGAGCAGCAGCGGCAGGATGACGACCGTGAGCGCCATCGAGAAGAGCGTGAGCTTCAGCGGATCGCTGGCGAGGAGCGTGATGCACACGGCGATCAGGATCGCGCCGGTGTAGACGCTCGCGAACCGCGCGTTGCGCCGCGGCGCGATGTTCTCGCCCCAGTTCCAGCCGAAGGTCTGCGCGGTGAGATACGCGAGCGCGAGCGCCGACTCGACGCAGGCGCCGAAACAGGCGATGCCGAGGGACGCGGCGAAGAGATAGAAACCCGCGAGCCCGAGAGGGCGGGAGAGCATCAGCGGCGCCTGCTCGTAGCGGTCGAGCGTGATGCCGGCGGGCAGCAGTGTCATCGCCGCGACGATCATGACGCCCATCGCCACGACGCTGCCGAAGCTCATGCCGATCGTGGCCACGGCGCGGTTCACGCGCAGGTCTTTCACCGACCAGCCGTCTTCGACCGCGCCGGCCGAATAGAAGTACATGAGATACGGACTGATGATCGCGCCGATGATGCTGAGGGCGATGTACCAGTAGTGCGCCGCGTCCCGCGGCGGCAGCGACGGGAGGAATCCCGCGGCGACCGCGTGCAGGTCGGGCTTCATCTTGATCGCGCCGACAACGAAGGCGACGGTGACGAGGCCGAGAATCGCCGTCGCGTCTTCGACGAACGAGAACGAGCCGAGCCAGATGAAGAGCCACACCAGCAGCGCCACCGGAATCGCGAACCAGCGGAACGGGACGCCGGTGACGAACTGCAGCGCGAGGCAGACGCCGCCGATCTCCGCGCCGAGGACGAGCAGATCGACGAGCACTTCGCAGGTGTAGGGGATGACGAAGAAGCGGAAGCCGTAGCGCTCGCGCAGCGCGTCGGCGAGCGTGTGCTTCGATACCGCGGCGAGGCGGCCCGACATCTCGACGAGAAAGATCACGCAGAGCGTGCTGAACGCGAGCACCCACAGGAGCCGTGGCCCGAACACCGCCCCCGCCTCGGCGCTGGTGGCGATCGCGCCGACGTCGAGAAAGCCGCCGATGCTGGTGAGGATGCCGAGGGCGATCTTGAGAAGGTTCTTCATCGCGCTGCCCGCTCGAGCAGCTGACGCCACTCGCGAATCGCCTCATCCCGCCCCGGTGCATCGAGTTTCTGCAATTCCTCGATCGCCACCTTCGCCGTACTGCGCACGTACGCGTCCGTGACCGCGCCGCGTTTCCACTCCTCGGCGGTCATCTTCTCGGCGGCGGTCCAGGAGAGCACGCTCTCGCGGGCTTTTTGCGGAGAGCTGCACGCTAGGACGGCTAGGACTGGTAGGACAAATAGGACGATGCAGCGCTTCATGTGCAGTAGCGAGCGCAACAAAAGCGATGCCAGACTAGAATCCGCACGACAATGCGTCGTCTGGCCCTCGCGCTCCTGCTCCTCTTCGCCGTTCGCTGCGAGCGCGAAACGCCCGCTCCCCCCCCAGCTCCGACTCCCATTCCCCAACAGCAAATCCGCGACGGCGGCCGGCTGCAGCGGCGCATCGAGAGCGACGTACAGACGCTCAACTACATCCTCCACTCCGGCGAGGAAGAGCGGCAGGTGCTGGCGTATCTCTACGAGCCGCTCCTCGCGTTCGACGCGAACCTGCAGCCGATTCCGTGTCTGGCGACGAAGTGGGAGATCAGCGCCGACCGCCGCACGTACACGCTGCATCTCGACCCGCGGGCGACGTT
>DATFHJ010000278.1:0-24834 GCA_035248585.1 Thermoanaerobaculia bacterium
ACACCTCGCGCGAGATCGCCTGGGGCGCCCGCTTTCAGAACATGTTCAACCCTCCCGACGAAGAAGGGGAGATCAGCGTCGATATTCGGAAACTCCACGAGATCGAGCCGGCCCCCCTCTAAGTGGAGGACAGGCTTCAGCCTGTCCCGGGTTCCCCTAAGTGGAGGACAGCCAATCCTGCCTGTCCCCGGTTCCCCTAAGTGGAGGACAGGCAATCCTGCCTGTCCCCGGTTTCTTTTGGACAGGCAGAATTGCCTGTCCTCCACGATTCTCCTTGGATAGGCAAAATTGCCTGTCCTCCACGATTCTCTATGGACAGGCAGGATTGCCTGTCCTCCACGGTTCTCTTTGGACAGGCAGGAGTGCCTGTCCTCCACATGTTGCGATTCCCGTCACATCTTTCCTTCGAAAAAGGCGCATTATTCTGTGTAAACACAATTGATCTTCGAACGTCGGATCTGCATATGAGACGCATATCACTGGCCCTCGTGATGGCGCTGGTGCTCGTCGCACCGGCATTTGCGGACGAAGTCTGTCCGTTTGCCGTAACCCCTGCCGCGGAGCGCGACAGCCTCTATCGCATGCTCGCCGCGAACGCGCGGAGCGTCGCGTTAGCGCCGTCGGCATCGCCGGCGTCGTCCAAGCGGCGTTCGGCGGGAAAGCCGATCTTCACTCCGCGCGAGCTGCCGGTGGCGAACTTCATCGACACCCACATCGCCGCGAAGCAGAAGAAAGACGGCGTCTACCCGGCGGCGATCGCCGGCGATGAAGAGTTTCTGCGCCGCGTCTATCTCGATCTGACCGGCACGATCCCCACCTCGGCCGAGGTGCTGGCGTTCGTCGCGGACGGCAGCGCGGACAAGCGGACGAAGAAGATCGACCAACTGCTCGCCTCCGACGCCTTCACCGACCGCTGGACGATGTGGTTCGGCGATCTCGTGCAGAACGTCCAGGTCGCGAACAACAGTCTCGAGTACTACCTCGGCCGCAACGCCTATCACGCCTTCATCCGCGACTCCGTCCGCTCCGGCAAGCCGTACGACCAGATGGTCCGCGAGCTCGTCGCCGGCAGCGGCCTGAACTTCAGCAGCGGTCCCGCGAACTGGATCGTCCGCCAGCTCCAGAACAACGGTCCGGCGCAGGACAGCTATGACAACATGGCCTCCCACTCCGCCGAGAAGTTCCTGGCCATCCCCATGCTCTGCATCTCCTGCCACGACGGCGCGGGGCATCTGGAGACGGTCAACTTCTGGCTGCGCGGCAAGACCCGCTATCAGTTCTGGGAGATGGCGGCCTTCTTCGCGATGACCTTGGCGCGCGGGACGCAGTACACCGATCCCGCGAATCCGAATGCCACGCTGTTCCAGTTCAGCGTCGGCCTGAACGCCAACGGCGCTTATCGCCTCGCCACCACCGGCGGCAACAAGTCGCCGCGCCAGCCGACCAACGGGCAGGAGACCGTGACGCCGGCCTTCATCACCACCGGCGAGAAGCCGAAACCCGGCGAAGAGCCGCGCGTTGCCTACGGGCGCATGCTCACCGCCGAGCGGCAGTTCGCCCGCGCCGCGGTGAACTATCTCTGGAAAGAGATGTTCGGCCTCGGCATCGTCGAGCCCACGAACGCCTTCGATCTCTCGAAGCTCGCCACGCAGCCGACGCATCCCGAATTGCTCGAAGCGCTCACGGATGAATTCATCTCCAAGAACTACAGCATCCGCGCCGTGCTGCGCGCGATGGCGACCTCGAACGCGTATCAACTCTCCACGGCGTACACCGAAAGTACGTGGAACGACGCCTGGGTGCCGTACTACGCGCGCCACTATCCGCGGCGCATGATGGCCGAGGTCGTGTTCGACGCCATCGCCACCGCCACGAACATGCCCCAGTCGTTCAACGTGCAGGGCACGTCGCCCGTCAGCGTGGCCATGCAGATGCCGGATCCACTCGAAGGGCGCAACGCCCAGCCGACGCAGTTCATCAACAACTTCGGCCGCGGCGACCGCGACGACACGGCGCGCAGCAACGACAGCTCGATCATTCAGGCGTTGTCGATGCTCAACAACCAGACCCTCGTCTCGCGCGTGCGCCGCACGGGGAACAACTCGACGATGAGCAAAGTGCTCGCGGCGTCGACCGATCCCGGCACGATCACCGAGCAGCTCTACCTGGCCACGCTCTCGCGCAAGCCGACCGCCGAGGAGCGCCAGATCGCCGTCGACTATCTCAAAGCCGGCACGCTCGCCGAACGAGCGGAGGACCTGCAGTACGTGCTCCTCAACAGCCTGGAGTTCATCTTCCAATGAAATGCAAATGCACGCCTCCCGGTGGCTCGTTTCCTCTCCTCGGTGAAGGCTTCTCGCGCCGCAACTTCCTGCGGGTCGCGGGGACGGGCCTCGTCGCCTCGTACTTCGCCGACGTCCTCGATCCGCGCCTGCTGCAGGCCGCGACCGCGCCGAACGTCACGCTCCGCAACACCGCCCGCAACG
The DNA here is from genome assembly GCA_035248585.1 of Thermoanaerobaculia bacterium. Lineage (GTDB taxonomy): Bacteria > Acidobacteriota > Thermoanaerobaculia > Gp7-AA8 > Gp7-AA8 > QHVT01. The sequence goes on from DATFHJ010000278.1 coordinate 2,487, forward strand.
CCATCTTCATCTTCCTCAACGGCGCGCCGAGCAACGTCGACATGTGGGACTTCAAGCAGGGCGCGTGGACGCCGGCCGACTTCGCGCCGACGAGCTACGGCGACGTTCGCTGGCCGCAGGGACTCCTGCCGAAGACGGCCGAGCATCTGAACAAGATCGCCATCGCCCGCACCGGCCTGGCCTGGGCGGCGGTGCATCAGCTGGGGCAGACCTGGGTGCAGATCTCGCGCAATCCCGGTGGTGCCACCGGCGCGATCTCGCCGCATATCGGCGCCGTCGCGGCGCTCGAGCTGCAGCTCAAGCGCACGCCCACCGATGTGCTGCCCGGCTTCGTCGCCCTCAATTCCGGCGCGATTCCCTCATCGGGATATTTCCCGGCGAAGTACGCGCCGTTCGGCGTGACGACGAACGCGCAGGGGCTGACGACGCTCAGCCATCCCGACGGCACGACGCGCTTCGATCGCCGCTGGGCGCTGCTCCATCAACTCGATCGCGCGCGCGGTACCGGCGCGCTCGGCAAGCCGTCGATGGACATGGGCGATTTCTACGAGCAGGCCAACTCGCTCATGCGCGCGCCCGGCATCAACGCGATCTTCACCTTCGACAACGCCGATCACGTGCGCTACGGCAACACGACCTTCGGCGACTCGATGATCGTCGCCCGCAATCTCATCGCCTCGAACAAAGGCACCCGCTTCGTGCAGACGACGCTCGGCGGCTGGGACCATCACAACAACATCTACACGAAGGCCGCAAATCAGTCGTTGTACGCGCAATGCGGCCAGCTCGATCCCGCGTTCGCCGCGCTGCTCACCGACCTCTCCACGATGCCGGGCGCGAATGCCGGCAAGTCGCTGCTCGACGAGACGTTCATCGTCCTCATCGGCGAGTTCGGCCGCACGACCGGAGCCCTGAACAACCAGGGCGGGCGCGATCACTACCTGCGCAACTCGTACGTCTTCGCCGGCGGCGGCGTGAAGGGCGGGCGGATCATCGGCAAGACCGATGCGGTCGGCGACAAGACCGTCGAATACGGATGGAGCGCCAACCGCGACGTGCGTCCCGAGGACGTCACCTGCTCGCTCTACTCCGCGCTCGGCATCGACTACACCACGATGCGCACCGACGACCCGCTCGGCCGCGGATTCGAGTACGTGCCGGGGGCGCGCGACGGCCATTACGGCGTGATCGAGGAGTTATTCTGAGCCTGTTAGAATGACCGGCAACCATGCAGGTCATTCTCCAGGGGAGTCTGCGCCACTTCTCTCCGCATGAGCTCCTCGTGTTTCTGCTCGCGCGCACGCACGGCGGCACGCTCGACCTCGAGACCACCGGCAAGCGCACCCGCATTTTCTTCGACAGGGAAAAAATCCTCTGGGCCGAATCGAACCAGGATGACGGTCCGGTCGACACGGTCCTCGACACGTTCGAGTGGACCGCCGGCACGTTCACGCTCGTCGACGCCGCGACGCTTCCCGAAGGCGTGAAGCCGCTCGCGCTCGAGCTCGGGCCGATCCTCGAAGAAGCGAAGCGGCGCGCCGAGACCGCGGAGATTTATGCCGACGACACGGTCTTCCGCGTCGTCGAAGATCCTGCGATGCAACAGCAGGTCAGCCTCAACATCGACCAGCTCAAACTCCTCTTCCGCCTCACCTCCGGCCGCACGTTCGAGAAGCTCGTCGGCGACCTCGGCATGCCGAAGCGCGAGCTCTCCGACCGCCTCCGAGAGCTCTCGATCCTCGGCCTCGTCACCGTCGTCGAAGAAGAGCCGGCCAAGCCGAAGACCGTGCCGCCGCTGCGCATCACCCTCGTCGGCTCGCTCACTCCCGACAACGCCCCCGACAACGTCTACCCGCTGCTCGATGCCGAGCACACCATCGGCCGCGCCCCGGCGAACTCCATCACCATCAGCGACGGCAGCGTCTCCACGAATCACGCCCGCATCCTCAAGAGGCCGGAAGGCTTCGTGATCGAAGACCTCCAGAGCCGCAACGGCACCTTCGTCAACGGCGAGAAAGTCGTCGAAAAGCGCCTCCTCATCGACGGCGATCTCATTCGACTCGGAAAAGTGATCCTCACGTTCAACGTCGCGCGCGACGTTAAAACCGGCGACACGACCACCCCCGAGGTTCGCGTCGTCTAACACCACGACCCCATGCCCAACTACGACCTCGCCATCGTCGGCTCCGGCCCCGCGGGACTCGCCACCGCGGGACACGCGCAGGCCAACGGCCTCTCCTACGTGCTCCTCGAGCGCACCGAGCATCTCGCCGACACGATCTTCAGCTATCAGGCCCGCAAGTTCGTCATGGCCGAGCCGGTGATGATTCCGGCGCGCGGCGATCTGCCGTTCGAGGCGGGATCGCGCGAGCAGATTCTCGGCGCGTGGCAGACGTACATCGACGACCGCAACATCAAGGTCGAATTCGGCGCCGAAGTGAAGTCGATGAAGCGCGAGGGCGACCGCTTTCTCCTCAAAACTTCCGGCGGCGCGGAGTACAACGCCGGCAAGGTCGTGCTGGCGATGGGCACGCAGGGCAATCCGCGCAAGCTCGGATGTCCCGGCGAGAACTTCCCGCACGTGCTCTACCGCCTCGTCGATCCGGCCGAGCACAGCGAGCAGGACATCCTCGTCGTCGGCGCCGGCGACTCCGCGCTCGAGATCGCGATCGCGCTCTCCGACGAAAACCGCGTGAGTCTCATCGTGCGCGGTCCCGAGATCACGCGCGCGAACGAGATCCTGACGCGCGAAGTCCTCTCCCGCCAGGCCTCGGGGCGCATGACCGTCTACTTCAACACAACCGTCAAAGAGGTTTTTGAAGGTTATGCGGATCTGAGCGTGCGCGGCGAGACCACGCGCGTGCCGGCGGAGCTGATCTTCCTCAAGCTCGGCGCCGATCCGCCGCGCAAGTTCTTCGAGTCCGTCGGCATCCGCTTCACCGGCGACGGCAAGGACGCGCGCCCGATCCTCAGCCCGGTGCACGAGTCGAGCGTGCCGGGGCTCTTTCTCATCGGCGCCGCCAGCGGCCGCGATCTGATCAAGCTCGGCATGAACCAGGGCTGGGAAGTCGTCGAGCACCTGATGGGCCGCGAAGTCGAGCCCGCGGATGAAGCGGTGCTGCGGCAGCGCCTCCCGTTCTGGAAAGGCTCGGTGCGCGAGCGCATCGCCGCGTTGCGCACGCGCGTGCCGCTCCTCGCGGCGGCCGACGAGCAGCAGTTGCGCGACACGTTCCTCGCCGCGACGGTCCGCGAGTACAAAGACGGCGACGCGATCATCCGCCAGAACGACTACACGAACGACTTCCTCATCATCGCCGCCGGTCGCGTCGCGCTCTCGCGCAAGCCGGAGAACTCAGCGGCCGAAACGCAGATCGCCGAGCTCACCGCCGGCAACTTCTTCGGCGAGATGAGCCTCATCTCCGGACGCCGCCGCACCGCCACCGCGCGCGCGATCGGCGACACGCGCATCATCGAGATCCCGCGCAAGGCCATCCTGAAGATGCTGGCCAACGCGCCGCGCGCGAAAGCGCTCGTCGATCAGGCCTTCATGCTCCGCGCGTTCGGCGGCTACCTGTTCCCCGGCGTCCCCGAGGCGTTCCTCGGAGAGCTCGTCGACAAAGCGGTCGTGCTGTCGTACGGCAAGGACGCCGTCGTGTGCAGCGAAGGCGATCCTGGCGACGCGTTCTATCTCATCCGCAACGGCATGGTGAAGATCTCGAAGAAGTCGGGCGAGAAGGAAGTCGTGCTGTCGTATCTCGTCGCCGGCAACTTCTTCGGCGAGTCCGCGCTCTTCTCCGACGCCGACCGCACCGCGACCGTCACCACGATCTTTCCCGCGGACCTGATCAAGCTCTCCAAGAAGGACTTCAACAACTTTCTCAACGCCCATCCCGACCTGCGCGACGCGCCGCTGCGCAAGCTCGAAGAGCGCCGCATCGCGGGCCTCGTCGCCGAGGCCACGCCGGGCTCGGGAAACATCCTCGGCGATCTCATTCGCGAGGAAGTGGTGATGGGCACGCAGACGCTGCTCATCGACGAGCACCGCTGCATCCGCTGCAACAACTGCATCAAGTCGTGCGAAGGCGTACACGACGACGGGCAGGCGAGGCTCTCGCTCACCGGCATCAAGTTCTACAACCTCCTCGCCCCGAACTCCTGCTGGCAGTGCGAAAACCCCCTCTGCATGCTCGACTGCCCGCCGGATGCGCTGGCGCGCGACCCGCGCGGCGAGGTCTACATCAAAAGCAACTGCATCGGCTGCGGCAACTGCGAGCGCAACTGCCCCTACGGCAACATCTTCATGGTGCACAAAGAACCGTCGCACTCGCTGTTCGGCTGGATCACGTCTTTGTTCAGGAAGAAGAAGGAAGAAGTGGAGCAGACCGTGGCCGTGAAGTGCGACCTCTGCCGCGACATCAGCGGCGGACCGGCGTGCGTGCGCGGCTGCCCGACCGGAGCGGCGATCCGGCTGACGCCGGAGCAATATCGGGAGACGCTGGAGGAGATCGTGATTTCGCGAGGGGAGCGGTGAGCGTCCCCCGCTCCGGCAGACTCTGGCGCCCCATCTTCTTCCTCCTCCTCATCGCCACCGGTGCGCATTACTACCTCTACCAGCAGCGCGAGTACCCGCACGGCGGCTCGACGTTCGGGCTCTCCTACGGCATCGTCGGCTTCGCGCTCATCTTTCTCCTCGCGTACTTTGGCATCCGCAAACGCTCGTATCGCTCGCGATTCGGGACGCTCGAGCAGTGGATGCAGTCGCACATCTACCTCGGCCTCCTGGCGTTTATCGTCCTGCTGATGCACACGGGCGGGCGGTTCAACGACAAGATCGCCGTCGCCACGCTCGTGCTCACGTTCATCGTTGTCGCCAGCGGCGCGCTCGGCGCGATTCTGTACGTGACGGTGCCGCGACTGCTCACCGAGGTCGAGAGCAATCTGACGGTCGAAGAGATCTCGGATCAGCTCAACCAGCTCGGGAAGAACATGGCCCGCATCGCGTCGGGGCGCTCGGTGCCGTTCCAGCGCATCTATGAACAACTGATGCGCGAGGCCGCACCGGGCGTGCTCGCCGGCTGGCGGTTGCTGCTCAGGCTCGGCCGCAGGAGGAAGCAGCAGGACACCGGCGATTGGGCGCGACTCCTCGCGCTCGTGCCGAAAGAAGAACAGGAAGAGCTCCGCCAGCTCCTCGTCTTCTCCCGCCAGCGCAAAGAGCTGCTGCTGCGGCTCGTCTACCAGCAGCGCTACAAAAACATCCTCGAGGCGTGGCTGTACATCCACGTCCCGTTCACGATCATCCTAATCCTCTTCGGCATCCTCCACGTCGCCGCGGTCTTCTTTTACGGGAGAGTGTCGTGGCGGTGACGTACATCATCCAGCGCGTCACCGGGCGTGGGTACGCGCTGACGCAGAGTGCGAACCGCGCGCTGCGCATCGGCCGCGGGACGAACGCCGATCTGCGCAGCGAAAACCCGGCCGTCGCGCTCGAGCACGCGGTCATCGAGCCGGAGGCGAGCGGCTATCTCATCACCGACCGCGGCAGCGTCACCGGTACCTACGTCAATCGTAAGCCGGTCGAGACCGCGCGGCTGGCGAAGGGCGACATCATCGAGATCGGCGATCTGCGCATCGACGTGCAGATGATCGAGCCCGGCCGCCCGCTCTTCCTGCGCGTGATGCAGACCACCGTGCGCGCCGCGGCGGCGGTGGAAGAAGAAGAGGAAGAGGACTCGACCCTCACGCCGGCGCTGCCCGGCAAGGGCGTCGTGCGCGCGAAGAAATACGACTACGCCGCGGCGTACCGACTGGCGCGTCCCTGGCTGACGAAGCTCTCCCTCACCGCGCTCGCGCTCGTCCTCGCCCTCGGCGTGATCGGCGAGATGATCCGCCCCGAGCGGCAGAAAGCGTTCATGCCCGGCGGACTCTCCTCCGCGCATGCCCGCGCGCAGGTCAACGGCATCACCGTGGCCGACAACTGCAGCGCGTGTCACACGCCGTTCAAGAGCGTTACGAACGCGAAGTGCATCCGCTGCCATCAGACGCCGCCGCACGCGGTGAACGAGCTGAATCCGCCCGACTGCTTCGAATGCCACGCCGAACATCGCGGCGCGGCGAAGCTCGCCGCGACCGCGGACGCCCGCTGCACGGGCTGTCATGCCGATCTCACCGCGCACGTGCGCGGACCCGTGCGCGCGTCGCTCGCGAAAATCCCCTTCTTCGGCGAAGGCCATCCCGACTTCGTCACCCCGCCCGACACCGACACGCTTCGCTTCAATCACAAGCTCCATCTCGCGAAGGGGGGTGTGTTCAACGGCTCGGGACGGCGCGAGACGCTCGAATGCAAAGACTGTCACGGTGTAGCGCGCGCTACACCGCCGGCCGGCGGCGAGCCGGTGGCGCTGAACTTCGAGAGTCACTGCCAGCGCTGCCACCGCCTGACGTTCGACGCGCGACTGCCGGACGCGGAGGTGCCGCACGGCGACCCGAACAACGCCTACGGCTACATCGCGCTGTTGTACGCCGGGAACCGCGATCTCGTCGGCAAGCCGCCCGACGTCGTGCGGCGCATCCTGGCCACGCGGAAAGGCGTGGCCCTCGATGCGCGCGCGCAGATCAACGGCGAGCAGGTCATCAAGACGAAATGCGCGAAATGCCACGACATCACGCAGAACAAGGGCCTCATCGTCGCCGCCGCGCCGGTGATCGTCCGCGACTGGCTGACCGGCGGCCGGTTCGCCCACGCCAGGCACGCGAACGTCGACTGTGAACAATGTCACGACGGCGCGAGAAACAGCAGCAGGACGGCAGACATATTGATGCCGGGCCGCGATGACTGTACGACGTGTCATTCGAGAAACGCGGGGCGGGCGGCCAGCACGTGCAAGACCTGTCACGAGTATCATGCGGGACAGAGACTCGTGATGGCCTCGCTCGCCACGGGCGAGCTGGGAAGAGAGGGGAGAATGTTCCAGTCGATCGGGCTCGCGGTCATCGTGGTGCTGCTGCTGGTCGTGCTGATCCCTGTCGGCATCGCGCTGTTCATGCGGCTGCGCCCCGAACGTTCCGCGCCGCCGCGCGCCGCCGCCGCGCCGCCACCCCCGCTTCCGACCGGACCGACCTCGAAGATGGCCGCCGTGCGCGCCGATCTGCCGACGGACAAGGTGAGCAAGTCCAAGCCCGCCGTGCCTCCGCCGGCGCCGCCGCCTCCAGCTCCGGCGATCGACGAGACGCAACTCGAGAAACCGCTGCCGGCGGCGAAGCCGGGCGAAGTCCCGGGCACGCAGATGGTGGAGTGGTACGGCCTTCTCAAGTGCACGAGCGGCCCGCTCGACGGACAGCGTTTCACGATCGAGGACGAGGGGTTCTACATCGGACGCGACCCGGCGCTCTCGCAGGTGGTGATTGCGGACTCGAAGATCTCGAAGCGGCACGTGCGCATCGTTCCGCGCGACGGCAAGGTCTGGGCGATCGACCAGGACTCGACCAACGGCACATACCTCGCGGGCTCACCCACCCGCATCACGGAAGTGCAGCTCAAACGCGGCGACACCCTGATCCTCGGCGACAACACGGCCACCTTCGTTTATCAGATTTGATGCGACGCTCGCTTCTCGCACTCCTCGTGGTCTCTCTCGCGGCCCACGCGGCGCCGCGAACGCGTGCCGTCCGTCCGCCCGCACCCCCGCAGTTGACCGCCCTCGAGCCGGCCGCATGTGCCGTGCCCCCTGCAACGCCGGCGACGTGCGATGAAGGTTCCGGTCCGTTCGCGTCCTTGAGCGCGACCGAAGTCGACACGATCGCCCGCGCCGCGGCGAAGGCCATCAGCGACAACGCCACCATCGCCGTCGTCGACCGCGCCGGCCGTATCCTCGGCGTGCTTCGCAAAGCGGGCGTCGGCAACACGAACGACGATCTCGCCGTCGCCACCGCGCGCACCGCCGCGTTCTTCAGCCACAACATGGCCCCGCTCTCGTCGCGCACGGTGCGCTTCATCAGCGGCATTCATTTCCCGCCCGGCATCACCAACACTGCCAGCGCCGCGTTGTACGGAATCGAGAACACGAATCGCGGCTGCGACTTCAACGTCACGTTCAACTCGCCGTCGCAGTGCGTGCCGCGCGCGCGCCGGGTCGGCGGCGGTCCCTGCCAGCCCGGCAGCACCGCCGGCTGCGGTCTCGGGATCGTCACCGGCAAGATCCAGCCGAATGATGCCGATCTCGCCAGCGTGAATGCCGGCGGCGTTCCTTTGTATCGAAGCGGACAGCTCGTCGGCGCGGTCGGTGTCGTCGGTCCCAATCCGCAGACCAGCGAGTTTGCCGCCGCCACCGCCGCATTCGCCGCCGCGGGAATCGTCCCTGTGCCGGCGTATCCGCTGCCCGCGCCCGGCAACGTCTTCGTCGACGGCATCCGCCTCCCGTTCCTCGGTCCCGACATTCGTCTCGACTTCAACGCGAGCGGCGGGCCGACCGGCGTGAAGCGATTGAACGGCACGAACCCCGGCACCGACACCGGCGCGGTGTACAGCGTCAGCCCCGCGAACGGCGGCTGCGCCGCGAACGGCTATCTCGTCGGACCACTCGCCGGCACGGGTCTGTCGATGAATGAAGTCGACTCCATCGTGCAGCGCGCGATCGTCACCGCGAAGAAGACCCGCGCGCTGATCAGACTCCCGCTCAACAGCTACGCGCGCATGGTCATCGCCGTCGCCGATCCCGCCGACGGCTCGATCCTCGCGCTCTATCGCATGCCCGATGCGACCGTCTTCTCCATCGACGTCGCCGTCGCGAAAGCGCGCAATGTGCTCTGGTTCAGCGGCCACGATCTGCCTGTTCCCGCGAACACCGCCGTCACGAACCGCACGCTCAACTTCGGCGCGCAGCCGTTCTATCCGCCCGGCATCGACTCCAGCGTCTTCGATCCGCGTCCCGGACCGTGGTACCAGTCGCTCTTCGTCCGCGATCTCAACAACGTCTGCACGCAGGGCCTGCAGCCGCTGAATCCGAATCAAAACGGCATCGTCTTCTTCGCCGGCTCGTCGCCGCTGTATCGCAGCTCCGCGCTCGCCGGAGGCCTCGGCGTTTCCGGCGACGGCATCGAGCAGGACGACTACGTGACCTACAACGCCGCCGGCGAGTTTCTCCCGCCGCAGTCGATCTGGGCCGATCAAACGAACGTCGACGGCGCGCGACTGCCGATGTTCAAGTTCCCGCGGCAGCCGGAAGGCGTGACGGAGTGCGGAGGGGGGCCGTGCCCGTGAACGTGTGGTGCGCGCCTCCGGCGCGCCTTCGGGCGGGGGCGCGCCGGAGGCGCGCACTACTCGGTGTCGTTCTCGCGTTCCTCGCCACCACCGCGTTCGCCCAAATCACCATCAACAGCAACCAGCCCGTCTTCATCGGCGGCGCGCCGTTTTCCTTCGGCGGCTTTGCTGCTCCGAACGCCACCGTCACCATCACGATCGAAACGAGCGGCAGTGAGACGACAACAGCGGCGGCGAACGGCCGCTGGCAGATCACGTGGCCGCGCGCGCTGGAGACCGGCACGTACACCGTCACCGCCGAGGCCAACGGACAGACGACGACGAATCTGTTGCGCGTGATTTTGCCGGGCAACGTCGTGCGCCAGAGCGGAGTCGAAAACCCGATCATCCCGTACGGCGCAGCCGAGGCGACGGCGCAGCCGGGCGAGGAGATGACGGACCGCTGGCGCATCGCGCCGCCGCCGTACGAGCTCGACGAACACTCGCGCGGACGCTTCGATCCCTACAACCAGAACATCCTCAAAGGCGACTTCCCGATTCACGGCAAGGATTGGTTCCTCGTCCTCACCGGCATCAGCGACACGCTCGCCGAGTCGCGCACGCTGCCGACGCCGTCCGGCGTGAGCGCGAAACGTCCCGGCTCGTTCCGCTTCTTCGGCGACGACGACCAGAACGTCTTCAATCAGAACATCATCGTCTCCGCCGATCTCTTTCAGGGCCTGACGACGTTCAAGCCCGTGACGCAGCGCGTGAAGGCGACGCTCATCGGCAACTTCAATCACGTGCGCGTGCAGGAGAACGCGATCGTGAAGCCGGACGTGCGCCGCGGCACGACGCGCAGCGACGCACAGCTCTCGCTGAACGAGTTCTTCTACGAGCGGAAGTTGAAGGACCTCGGCCCGAACTACGACTTCCTCTCCATCCGCGCCGGCTCGCAGCCCTTCACGAGCGACTTCCGAGGATTCATCTTCAGCGACACGAACCTCGGCGTGCGCGTGTTCGGGAACTACGACCGGAACCGCTATCAATACAACCTCGCCGTCTTCGATCGGCTGGAGAAGGACACGAACTCCGGCCTCAATCAGTTCGAGCGCCGCGATCAGCAGGTCCTCATCGCGAACTTCTACTGGCAGGACTTCGTCGTGCACGGCTACACGCAACAGTTCAGCCTCCATTACGTGCACGACAAAGCGACGCTGAAGTATGACCAGAACGGCATCCTCGTGCGCCCCGCGCCGGTCGGCGCCGCGACGCCGCACGACATCGACGCGGTCTACCTCGGCGAATCGGGACTCGGCCACATCGGCCGCTTCAACATCGATCAGGCCTTGTATCTCGTCCTCGGCCGCGACTCGCTCAACCCCGTCGCCGGCCCCGATCCGCTCCTGCGCGACGGCGATTCCGTCGACGTCCGCGCCGGCATGGCCGCGATCGAGATCTCGTACGACCGCGACTGGCTGCGCCCCCGCGTCGCGCTCTTCTACGCGACAGGGGATGACGATCCGCGCGACCGCACCGCCACCGGCTTCGATGCGATTTTCGACAACCCGAACTTCGCCGGCGGTGGCTTCTCCTTCTTCAACCGCCTCGGCATCCGCCTCGCCGGCACCGGCGTCGCCCTCGTCGAGCGCGGCTCGCTCCTCACGTCCCTGCGCAGCAGCAAGGACGAAGGCCAGCCGCAGTACGTGAACCCCGGCGTGCAGATCGCCAGCCTCGGATTGGATGTCGATGTGACTCCGCGGCTGAAAGCCATCTTCACCGTCAACTACATCCGCCTCGACAAAGTCGAGCCGGTGGAAGAACTGCTCTTCCAGGGCGACATCAGTCACGACCTCGGCGTCGATCTCTCCGCCGGCGTCCGCTGGCGCCCGTTCCTCAACCAGAACGTCGTCGTCGTCGGAGGCGCCGCGGCCTTCATTCCGGGTCGAGGGTTCAAAGACATCTACGAAAACGATAAGACGCTGTACCACGTGTTCACGAATGTCATTCTTACGTTCTAACTCGTTCGTCGCAGCGACTCTGCTCGCTCTCACGCTGCTCGCGCAGGCGCCCGAGCAGAAGATCGTCATCTATCCCCAATACGCCGGCCTCCCTCCACTGTTCACCCAAACCCAATCGCAAGCCGACGAAAAATCCACCGGCTGCATCAGCTGCCACGCCGGCATCGAGCCGATGCACTCGTCGCGCGCGGTCAAGCTCGCGTGCACCGACTGCCACGGCGGCAACGGCGTGTCGCGCGTGAAAGAAGAAGCGCACGTGAAGCCGCGCTTCCCCGAGCTCTGGCCCACGACCGCGAATCCGCCGCGCACGTACACGGCGTGGCTGCAGGAGTCGCCGGAGTTCGTGCGCTTCCTCAACCCCGGCGACCTGCGCGTGGCGCAGGAAACGTGCGGCGGCTGCCATCAGAAGCAAGTCAACGCCGTTCCGCGCAGCACGATGACGACGAGCGCGATCTTCTGGGCCGCGGTCGGCTACGCGAACGGACTCATCTCGAAAAAGCCCGGATTCCTCGGCGAGAGCTACAGCCGCGAAGGCAACGCCCAGGCGATCCGGCCCGCCACTCCTCCGAGCGACTGGCAGCTCGCGCGCGGCGCGCTGCCGCTGCTCGTCCCGCTGCCGAACTGGGAGATCCTCCAGCCCGGCGAGTACTTCCGTGCATTCGAGCGCGGCGGCATTTCCAACAACACCTTCCCGCCGGAAATCGGCAATCCGAACGCCGGCGAGGAAGCGGGCAAGCCGGACATCCGCCTCGGCAATCGCGGCCGCGGCACCGGCTCGCGCATCTCGCCCGGCTTCATCAACCTGCACAAGACGCGGCTCAACGATCCGCATCTGTCGTTCCTCGGCACGAACGAGCATCCCGGCGACTATCGCTCATCCGGCTGCAGCGCGTGTCACGTCGTCTACGCGAACGATCGCGATCCGCTGAACAGCGGCCCGTTCGCGCAGTTCGGCAATACCGGCCTCTCGTTCAGCGACGACAAGACCATTCCGCGAAACGAGAAGGGACATCCGATCCGCCACCAGTTCACGCGCGCCGTTCCGACGAGCCAGTGCATGAGCTGCCACATGCATCAGCCGAACTCCTTCGTCAACACGTACCTCGGCTACATCATGTGGGACTACGAGACTGACGCCGAGTTGCTCTGGCCGAAGCAGCAAAAGTATCCGACCGAGGCGGAGAAGCGGGCGAGCCTCGAGCACAACCCCGAAGGCGCGGCGCCGCGCGGGCTGTGGACGAACATCGACTTCCTCGAGAAAGTGTCGAGCCTCAACCCGCAGGCGAAGCACACGCAGTTCGCCGACTACCACGGCCATGGCTGGAACTTCATGGCTGTCTTCAAGCGTGATCGCAAAGGCAACCTGCTCGACGCCGACGACCGCGTCGTCGCCTTCGACGATCCGCAGAAATTCACGAAGACCGTGCATCTCAAAGACATCCATCTCGAGAAGGGGATGCACTGCGCCGACTGCCACTTCTCGCAGGACGAGCACGGCAACGGCCAGCTCTACTCCGAGTACGGCAACAACATCGAGATCGAGTGTCAGGACTGCCACGGCACCGCCGAGCGCGCGACGAACCTGCGCACCTCCGGTCCCGCCGCGCCTCCCGGCGGCACCGATCTCCTTCTCGGAACCACCCCCTTTGGGCAGCGGCGCTTCATCTGGGTCAACGGCGTCCTCTGGCAGCGCTCGATGGTGAACCCCGACATGCAGTGGGAAGTCGTGCAGGTGAAGGACACGATCACGCCGGGACATCCGCGCTTCAACGCGAAGTCGCAGTACGCGAAGACGATCAAGAACGCGGCCGGCGGCGTCGCCCACGCCGACGCGAAGATGACGTGCTACGCCTGCCACACCTCGTGGATGACGTCCTGCTCCGGCTGCCACCTGCCGCAGGAGCAGAACGTCAAGTCGAAGATGAATCACTACGAAGGGCTGGAGACGCGCAACTACGCGTCGTACAACCCGCAGGTCATCCGCACCGACGCGTTCATGCTCGGCGTGAACGGCACGACGAAAGGCCATCGCCTCGCGCCGGTCCGTTCGTCGAGCGCGCTCGTCATCAGTTCGACCAATCAGCAGCGCCAGCGCATCTACATCCAGCAGCCACCGATCTCCGCGCCCGGCTTTTCCAGCCAGGCCTTCAATCCCCACGTCCCGCACACCGTGCGCGCGAAGGAGACGCAGGGCTGCAACAGCTGCCACCTCACGAAAGAGAACGACAACAACGCCTGGATGGCGCAGCTGCTGCTGCAGGGAACGAACTTCGTCAACTTCATCGGCCGCTTCGCCTGGGTCGCGGCCGAGGATGCCATCGAAGCCGTCGCCGTGACGGAATGGGACGAGCCGCAGACGGTCATCGGCTCGTCGCTGCACAAGATCGTCTATCCCGACTACTACGCGAAACATCAGCAGCGGAAGATGGAGCTGGAGGTCGCGCACGAGCATCACTCGAAAGGCGCGCGCAGCATCCAGGTGCGCGGCGAATACGCGTTCGTGGCGAAAGGGGAGGGCGGCTTCGAGGTCTACGACATCGCCAACGTCGACAACAAAGACTTCTCCGAGCGCATCGTCAGCGCGCCGGTCTCGCCGGTAGGCCAGCGCACGTACGTCCGCACGAAATTCGCGAGCGCCGTCGCGCTGCCCACGACGATGCCGGTCGATCCAAACCGCAAGACGGCTGCGATCCCCGAGAATCAGGAACAGCCGCTTCACCCGCTTTATAAGTACGCCTACATCGCCGACCGCGAGGAAGGATTGATCCTCGTCGACGTCACCACGCTCACGGACGGCAACCCGAGCAACAATTTCTTCACGAGAGCGCTGACATTCAACCCTCCGAGTGGAGCGGCGGGCTTTCAGCCCGCCGGATCGACGGAAGCCGGCGGGCTGAAAGCCCGCCGCTCCACAGGTCTCCTCGACGGCGCAAGCTCCATCTACGTCGCCGGCCGCTGGCTCCTCATCGGCGCAGCCAACGGCGTCGCCATCCTCGACATCGACAACCCCCTGCAACCCAAACTCGTATCCACCATCCCCCAACTCGCGAACGCCACGAGCATCGCCGTGCAGTTCCGCTACGCCTTCATCACCGACAAAGTCGGCCTGCACGCGGTCGACATCACCGATCCCGCCAAGCCGCGCGTCGCGTCCACGCTCTCGCTCGAAGACGCGCGCAGCGTCTACGTCGCCCGCACGTACGCGTACGTCGGCGGCGGGAAGCAGGGAATGATCATCGTCAACGTCGAGAAGCCGGAACAGCTGCGCATCGAGCGCATCGTCACCGAAGAGCTGCACGACGTGCACGATGTAAAAGTCGCGTCGACGAACGCCAGCGCGTTCGCGTACGTCGCGGACGGCGAGCACGGACTGAAAATCTTCCAGCTCACGTCCCCCAAGTGGACGCCGTGGTACGCCGGCTTCAGCCCGAAGCCCGAGCCGCGCCTCATCGCCTGGCGGCACACTGAAGGCCCCGCGCTCGCGATCTCCAAAGGCCTCGACCGCGACCGCGCCGCCGACGAAAGCGGCAACCAGCTCTCCATCTTCAACCGCCTCGGCGCGCGTCCCATGACGCTCCCCGAAATGCAGCGCCTCTACCTGCGCAACGGACAGATCTACACCGTCAGTGAGGGCCCGAAATGAAACGCCTCGGATTTGCAGCGTTGCTTTGCATCGCAGCCGTGCTGCTGGTTGCCCAGTCACCCGGTCCCCCGGTCACCCAGCAACCCACCGGGCAACCGGGTCGCTACGTCGGCGTCGCCTCCTGCGTAAACAGCGGTTGCCACGGCTCCACCCAACCCCTCAACGCCACGCGCATCCTCCAGAACGAGTACTACACCTGGCTGAACAACGACAACCACGCCCGCGCCTACAACATCCTCTTCAGCGACCGCTCCGCGCGCATCGCGCGCAACATGCGTCTGCGCAAGCGCGCGTACGAAGAAAAAGTCTGTCTCGACTGCCACACCACCAACATCCCGGCGAACCTCGTCGAGGGAAAGATCGACAAGGAAGACGGCGTGCAGTGCGAGCAGTGCCACGGCCCGGCGAGCGGATGGCGCGCCGAGCACACGATGGAAGGCTGGACGCACGCGCAGAGCGTCGCCCTAGGAATGATCGATCTCGCCGCGGTTCCGAACCGTGCCCACACCTGCGATCGCTGTCACCTCGGCAACGCGGATAAAGAGGTGGACCACGAGTTGATCGCCTCCGGCCATCCGCTCCTCGCGTTCGAGCTCGACAACTACACCGAGTCGATGCCGCCGCATTGGACGCCTGGCCGCGACACGCACGGCGCGCGCGCGTGGGCGGTGGGGCAGGTGATGAAATTCCGCGACTCGCTCACCAACCTCGCCCGCCACGCCAAGGGCAATGAATGGCCCGAGTTCTCCGACATGAGCTGCTTCAACTGCCATCACTCGCTGAAGACCAGCCAGTGGCGGCAGGCGCGCGGCTGGCCCGATCGCGCCGGACTGCCGGCGTGGAGCCCGCAGCATTGGGCGACGCTGCGCCTGCTCATCGGTCGCATCTCCCCGGGCGCGCGCGACGACCTCGACCCGATCATCGCCCAGCTCGCGCGCAGCGTCGCGCGCATGAACGAAACGAACAGCATCGCCAACAATGCCGAGCGCGCGAAGAAAATCGTCGACGCCCTCGTGCCGAAGGCGGACGCGATGGCCTGGAACGAGTCCGACGTTCGCGCGCTGATGAACACCATCACCTCCGACCGCACCATCCTCGATGCCGATGTCCACTCCGCGGAGCAGGCCGCGCTCGCGCTGCAGAGTCTCGCCAGCACGCTGACCCGAAAAAATCCGAGGCTGCTCAAGAGCGCGATGACGAAATCGATCGACGCCTTGTTCAATGAAGTGCAGGACCGCGAAGCGTACGAGCCGTCGCGCTTCGCGCAGAAACTGGCGGCGGTGAGGGCCACCTTATGACCGATCATTCCCTGTCCGAGATCCGCATCTTTCCCTTCGACTCGTTGCCCAACGGTTGGATGCCGTGCGACGGGCAGCAGCTGAAAATCGACCAGTACCAGGCGCTCTATTCGCTGCTCGGCGATACGTTCGGCGGCGATGGACGAACGACGTTCGCGCTTCCCGACCTTCGCGGCAAAGTCCCGGCCGGCGGCTACTCGCGGGGCAGGAACGCGCCGTCGCCTTCGAACGAGCCCGGTCCGAAAGAAACGCAGCCGACGGTGGCGCTCGTCTACGCGATCTGCATCGACGGCATCTACCCGTCGAGCGATTAGGAGAGAGGCGCAGATGCACGTTGGAGAGATTCGTTTGATCGCGGGCAACTACGAGCCGGAAGCGTGGGCCTGGTGCGACGGCCGCATGCTCGATCCGAAACAGTATCCCGACCTCTTTCAGAAGATCGGCACGCGATACGGCGGCGACGGCAAGACCACGTTCGCGATTCCCGACCTGCGTGGCCGCGCGCCGATGCATCGCGCCGGCGGCATGCAGCTCGGCACCGCGGGCTCGATTCAATTCGACGCCGGAACCCTCGAGCGGCGGCGCGCGCGCATTGCCGTCAACCACATCATCGGCCTGACCAGATCCGATCGCTATCCGGACTACGAGCCGATGACCGGCGAAGTCCGTCTCTGGGCGGCCGAACGGACGCCGAAGGACTGGATCGTCTGCCGCGGACAACTGCTGCCGATCAGCCAGAACACGATGCTCTTCGCGCTGCTCAGCAACGCGTTCGGCGGCGATGCCCGAACGACCTTTGCGGTTCCTCATTTGGAAAACGCGTTCGCGATCCATCCGAGTACCCCCGAGGAGCGCGGCCGCGCGGCTGGCGTGGATGCGCAAGAGGGAGAGACCAAGCCGCTGCTCGCGCTGCAGTACTGCCTGGCCATGAAGGGCCTCTTTCCGTCGCGCTGGGAGTAAACTTCTCCGCGAGAGAGGGAGTACTCCCATGAACTTGGAAGGGTTTATCGGCGAGATCCGCATCATCGCCGCGGAGGCCATCCCCGAAAACTGGCTGCCGTGCGACGGCCGCATCATCAACATCCGCGACAACCCCGCGCTCTTCTCGCTCCTCGGCACGATGTACGGCGGCGATGGGATGAACACGTTCGGGCTGCCCGACCTGCGCGCGCGCGTCCCCATCGGCGTGAGCCACGAGCGCGAACAGGGGAGTCGCGCCGCCGCCGCTCCCGCGAGCGGAGCGACCGCGGATCAGCAGTTCCTGGCGTTGAACTTCTGCATCTGTACGCTCTACGCCTGGTTCCCCCCGCGCGCCTGACGAGAGGAGAGAGGTCATCATGCCATTGGGCCAGATTCGTATCTTCGCCGGCTCCTATGCCCCCGTGGGATGGTCGCTCTGCAACGGAGCGCAACTGAGCATCAAGGACAACGGCGAGCTGTTCAAGGAGATCGGCACACGCTACGGCGGGGACGGGCGCACCAATTTTCTGTTGCCCGATCTGCGCGGGCGCGCGCCGATGCATCGCGCCGACGGCGCGGCCGTCGGCACGAAGGGAAAGTTCAGCGCCGGCGCGGGCAACACCTCGCCGCACGCGCGCATCGCTCTCAACTTCATCATCGCCGTCCAATCGACGCGCGTCGCCGAGTCGCATGACCCGTACATCGGCGAGATCCGGCCGTTCGGCTTCAACTTCGCGCCGCGGGGCTGGGCCCGTTGCGACGGCAGCCTCCTGCAGATCGCCGGCGACGCCGAAACGCTCTTCGTCGTGCTCGAGAACACGTTCGGCGGGGACGGGTCGCGCACGTTTGCCGTGCCGGACCTGAGCGGCGCCTATCCCTTCCAGCCCGACAACCCCGCGCAACGCGGACAGACGGGCGGCGCGCAGGTGCTCCACAATCCTTCGCAGCAGACGCCGCTCCTGACGCTCAACTACTCCATCGCCGTCAACGGCTACTATCCGGAGCGCCCCAATTGACACATAATAACTTTTAGAGCTAATCTCGCGCTCGGTCTGAACCCGATGCGCGCCCGGATCCTCACCACCGTCCTCCTCACGCTCGCCGCCTGCGTCCTTCACGCACGCGAAGTACGCGTCTCGGACGCCGTCTTCGGAACGCCGCCCGGCTTTCGCGCGCAGCCGGCGATTCAGCGCGGCGGCGACGGCTACCTCGTCGCCTGGGTGGACGGGCGCATTGGCTACGAGATGGTGTTCGCGGCGCGTCTCAATGACGCCGGCGAAGCGATCGATCGCAGCGGCTTCCCCCTCGGCGATACGCACTACTACCGGGACGCGCGGCCGCAGATCATCTGGAACGGCGAGGCCTGGCTCGTGTTCTTTTCGAGCCGCGGCCGGCTGCTCATGGTGCGGGTCGCGCCGGATGGAACGCGGAGCGAGCCCCGCCTGATCCTGGAACAAGCGCGGCCCGACCCACGCGGCCGCTCGATCGCCACCAACGGGAAGATCATCGTCGTCACGTACACGGTCGAGCTGTATGTTCCCGGCACGCACGTCGTCGTGCTGTCGATGAACGGCGATCGCATCAGCGATCGCGAGGTCGATTCGCATGCGGCGACCACCGGAATGGTCGTGGAGCGCGACGGCGAATTCGTCATTGCCTGGAACAACTTCGCCGCCGGCCAGGGAGAGCTCTTTGCCATCCGCCTCGATGGCAGCGGCGGCCGGTTCCTCGATGCCGCGCCGAGGTTGCTGGGGAAGTCCCCGAATCAGATCGAGCTCACGCGCAACGGCAACGGCTATCTGGTGCTCGAGCAACACTGGGGCGCGGACCGATGGGAGTTCACCTCGCACGCCGTGAGCGCGGATCTCGCGACCGCAACGTCGCCGGGGTACGTGCAGATCTCCGACACGCGGCGCGCGTTCGTGCAGGACGGCGCGAGCGCGGTGCTCATCGCCGCCGATGGACCGAAGTTCCAGGCGTTGCGCTTCGACGACGCGGGACACGCGATCAGCCGCGACGAGATCCTGCAATCCACGCTGCCCCTCGGCGACGTGGCCATGACTCGCATCGCGAGCGGCTTCGCCGCGTCGTGGATCGTGCTCGAGAACGAGTCCGTGCCGCGGCTCGTGACCGCGAAGCTCGACCCCGCGTTCGTCCCGGCGACCCCGCCGCGCGCGGTGAGCGAGACTGCCGCGCCGCAGTCCGCCCCGGAGATCGCCGCCGGGGCCTCCGAGATGCTCGTCGCCTGGGTCGAAACGTTCGGACTGCATCTCGCGCAATTCGGCTACGACGGCGCGCGCATCGGCGAGGAGATCGTGCTCGACGACGTCAACACCGGCTATCGCCCGCCGGTGTCGATGCTGTTCGACGGCGAGCGATACGTCATCGCGTACAAACGGGCTCTTGGCTTCGCGCAGCGGCAGGAAGTCGTCGTCCGCTTCCTCACGCCGCGCGGCGGGTTGCTGCCCGACATCGTGGTGCTGCCCACGACCTATGAGACCGGGGAGATCACGCTCGCGAAGGGACGCTCGTCGACGATCGTGCTCTGGCGCCGCAACGAAGGCGTCCTGGCCGCGGCGATCGAGGGAACGCAACTCCGGTTGCAGCCGCGCGTGATCGCATCCGGCACGGTCTCCAGTCGCATCGCCGCCGCGTGGAACGGCGAGTCCTTTCTCGTCGCGTGGGCTGAAGGATTTCTCGACTGGGACGTCTACCTCTACAACCGGGTCGTCGGCGCGCTCGTCGATGAAGACCTCACGCTGCGCTCGCCGCGCCACGTGCTGGCGCCGGTGGGCCCGCTGCGCTCGCCGTCGATCAGTCTCGTGTCGCGCATGCTCGCGTTCGACAACGGCGCGAACGTCAGCCTTGCCCCCATCGACCACAACGGCAACGCCGGTCCGGTCCGATTCGTCGAGGGAACCGTGTCGCGGCTCGCCTCCGAGGGAGACCAGGTGCTGCTGGCGTGGAACGATTCGCAGTCGTTGCGCGTGGCGCCGCTGAGCGCCGACGGTTCGCTGAAGAACGAAGGGTTCCGGATCCCGACGCTCTCCAGCGCGTCGCTGGCGCGCAAAGGAAATCTCACCATCGCCGGCTACTCGCGCTTTGTGCCCGAGGCCGGCGACATGCCGCGCGCATTTCTCTCGCTCACCGGCGACACGCCGAATCCCGGAAGGCGCCGCTCGGCGCGCTGATATCCTCGGCGGTCGTGACGATCGCCGAGTTTCTGCTGGCCCTCATCGCCATCTTCGTCGCCGCGAAAGTATTCGGCGAGATCGCGGAGCGGCTCGGGCAGCCCGCCGTCCTCGGCGAGCTCCTCGGCGGCGTGGCCATCGGCGTGTCGGGACTGCATCTCGTCGATCCACACGACGTCACGATCCATCTCCTCTCCGAGCTCGGCGTCATCCTCCTGCTCTTCGTCATCGGCCTCGAGACCGATCTCAAGAAACTGATGCAGGTCGGCGGATCCGCGGCCGCGGTCGCGGTCGTCGGCGTCGTCCTTCCGCTCCTCGGCGGCATCGCCTTCGGCCAGCTCCTTGGCATGAGCATGATCATCTCGGTCTTCCTCGGCGCCTCGCTGACCGCGACCTCGGTCGGCATCACCGCGCGCGTCCTCTCCGATCTCGGCCACCTGCAGGACGATGAGTCGCAGATCATCCTCGGCGCCGCCGTCGTCGACGACATCATCGGCCTCGTGCTGCTGACGCTCGTCGGCATGCTCGCGCAGGGCGGCGCGCTGACGTTCCCCGGCGTCGCCAGGATCGTGCTCATCGCCTTCGGCTTCGTCGTCCTGGCCATCGTCATCGGCTCGAAGCTCGCGCCGATGCTCATCCGCGCCATCGATCGCATCAACATGGCCCGCGGCCTCTTCTTCGCCTCCGTCGTCTTCGCGTTCGTCCTCGCGTACCTCGCGCACATCGCCGGCTCGGCGATCATCATCGGGTCGTTCGCCGCCGGCCTCGTGCTCGCGCGGACACATCGCGGTACGGAGATCGCGCGCGAAGTCCACGACGTCGCGCAATTCTTCGTCCCGATCTTCTTCGTCGCCGTCGGCGCGGCCATCGACGTGCGCGCCATCGGCTGGATGGGACTCGCGCTCGCCGCGATCGGCATCATCGGCAAAGTCGCCGCGGGATTCGTGGTGTGGCGAAAGGGAGCGAAGCGCCTCGTCGTCGGCGTCGGCATGATCCCGCGCGGCGAAGTCGGCCTGATCTTCGCGCAGATCGGCCTGACCACGAAACTCCTCACCGCGGAGCTCTACAGCGCCGTCGCGTTGATGGTCATGATCACCACCTTCGTCGCCCCGCCGCTGCTCCGGCGCCTCCTCACGCAGGGGACGCCGGGAACGTTCGAGAACGTGGACAGCGCTACGCTACACGACTCCGAATCGCCTGAAACTGCGGCTCGTCCGTGATCAGGTCGGCGCGCGTGCCGAGGTCGGCGGCGCGGCGGTCGGAATCGCGGATGCGATCCTCGGTCGTCGGGTGCGTGGAGAAGAACTGCTCGACGCGGCCGGGATTGCTCTTCGAATGCGCGAGCAGCACGCGGAACATCGCCGCCATGCCGCGCGGATCGTAGCCGGCGCGGAACATGGCCTGAATTCCGAGCTCGTCCGCCTCGCTCTCATCCGCGCGGCTGAAGCGCGCCATCGCGCCGCCGGCGAGAATCTGCGCCGCGATCTCCGCGAGCTGATTCGGATTCTGGCCGAGGACGAGACCGGCGAGGATGCTGATCCCGTATTGCCGGGAAATGGCCTCGGTCGTGTGCCGCGCCGTGACGTGGCTGATCTCGTGCGCCATCACCCCCGCCAGCTCCGACGCGTTCTCCGCCGCGGCGATGAGGCCGGTGTTCACGTACACGTGCCCGCCCGGAATCGCGAACGCATTGATCGCCGGATCGTCCACCACGTGGAAGTTCCACGGCAGCCGGTTGAACGGATCGGGCGTCTGGGCCACGATCCGCTGCCCCATCGAGCGGATGTAGTCGTTGACCGCCGGGTCGTTGTTCAGCCGCACCTGCCGCGAGATGTCCTGCGACAACTGCTGCCCGAGCTGCCACTCCTCTTCGATCGAAATGAGATTGAAGTTGCCCGCGCCGCCGCCCCCCGACCCGCAGCTCACCGCGAGCGTGGTGACGAGCGCAACCGCGAAAAGTCGAATGCTTCGTTTCATGATTTGCGGTTTGTGCAAAAGGT
>DATFHJ010000279.1:0-21619 GCA_035248585.1 Thermoanaerobaculia bacterium
TGGCCGCCGCGATCGCGCGCTCGTAGGCATCCTGCGCGCGGTCGCGCGAGGACGTCGACCAGCGCCGCGCATCGCCGAGGTTCGACCAGGCCACGAAATCCGACGGCGCGAGCTCCGCGGCGCGCTCGAAGGATTGCTGCGCATCGTCGTAGCGGCCGAGGGAAAACTGCAGATTGCCGAGGTTCGTGTAGGCCGGCGACGTCGGCTTGAGGGCAATCGATTTCTGCAGCGCCACCAGCGCCTCTTCGTTTTTGCCCGCGCCCTGCAGCGCCGCGCCGAGGTTGGACCACGCCAGCGGAAACTCCGGCGTCAGTTCCGTGGCGCGGCGAAACTGCGCGACGGCGTCGAGGTAGCGCCCGTGCCCGTAGCAGAACGATCCGTACCGCATCAGCGCGCCGGTGGAATCGGGATGCGCTTCGATGGCATGCCGATACGCCGCCTCGGCGTCGCCCGCGCGGCCGAGTCCCTTGAGTGAGTCGGCCTTGCCGGCCAGCGCATTCGAGTCGTTCGGACGCAGCGCCAGCGCGCGTTCGAATGACTGCAGCCCATCCCTGTGGCGGCCCGACGCATTCTGCAGATCGCCGAGCGTCACGTACGCCTCGGGGTCGTTCGTGTCGAGGGTCACCGCGCGCGCCGCGTACACCGTGGCCTGCTCGATGAGCGCCGGCCGCCGCGCGAGCTGGGACTTGTACAAAAGCGCGCGCGCCAGGAGCGCGTTCACCTCGCCCGACTCGCGGGCGTTGTTCATCACCGATTCGAGCGTCGCAATCGCGCGATCGACTGACTGCTCGTCGCGCACGCGCTTCAAGAGACCGATCGCTTCGACGTAGCGGCGCTGATCGTTCGCGTCCAAAGCCACGGCCGACGCGTGCCGCGCGCGGGCCGGGGTCGCGTGGCCGAGGTTCGAAAGCAGGTCGCTCGTCACTGAATCCTCGAGCGCGAAGAGATCGGCCGCGGGATGCGTCGCGCTGCTGGAGAACAGCGTTCCGCCGTCCCCCGCCCGCACGAGCGAATAGGTCACGCGCACATCGTCGCCGCCGCGCTGCACGCTGCCGCGGACCAGCGCCTGCACGCGCTTGCGCCGGGCCGCCGCGCGGAGATCGTCCGTTTCCGCGATGGGCGCGCCGTCGAACGGCGCCGCCACGCGCAGCTCGCGCACCTCTGATAAGCGCGACGCGATCATCTCCGAGATTCCGTCCGCGAGCATCCGTCCCTCGGGCGTCCCGGTGAGATCGCGGAACGGAACCACCGCCACCGCATCGATGCGCGCCGGCGGCCGCGAACGCCGCCACATCACCACCGCGGCCACGGCGACAATCGCGACAGCCGCCGCAATCGCGATGACCGTGGAGCGGCGGGCTTTAGCCCGCCGAACCGGTTCCGGCTGGCTGAAGCCAGCCGCTCCACTGCGCTGCGAGGGCGACGTCAGCGAGTCGCGCACTTCGCGCAGGTCGTGGGCGAGGTCGCGCGTCGAGCCGTAGCGGTCGCGGGGCTGCTTGGCGAGGCAGCGCGTCACGATCCGGTCGAGCTCGCGCGGAATGGCATTGTTCCACGTCGACGGCGGCGGCACTTCGTCGCGGATGATCGCCGTCATCGTCTCCGGCTTCGACTCGCGGTCGAACGGGCGCCGCCGCGTGAGCATCTCGTACAGCATCACGCCGAACGAAAAATGATCGGAGCGGTAGTCCATCTCCTTCCCGCGAGCCTGCTCCGGCGACATGTACGAGGCCGTGCCGAACACCGTGCCGGCCGCGGTCTGCGGGATCGTGGCGTCGTTCGCGGAGATCTTGCGGATCTGCTTGGCCAGGCCGAAGTCGAGCAGCTTCACGAAGCCGTCGCGCGAGATCATCACGTTGTCCGGCTTGAGATCGCGGTGGGCGATGCCGCGCTCGTGCGCCGCGGCCAGCGCGTCGGCGATCTTGCCGGCGATCCGCAGCACCCCTTTGAGCGTGATCGGCTCGCGTTGCATCACCGTGCGCAGATCGTCGCCGTCGATGAGCTCCATGGCGATCCAGGCGCGATCCTCGGTGCGGCTGACTTCGTAGATCGTGACGATGTTCGGGTGGTTGAGCGACGACGCGGACCGGGCCTCGCTCTCGAAACGCCGCAGCGCCTCGGGATTCATGGCCAGCTCGAACGGCAGGATCTTCAGCGCGACGTCACGCTGCAGCTTCTCGTCACGCGCGCGATACACGACGCCCATTCCCCCCGCGCCGAGGGGCGCGAGGATCTTGTATGGGCCAACGTGATCCCCGACCGAGACTTGCATCAATCGATGAAATCCATCCGCGCCGGAAGCGTCACGCGCATGACTGCTTCCTGGCGAAATCGTTTTCGGTATTCATCGGCGATCTCGGTGATGCTGCGGTCGAATTCCGCGGACATCGGATGCAGGATCTCGATGATCATCACCGGCTCTTTCGCGATCACGCCGGTCGCCTCGCGCCACTGCCCCTCCGCGCGCCAGACCGTGAGCCCTTGCGGAAAGCGCGGCGTCACGACTTCGCTCAGGAACGCGCTCCATTCCTCGTCCGAGACCACGCCGCCGCCGGGAATGGTGCGCCCGCAGAAGAGGCGATCGGCGATGACGGCGTGTTCGACCGGCGGCGGAAGCGTGGCGCACGCGGTGAGGACCAGCGACAGGACGACGGCAGCTGCTCGCATGACGATAGTGTATGCGTATGCGCTACACCCTTCGCCCGCGCATTCGCATCGTCGGCGAGAACGGGACCATCGTCATGGGGCCCGGCAAGGCCGATCTCCTCGAAGCCATCGGCCGCACCGGCTCGATCCGCGCCGCGGCCGAGGAGCTGGAGATGTCGTACATGCGCGCCTGGACGCTCGTCCGCGTCATGAACGCCGCGTTCCGCTCGCCGCTGGTGGAAAAAGAACGCGGCGGCTCCGCCCAGGGCGGGGCGCAACTGACGCCGCGCGGAGAAGAGGTGTTGCGGCTGTACCGGCAAATGGAGGAGAAGGCGGAGCGGGCGGTGGAGAGGGAGTGGGAGAGGTTTCGGAAGTTGCTGCGGTAGGTTTGCCCACCCGCCCCGGGCGCGGAAGCGGGCACGGGCGCGGGCACGGGTTTTCGATATACGCGCTAAAATATATCGAACGTGCGTTACCTCCTCCCCATCCTCCTCTTCGCCCTCCACCTATCCGCCGCCGAGGTGCGTGTCTTCGCGGCGGCCAGCCTCACGGATGTTTTGCAGAACATCACCAGCGTGTACGAGGAGCGGAGCGGCGACAAGATCGTCTTCAACTTCGGCGCGTCGAGCGTGCTGGCGCGGCAGATCGAGCGCGAGGCGCCGGCCGATCTCTTCTTCTCCGCGGACGAGGCGAAGATGGATTGGCTGCAGAACGCGGGGCTCATCCGCGACGAAACGCGCGTCAGCTTCATCTCCAACGTGCTCGTCGTCGTCGGAACGAAGATTCGCTTTCCGAAGGATCTGATCGGGAAGAAGCTCGCGCTCGCGGAGCCGTCGACGGTGCCGGCCGGTATCTATGCGAAGCAGTGGCTCACGAGCGTGGGCATCTGGAAGCAGGTGGAGCCGAACGTGATTCCGACCGACAACGTGCGCGCCGCGCTCGCCGCCGTCAAGGCCGGCAACGCCGACGCGGCCATCGTCTATCGGACGGACCTCAAGGACGATGCTCCCGCGTACATCGCCGCCGGGCCGGTGATCTCGTATCCCGTCGCGGTGCTGAAACACGCCGAGCAGCCCGACGCGGCGCGAAAGTTCCTGGCGTTCCTCAAGTCGCCCGACGCCAAGCGTCTCTTTCAGGCGCACGGCTTCATCTTCCACGCGTTCAAGACTCGATGAATGACTGGTCGATCGTTGCGCTGACGCTGCGCACGGCCGCGCTTTCCACGCTCCTCATCGTCCCTCCCGCGCTCGCCGTCTCCTGGCTGCTGGGCCGCTTCCGCTGGCGCGGCAAGTCGCTCGTCGAGACGCTCGTCGCGCTGCCGCTGGTGCTGCCTCCCGTGGCGACGGGTCTGATCCTCCTCCAACTCCTCGGCCGCCGCGGCGCGATCGGCGGCTGGCTGCACGACGTCCTCGGCATCGACGTCGTGTTCACCTGGCGCGCGGTCGTCGCGGCGATGATGGTCATGTCCTTTCCGCTCCTCGTGCGCGCGGCGCGCGTGGCATTCGAGGAAGTGAATCCGCGCTACGAACAGCTCGCGCGCACGCTCGGCGCGAGCGACGCGCGCGTCTTCGCCACCATCACCCTGCCGCTCGCCGCGCGCGGCATCGTCTCCGGCATGCTGCTCGCGTTCGCGCGCGCGGTCGGCGAGTTCGGCGCGACCATCCTCGTCGCCGGCAGCATCCCCGGCCGCACGATGACGCTCTCGCTCGCGATCTACAACCTCGTGCAGCTCGGACGCGACGCCGACGCGTTCCGTCTCCTCGGCTTCGCCGTCGCCATCGCCTTCGCCGCGGTCTGGATCGCGGAAGTCACGACGAGGCGCCGATGAGCGTCATCGTCCACGACGTCGTCCTCCCGCTCGCACACTTTACGCTCGAAGTCTCGGTGGCGATGACCGCTCGCACGACGGCGCTCTACGGCCCGTCGGGCGCGGGAAAAACGTCGCTGCTCGAAGTGATCGCGGGATTGCGCAAGCCGGAGCGCGGCGAGGTCGTGATTCATGGACGCAACGTCACCGCGCTCCCGCCGCGCAAGCGCAAAGTCGGCTACGTGCCGCAGGACGACGCCCTCTTTCCGCACCTGTCGGTGCGGCAGAACATCACGTACGGCGGGACGCTCGATGACGCGGTGATCCGCGTGCTGGAGATCGCGCACCTGCTCGACCGCGGCGTGACGCGCCTCTCGGGCGGCGAGCGGAAGCGCGTCGCACTCGCGCGCGCGCTGCTCAGCCACCCCGAGGTGCTGTTGCTGGACGAGCCGCTGTCGGGAGTCGACAGCGAGTTGCGCGCGCGCGTGCTCGAACATCTCCTGCGCGTGCGCGACGAATTTCGTGTGCCGATGATCTACGTGACGCACGATCTCGCCGAAGCGAATGCGATTTGCGAAGAGATCGTGTTGATCGAGCGCGGGCGGATCATGGCGCCATAATGTCCCCCCATGTGGGACCTGGCTTCACTCGAGCGCGATTTCAACGCGTACCTCGCTTCGCTCGGCCGCGTCGCGCCCGACGTCGCGTACGGCGACGTGCTGCGCGAGCTCGAAACGCGCTATCCGTTCTCCGATCCGCAGCCGTTAGGCGCGATCGTCGACGACGTCGAGCGCTGGATGCGCACCGGCATCCTGCACTCGAATCACCCGCGCTACTTCGGCCTGTTCAACCCGCAGGTGCGCTTCGCCTCCGTCGTCGCGGATCTCATCGTAGCGGCGGCGAATCCGCAGCTCGGGGCGTGGTTTCACTCGCCGGCGCCGGTCGAGATCGAGCAGCACACGCTCCGCTTCTTCGCACGCAAATTCGGCATGCCCGACGCCGCGGCGCACTTTACGTCCGGCGGCTCGGAGGCGAATGCGAGCGCGGTGCTCGTGGCGATCGAACGTCATTTCCCCGAGGCGCATGACGAAGGCGCGCGCGCGATCGCAAAGCGGCCCGTGCTCTTCGCGTCCGCGGAAGCGCATCACTCGTTCGACAAGATCGCGCAGCAAACGGGCCTCGGGCGCGGCGCCGTGCGAATCGTCGAGGCGGACGAGCACGACCGGATTCGCGTCGATGTGCTCGAGCGCGCGGTCGCGGAAGCGCGCCGGCGCGATGAAGCGCCGTTCCTCGTCGTCGCCACCGCCGGCACGACCGGCACCGGCGCGATCGATCCGCTGCGCGGCATCGCGAGCGTGTGTCGCCGCGAAGGCCTGTGGATGCACGTCGACGCGGCGTGGGGCGGCGCGGCCGCGGCGTCGCCGAAACTGCGCCCTCACCTGGACGGCATCGAGCTCGCCGACTCGATCACCTGCGACGCGCACAAATGGCTCTCCGCGCCGATCGCCGCCGGCATGTTCTTCACCACGCACGGCGACGCGCTGCATCGCGCGTTCGGCACCGACACGCCGTATGTTCCCCATTCGCAGGGACCGGAGTGGTATCGCGAGTCGCTCCAATGGACGCGCCGCTTCATCGGCCTGAAGCTGTTCATGGCCCTGGCGGAGCTCGGCGAAGAAGGGCTGGCGCGGCAGGTCGAGCAGCACGCGGAGATCGCGTCGTATCTTCGCGAACGCGTGGCCGCTGCCGGATGGACGATCACGAACGACTCGCCGCTGGCGGTGGTCTGCTTCACGAACGACTCGATCGACACCGAAGAGCGCTGCCGCGCGCGTGCGGACGCGATCGTGCGGCGAGGAAAGTGCTGGATCTCGGCGCTGATCCGCGCCGGCAAGCCGCCCGCGCTGCGCGCGTGCGTGACAAACTACACGACGTCACGGGAGGACGTCGACGTGTTGGTGGACGAGCTGGCGCGATAGCGGCGTCACTTCACGACAATCGTCCAGATCCCGATCAAAATGAAGCCGATCCCGGCGATCACTTTCAGCGTGCGTGGGGAGATGATGCGCTCGATCACGCCGCCGAGGAGGACGCCGAGGCCGGCGGCGGCGATGAGGGCGAGGGAGGCGGCGGCGAAGACGATCCACTTGCTCGTCTTCCCCTCGGCGGCGAAGAGCATCGTCGCCATCTGCGTCTTGTCGCCGATCTCGGCGAGGAACACGGTCGACAGCACGGTGAAGAACGTTCGCCACATTTTGAGGGCTCCTTTCAGGGCTCGCGAATCAATCCGAGGCGCAGCGCTTTCGCGACGGCGGCCCGGCGGGTGCGCACGCCGAGGCGCGTGTAGACATTGTGCAGATGGCTCTTCACCGTCTGCAGCCAGATCCGCAGGTCGGCGGCGATCTCTTTGTTGCTCATGCCGCGCGCGGCGAGGCGCAGCACCTCGGCCTCGCGCGGCGTGAGCGCCGGCGTCTTCTCATCGCCCGTCAGATCGTGCGACAGCTCGCGGATCCGCGCCGACACCAGCGCCGCGAGATACGGCGAGCACTCCACGCGCCCGCAGCAGACGTTCTGAATCGCGTCGAGGAGATCGCGCAGCGCCGCGTCGCGCGCCACACACCCGCAGCATCCCGCCTCGACCAGCTCCAGCAGTTCCGTCTCGTTCGCCTCCGCGCCGACGAGCACCAGCGGCAGCGTGGTCGTCAGCTGGATGCGCCGCAAATGCGCCGCGGTCTCGCCGACGGTCCCCCGTGCTTCCACCAGCGCGACCGTGGCGCCGGAGTCCGGCTCGACGGTCACCGAAATGCCGGCCGATTCGAGGCTGCGCGTCAGCGCGTCCGCGAAAAGTGTCGAGTGCGCGATCAGGAGCACACGCACGTCATTCATGGAGCCACCCCTGCCGCCGCGCGTACTCGACCGCTTCGATGCGCCGCGTCACGTCGATCTTCTTGAAGATGTTCTGCACGTGATTCTTCACCGTGTGAAACGAGAGCGAGAGCCGCTCGGCGATGTCGCGATTCGGCAATCCCTCGGCGATGAGGCGCAGCACGTCGATCTCCCGCTGCGTGAGCACGAGCGATTCCAGCGCCGCCGTGCGCCGCCGCGCGCGGGCCAGCTCGGCGAGCCGCGAGAAGAGGGCGAAGGCCATCTCCGGCGTCGCCGGCATCTCGCCCGCCGCCACCAGCTGCACGGTGCGCTTGAGCTCCGTGAGCGACGCGTCGCGCGGCAGGTAGCCGTTCGCGCCCGCCTCGATCCAGCGCAGCACCGTCTCGTGCGCGGGGTCGAGCCCGTACGCGATCACGCGCGCCGCCGGTGCGGCGGCGCCGACGGAACGGACCATGTCCAGCGCGCGGCCGTTCATCGACGCCGTGTCGATCGTCACCACGTCCGGACGCTCTTCGCCGAGGCGGCGCAGGACCTCCTCCATCGAGCCTTCGGCCTCCATCACCCGGAACTCCGGCGCTGCCTGCACGAGACACTCGGCAAACAGACGCCCGAAACCGACGAGCATCAACGTGAGCTCGGACAATGCGCCCCTCTCTCTCAGAAGGCGACCCGGTAGGAGAGCGCTACATCCCGTCCCGGTTGCGGAGCTAAATCCTTAAGGAAGGATGCATGGTTCCGAATCTCGGCGTTGTTCAAATTTGTACCGCGCAGCACGAATTCGTGCGCGATCTGCCGCGTGTAGATCCGCCAGCCGGCGGTCGCGTCGAACGTCGTGTATTCGTCCGTCGACGTCTCGAACGGCGCGAGCCGGTCCTGCCGGTTCGCATGCCGCACCGCGACCTCGCCCCAGAACGGACCCTGATCGAAGCGCAGCCCCGCGCCGATCTCCAGCGGCGGAATGCGCGGCAGCGGCTCGTCGGAATCGCGCAGTTGCGCGCGCACGCTGTCGACGCCGAATTCCGCCGAGAGATGCCGCGCGCCTTCCTCCAGCAGCAGCACGTTCACGCGCACTTCCGCGCCGCGGAACGTGGCATCGGCATTTTCGTAGCGAAGCACGGGCAGCTCTTCGACGTCGGGCTCGTCGGTGCGCCGGAGGAAGATGAAGTTGTCGAAGCGATTGACGAACAGATTCAGCTCGCCGGTGATGCGTCCCGAGATCTTGCGGATGCTGATGTCCGTATCGAGGTTGATCTCCGGCTCGAGATCGGCGTCGCCGATCTCGAACGAGTGCGTCGAAAGATGCGGGCCCTCGGTGTACAGCTCTTCCGCGTTCGGAAACTTCACCGCGCGGGCGACCGACACCGCCACCGAGTACGCGCCGCGCGGGGTCCAGACATAGCCGATCGACGATGACAGCGCGTCGTACGAGCGCCGCGGCGCGCGCTCGGCTTCGCCTTCGATCTCCTGGCGCTCATAGCGCAGGCCGGCCTGCCAGCGCTGCTGGCCGCGCGTGAGCTCTTCCAGCGCGAAGATCGCGGAGTTGGCGATCGTGCTCGGCGGCACGAACGCTTCGTCGCCGACGATGGCGACGTCGCGATGCCGCAGCTGCACGCCCGCCGATCCGCTGACCGCGCCGATGTTGCGATGGCGCACTTCGAGCCGGCCCTCGTAGCTCTTCTGACTGTTGCGCTGGCCGAAGAGACCGCCCTCGGCCTCGCTGTGCACGTAGTCATTGATGCCGAGGTTCAGGCGGATCGCCTCGAGCCACGACGTGCCGGGACGCAGCTCCGCGCGCACGTCCTGGCGGTTCTGCCGCAGCGCGATGTGCGGATCGCCGCCTTCCGATTCTTCTTCGAGATGGCCGGGCAATCCGTACGTCGCTTCGTTGCGCGCGACGGCGACGCCGATGAAGCCGTTCGCGGCGACCCACGACGCGCCGACGACGCCGTTCTCGCTGTCGATCCCGCTGTTCTTCAACGTGCCGGGGACTTCATCCGCATCCGGCTCGATGGAGGCGAATCCCGGAATGTCGTAGTCCTCGGTGAGGCGCTTGAACGCCGCCGCGTACCACGCGAACGCGCCGCTCGAGCCCTCGGCGCGCGCGGAGCCGTGGCGCTCGCGGGCCACGGTGCCGAATGCCGCCTGCACTTCGCCGGTGAGCGCGCGGCCGACCGCGGACTCGGGGATGCGCCCGTCGATCACGTTCACGACGCCGCCGCCGGCGCTGCTGCCGTAGAGCAGCGTCGCCGCGCCGCGCAGGATCTCGATGCGATCGGCGCTCGACGTGTCGAGATCGACGGCGTGATCGGGCGCGCCGGCCGACAGATCGCCGACATCGGTGCCGTTCGACAAGACGCGCACGCGATCGTTGCCGAGTCCGCGGAGGATCGGGCGTCCGACCGCGGGGCCGAACGAAGTCGTGGCCACGCCGGGCGCGCCGGCGATCGTCGCGCCGAGGGACGGCTGCTGCAACGACTCCAGCCGCTCGCCGCTCAGCACCGCGATCGGCTGCGCGACCTCGGAGACGGGACGCGCGTCTCCTCCCGCGCTGACGACGACTTCATCGCGATACACCGGCGAGAGCCGCACTTCGAGCGTGGCGGTGCGCCCCGGCTCCACGTTCACCGGCGCGATGGCCATGCCGTAGCGCGCGCTCGTGATCATGAGGCGCTGCGCGCCGGGCGGCACGCTGGCCTCGAACGCGCCGCGCTCATCCGACTTCCAGCGCGTCGTATGTCCGACCAGCTCGATCACCGCATCCGGCACCGGCTGGCCGCCGGCGTTCACCACTTTCCCTTCGACCGAGCCTTCGTTGTTGTCGGCGAGACCGGCCGGAACGAGTAACGACACAAACAGAGCACAAGCAACTGCACGCGCGACCCAAGTTTTCATGACGGCCCTCTCTCTGGCTTTCCGTCGTGATGGAATAAATGCAACTTGTCGTTTCGGCGAGAGAGCGCACAGGGCCGAACTACTCAAAAAGGGTGGTGACGGGGATGTGAGTAATCGCGGGACGCGCGTGGACCGCAATTAGGGATTGCGGGTCATGCAACGGAGGAAGGGGGATCGCAAACTGTGTGGAGCGGTGGGCTTCAGCCCACCGATTGCCGGCGGGCTGAAGCCCGCCGCTCCACGATGAACTAAGGAGGCACACCCATGCCACACATTTTCATTTTTCTCCTCGGGGCCGCGGCGGCGGCCGTGGTCAAGGTCGTCGGCGCGCCGTTCGCGCGGCCGATCGTGAAAGGCGCGGTCAAGGGCGGCATCAAGGTCGGCCGTCAGGTCCAGGAGTGGGCCGCGGAAGTGACGGAAGACATCCAGGACGTGGCCGCGGAAGCGAACGCGGAGCTCGAAGATCGTCCCACTCCGAAGCGCAAGTCGCCGAAAGGGGCGTAAGCGATGCACGACGGTACCGTCCCGGTCTCGCGTGAGCTGTGGCTGTGCTCCGATCTGCCGGGGCGGCAGCGGTGGGAAATGCCGGCGATCTACCGCAGGCCGCGTTACGCGGCGGCGGTGGAAGTGGCGCTGGAGAACGTCGCCGGAATCGTATCGGCGCGGGCCAGCCACATCACCGGGCGGCTGCTCGTCCTCTTCGACCGCGCCGTACCGGTCGCGCGCATCGCCGAGAGCATCCGGCGGGCGATGAGCGTCGAGGCGCTGAGCGAGGAAGACTACGACGCGCGCCGCGAAGCGCTCGCCGTCCGCGACAACCCCGACGCGCCGCCGTCGCTGCGCGACTGCCCGATCCAGGGGTCGTGCTGCGACGCCCGCGACCCGACCGAAGAGATCATCAAGCGCTACCAGCGCAAGCTCTGGGTCGGCGGCGTCGGCATGCTCATCACGCTCGCCTGGCGCATCATCGGCGGCGCCGCCGCGGGACCGGCGTTCATCGCCGTCAGCGGCGTCTTCACCGTGCTCACCGGCTGGGCGTACATCAAAGGGATGTACACGTCGCTCTTCAAGCGCGGGCAGCTCAACGTCGACACGCTCGTCGGCACCGCGACCATCGCCAGCATCATCCTCGGCGAAACGCTCAGCGGTCTCACGGTCGTCTTCCTGCTCAACATCGGCGAGTACCTGCAGGCGAAGACGATCCTTCGCACGCGCAAGGCCATTCGCGATCTCCTCGCCGCCGACGACCTCGAGGCGTGGCTCGTCGAAGGCGAAGTGGAGACGAAGCGGCCGATCGGCGAGGTATGCAAAGGCGATCTCGTGGCCGTGTACGCCGGCGAGAAGATTCCGATCGACGGCGTGATCGAGCTCGGCGAAGGAACGATCAACGAAGCGCCGATCACCGGCGAGAGCATGCCGGTCGAGCGCGTGGCGGGCGGACGCGTCTTCGCCGGCACGCTGCTCATGGCCGGCAAGCTGCGCGTGCGGGTGGAAGGCGTCGGCTCCGACACGGCGATCGGGCGCCTCATCGCCGCGGTCGAACAGGCGCAGAAGCTCAAGCCGCGCATCCAGACCGTCGGCGAGCGCTTCGCCGCGAAGTTCATCCCCTTCTCGTTCATCCTCGCCGGAACCGTGCTCCTGTTGACCGGCAATCCGGTGCAGGCGCTGACGATGCTGTTGATCGCCTGCCCGTGCGCCGCGGGCCTCGCGACGCCAACCGCGGTCAGCGCGTCGGTCGGCAACTCCGCGCGGCGCGGCATTCTCATCAAAGGCGGGACCTACCTCGAAGCCGCGGCGACGCTCGACGTCGTCGTGTTCGACAAGACCGGCACACTCACCGAGGGCACGCCGACCGTGCAGCGCGTCCTCTCGTACGACGGCTACGACGAACAGGCGATCCTCGCGTTGGCCGCGGGCGCGGAAGTCCACGCGCAGCATCCGTTAGCGTTAGCCATTGTCGCCGCGGCGAAGAATCGCGGGCTCGAACTGCCGCCGCACGAGGAGTGTGAAGTGATCGCCGGCCGGGGCATTCGCGCCGACCGCACGCTCGTCGGGAGCCGGCGTCTGCTCGAGGATCACGGCGTTTCGGTCAACGGCGACTCGCATGCCGCGGAGCGGCGACATGCGCTCGAAGGCGAGACCGTCGTCTACGTCGCGCACGACGGCCGCTTCATCGGCCAGCTCGGCGTGAGCGACCGCATCCGTCCCGACGCCGCGAAGGCGCTGGCGCGTCTGCGCGACATCGGCATCCCCCATCTGGTGATGCTGACCGGCGACAGCGAAGAAGTCGCGGCCGCGGTCGCGCATGCCGTCGGACTCTCGGAGTGGCGCTCGCGCCTCTTGCCCGAGGAAAAGTTCGAGTGGATTCGCAAACTGCGCGCGGACGGGCACCGCGTGGCGATGGTCGGCGACGGCGTGAACGACGCGCCCGCGCTGGCGCTCGCGGACGTCGGCATCGCCATGGGCACGGGCGGATCGGACGT
Source organism: Thermoanaerobaculia bacterium (assembly GCA_035248585.1). Lineage (GTDB taxonomy): Bacteria > Acidobacteriota > Thermoanaerobaculia > Gp7-AA8 > Gp7-AA8 > QHVT01. Next base: position 12,712 of record DATFHJ010000279.1, read on the forward strand.
CGCCATCGAGGCGGCGGACATCGCCCTCGCCGCCGACAATCTCGATCACGTCGTGACGACGATCGGTCTCTCCCGCCGCACGATCCAGCTCGTCCGGCAGAACTACGGCATCGCCCTCGGCGTGAACTCCGTCGGCATCGTGGCCGGCGCGTTCGGCGCGCTCAATCCGCTGCTCGCCGCCGTCCTGCACAACCTCAGCACCATTCTCGTCGTGCTCAATTCGACACGACTCATTCACTTCGATCCGGACGTGACCGAAGGTCATCCCGAGCGCAGCGAGGGATCCGGGCGGGCGGTCCTCACCGGAGAAATCATCGTCAACAAGGAGACCACGGTCATGAGCTGCCAGGAAGACGATTGCTGCGCGCCCGCGCCCACGCCCGTGCCCGCGAAAGAAGTCTGCGTTGACGCCTGCTGCAAATGACCCGCGTCGCAATCCGCAGCGCGATTCCCGGACGCGAGCGATGGCAGATCGAGCCCATTCGCTCGCGTCCGCGGTACGCGGCCGCGCTCGAGCGTGAGCTGAGCCGCCACGCGCCGGTCCGCTTCGCGTGGGCCAATCCGCTGAGCGGACGGCTCCTCGTGCAATACGACCGCGGCGTCGCGCCCAGCGAGGTGCGGGACCGCGTGCACGCGGCCCTCGGCATCGAGCCGTTGACGCCGGACGAGCTGCACGACTGGCGCAACACGTGGCCGCGCGGATTCAACCGCACCGCCGACGAGATCGCGGTCGCGCAGGCGCGCACGCGTTTCCTTCTCAGCGGAACGTTGTTCGCCGGCGTCCTCGCGAAGCGCGCCCTCTTCGGCGCGGGGCTGTTCGCCGGCTCGCCGGCGCTCGTCACCGCCAGCTCGATCATGACGATCATCACCGGCTACACGGCCCTGCGCCGCGGCTTCGACACCGCCACCGGCATCGTCGGAGTCAACGGCCGCACGCTGCTCACCGTGGCCACGCTCGCGCTGCACGTCGCCGCCGAGAGCATCGACGGACTCGCGGCCGTCGCGGCGTCGCATGCCTTCGAGCTCCTGGAGGCGACGAGCGTGCGCGACGTGCGGAGCATGATCCGCACGCTCGAGCTTCCACCCGAGGCCCCGCAGCGCGTGCCGCCGCCGAAGGTCTTCACGCTGGCGCACGATGCGGCGCTGCTCGCCTCCGGCGGCATGTACCTCGCGACCGGCGACTCCGACCGCGCGCTGGCGATGCTCATCGGCGCGCAGCCGCTGACGGCGCGCGAGGCGCTCGTCGCCGCGAACGCGATCTCGCTCCACAACGGGCTGCGGCACGGGATCTACTTCCGCGAGTCCCCCACACTCCTCGATCCCGACGACGCCGCCATCGCCGTGCTCTCGCAAAGCTCACCGGAAGACATCGCCGCCGCGAGCGTGCTCGTCGAAGAGCCGGAGGCGATCGACGAGGCCGTGCGCATCATGCGCCGCGCGTCGCGCGTGCGGACCGAGGATCGCGTGGTCTCGAGTCTCGTCGGCATTGCCGGCTTCGCGGCCGCGGCGATGGGGAAGCTCCCCTCGGCCAGCGCGTCGCAGCTGCACAACTACACGCGGCTGGCGATGGAGCTCAACTCGCTGCGGCTGGCTTTGCCGTGATCGTGCGCGCAGCAGTGCCGCTGCAGGCGCACGTTCATGAACTGCGCGACGGCCATCAGCATCGCGCCGGTGACCACGGTCGCCGTCTCGAAGCGCTCGTCGATGAAGAAGCGCGCGCCGAGGAACGCCAGCGAGAGCGCGAGTAAGACCAGCACGCGCGCCTTCCGATGCTCGCGATAGCCGGCGATGAGCGTGATCATGCCGATGACGACGGAGACGCCGATCAAAGCGAGCTCGATCGGCTCGGATGCGGGAACGATCGGGAGCAGGCCGAGGAGAATCGGACTGATCATGCAGTGAATCGCGCACGCGATGGACACCCACGGCCCCACCTTGGAGAGTTGCATTCCAGGAACGTAGGGAGTGCCGGCAGGAAGGACATGAGCATCAATGCTCAATGAAGTGTGATGGGTGGAGCTACGTCTTTTCCGGCGCGGCGCACTTTGTGCAAGCGCGTACTTTCAAAATAAGAGGAGAAGAAGTATGCGCCTTCGTTCGGTCGCCCTCGCTCTTGCTCTCATCAGTCTCTTCGCCGCGCCATCCGTTTTCGCGCAAACGTTCGGCGCGGTGCTCACCGGCAGTCAGGAAGTCCCGCCGCGCGCCGTCCCTGGTTTCGGGAACGCGACCGTGACCTTCGATGCGACGCATCAGAACGCCACCGTGACGATCACGGTGACGAACCTCGGCAGTCCGATCAACAACTTCCACATCCACGAGGCGCCCGCCGGCACCAACGGCCCGGTCGTCTTCGACATCATTGGCCTCGGCGGCACCTTCACCAACGGCACGATGACCGGTACCTTCCCCATCAATGCCGCGGTCGCCCAGCGGATCCTGCAGAACCCGTCGAACTTCTACGTCAACGTGCACACGAATCAGTTCCCGGGCGGCGCGGTGCGCGGACAGCTGGCCTACGTCAGCGGCGGCCCGATCACCTACGCCGCGGAGCTGCGGCCGGGCAACGAGAACCCGCCCGCCAACAGCACCGCCTTCGGCGGCGCCTTCGTGACGTTCGATCCCGTCAACGCGAACATCGCCTGGGAAGTGAATACGAACGGCATCGGCAACGCGACGCTCTCGCACATCCACCGCGGACCGGCCGGCACGAACGGGCCGGTGATCATCGACTTCGCCACCGCGGCGCAGCCGCTCATCAACGGACGCACCAGCGGCACGCGCTCGGTCGCGAACCTGAGCGGCGCCGACTTGACGAACCTCGTCAGCACACCCGCGGGCTTCTATGTCAACGTGCACTCGAGCGCGTTCCCGGGCGGCGAAGTGCGCGGACAGCTCACGCCCGCGAACGAGTACGACGTTCCGATCGCCGCGCGAGTGACGAACGGTCTGGGCCAGACGTTCTCCACCGACCTGCGCATCTTCAATCCGTCGTACGACATGCCGGCGGTCGCGCTCGTCGAATACTTCGCGACGGGCGTTCTGGCGAATTTGAACGCGCCAAAGTCCACGGTGATCAACGTCTCGCCGCGCGCGACGGCCGTCCTCGACGACGTCGCGACGACGCTCGGCCTGTCCGGCACGACCGGCGCGCTGCGCGTGTCGAGCGCCACGCAGCTCGTCGTCACCTCGCGCACGTTCAACGCCCTCGGCGCCGGCAAAGGCACGCTCGGCCAGCTGATCACCGGCCAGCCCCGCGCGAACGCCCTGCGCCGCGGCGTCATGCCGCAGCTCTCCACGCCGCGCACGAACACCGGCTTCTTCAATCCGACGACCGGCCTCGTGACCGTCCGCCTCGAGCTGCGCGACGCCGCGGGCGCGCTCGTCGGACAGAGCCTCGTCTTCCTCGAAGCGCTGACGCAGCAGCAGAACTCGATCGATTCGTATTTCCCCGGCGTCGATCTGGCGAATGCCGCGAACCTGACGCTGAGCTTCGACGCCAGCGCGCCGATCTTCGTCTACACCGTCGTCAACGACAACGCCAGCGGCGGATCGACGTTCGTCGCCGCGCAGCCGGATAGCGGCGTGGGGGCGAGCCAGTAGCTCAGCGCGATCACTGCCGCGCGTTGTATTCGATCAACAACGCCGGCAGTGACGTTTCGCCGATCTCGCGGCTGTCGAATCGCTTCGCGGTGGCGGAGGCGTTCTCGTTTCCCTTCACCAGCCAGCCGAAGTTCGTCGACGGCTGATCGAGCCACTGCTGCACGCGCGCGATCATTCCGGGCGACTCCCACTTCGCCTCGACGAAGTCGACGCTCGCCGTCGCGTCGGGCGCGGCGTCGAAGTCGCCGCCGGCCGCCGTCCAGCGTTGATTCGGGCGGAACGTGTGGATCCACGTGGCGTCGTTCGCCGCCGCGCCGGTGCCGCCGCCGTCGCGTCCGAATCCGGCATCCGAGGTTCCTTCGCCCCAATCCTTCGTCACGCGGTGAAGCGTCATCGCCTGCGGTCCGCCGCGGGCGATCGAGATGCGCAGCGTCAGCACGACGCGCGTCACCGTGGCGCCGGCCGGAATCTGCGACGCGACGTTGAACGCGACGAGCGCGCGGCGGATCGCACGCGACGCCGTCGAGCCCGCGAAGAGATGCGGCCCCGCGCCGTTCGAGATCCCGCCGCTGTTGTCCTGATACAGCGTGTTGTCCTTCGACGTCGCCAGTGTGATCGACTTGGAAACGAGCACCGGCGTGCTCGGGAAGCGCACCGAGCGGCGCTTCGCCGCGGGGATCAGCTTCACGCCGCGATACCCCGACACCTGAATGCGCTGCGACGACCGGAACGAGATCGCCCCGCCCTGTGCCCCCGCGGCAAACAGCCGGTCGATCCGAATCGTCCGCGTCTGCCCCGGCTCGAGCTCGAACGGGACCTGTTCGACGAGCAACTCCCCGCGCCGCAGAAACACCGCCACCCTCGCCGGAAGCACGCTGTCATTCGTGAACACGACGCCCTCGAACGCGCCCGCGGGAAGCGCGCCTTCGTCGAGCGGCTCGCCCGCGAAGACAAGAGGCGAGAGGAGCAGAAGCGCGACGGCGGCGAGCGGTTTCACATAACTATGCTAGCGCACCCTGCGGGCGCAGGCGCCACGCCGTTTTACGGTACGATTCATCGATGCCCGAATCGAGGTGACGAGTGGGACGGACGAGAGTATCGCCGAAATATCAGGTGGTCATTCCGAAAGACATCCGCGAGAAGGTCGGAATCCGGCCGGGTCAGGAATTTCAGGTAATTACCAAAGGAGGAATCATCAGCTTCGTCCCGGACCGGCCGATCGCTTCCATGCGCGGGTTCGTGCGCGGCATCAAAACGACCGGCTTTCGGGAGAGTTGACGTTGCGTTGGAACGCCGCCGTCTCGGCGGCTGAGCGGGCGGCGTCCCCGCCGCCGCCCCGGGCGCAGGCGCGGGACGCCTGCGCATCAGCCGGCGCGTCCTCCTAACGCACGCGCAACGTCGCTACGAGCGACGAGCTCCCCTTCTGCCCCAACCCCGATCCGCTCTCGTTCTCCTCGTGGCGCACGCGCACGAGGCGGTCGCCGATGTGGGCGAAGTGCCAGCTGCGTTTCGAGCTCGCCTCGCCTTTGAACACGAGGAACGAGAATTTCGCGCGATGCACGTGCTCGGCGGCGAGGGGGACCGCGTCGGGGCCGAGCCAGAGTGTGAGCTTGTTCTCGGCCACCGTCTCCTTGCCGAAACTGCTGTCGCGTTTGTCGGCGAGGCGGAAGATGACGACGCGCACGGGCTTGCCCTGCCACGTTCCCTCGCGATCCTCGACCACCTTCGCGTCGTCGAGCATGTGCAGGATCGGCGGCGCGGCGTCGATGGCCTCCGCCGCGGCGACGGCGCTGATCTGATCGAGCGCGCTCAGCGTCGGCGCCGGCTGCTTGCGATCGTGCGCCTTCACCTGCATCTCGCGCTTCACCTGATCGAGCAGCGGCCGCGCGAACGCGATGCGCACGCCCTCGCCGTCGCCTTCGAGATCCACCGCCGCTTTTCCGTTGAACTTCTCGTTCGCGTACTTGCCCTCGTTCGTGACGGCGCGCTGCACTTCGTACGTCGCGCGGATCGGCTCGTGCGCGGTCAGCTTGCCGAGGGACGCGCGGAGATCGGTAAACGCATCGGCGTGGAGAGGGATGGCGAATGCGAACAGCAGCAGGAAAAGGGGATGGCGCACGAATCCTCCTGGAGATGGGACGTCAGAATCAAGCCGTGGTTTCGATGCGGCGGTCGGGAATGAGCCAGATCAAGGCCACCGTGACGTACATCGCGTCCGCGATGAGCTCGTGCACGAACGCCAGCGGGATCGCGGCGGCATAGAGCGCCATCGAGATCTTGCCTTTGAAATCGCGGCCCATGGCGCGGGCCAGCCGCGACTCGTGCCCTTCGCCCGCGAGGATGGTCAGCACCAGGATGGTGTACGACACGGCGCACATCAGCAGCACCCCGCCGTAAACGGCGGTCGGCAATGACTGAAAGTGGTTCTCGCCCATCCAGCCGGTGGTGAACGGAATCAGCGACAGCCAGAACAGCAGGTGGAGGTTCGCCCACAACACGCCGCCGGTGACTCTCTGCGTCGCGTGAAAGAGATGATGGTGATTGTTCCAGTAAATGCCGAGCATCAGGAAACTGAAGAGATAGGTGATCATCGGCGGCACGAGCGGCTGCAGCGCGTGCCAGCCGGCGCCGTGCGGCACGCGCAGCTCGAGCACCATGATCGTCATGATGATGGCGATGATCGCGTCGCTGAATGCCTCGAGCCTCGTTTTGGACATGGTGGCGTGCATCTTACACAGAGGGCACAGAGAGGATTTACCGCATCCGCCACCACGCCGCGCCGATCATCGTAAATACCATCAGCAGAAGCGCCCACTCGGACAGAGTAGGCCCATCCGCGAGCCCGTTCGCCGGGGCAAAGCCGGGAGCGATCTGTCCGCGGATTTCGCCTAACGGATTCTCGACGTTGTGCACGTTCACATAAAGGAATCCCGCCGCGAAATCGGCGACGGAGCGCGGACTCATCGGAACACTCAACGTGAACGACGGCGACGCCGGCAAATCGAAGACGACCGGGCCGTCGACTCCCGGGGGCGCGCTGTGCAGATGCACGGTCGTCGGATTCGGGACATTGTGCGTGCACTGCATGAATAAACTCGTGGCATTGTCCGAGAGATCGACGAAACATCCGCCGCTCGCGGTCGAATCCGTGGGCGGCACTTCCTGTGCGCCGCTGAGTCCGAACCGCAACTGATCCACGGTGCGCGGCACGATCTGGCCGCGAATCGCGCCGGTCGGCCGTCCGCCTGTATGAATGTTCACATAGAGGTTTCCCGCGAACAAATCCGCAACCTCGGACGGCGACATGCCGGTCCACGTCGCTTCGACGGGACTCCGCGGATCGCCGAGGTCGAAGAGAATCGGACCATTGACTCCGCGGGCGCCCTGATGAATGTGCATCACCGACGGATCGGCGACATTGTGCGTGCACACAATGGACAGCGAGCTGGTGGCGGAATCGAATTGCGCCATGCAGCCGCCGCGCTCCGACGTCGGAATCGGAGGCACTTCCTGTTCCCCCGATAAATCGAAAACGAACAGCGCGGGATTCGTGAACGTGCGCAGATTGCGGAACGTGCACGTCACCGTCTCGCCGGACTGCAGGTTGATCGTCGCCGTGCGCTCGAATGGATTTCCGGTACTGTCGCCGTCGCCGCAGACGACGTCCGTCACCGAATAGCCGCTCGGCAGTACTTCCTCGATCGTGTACGTGCCGGGCGGAACGTTGCTGAACGTGTGCGTCGCGCCGTCATTGAGCGTGAACGTCCCGGGCGAGCCCGGAACGTCGTCGGTGAAATTGAATCCCGTGCCGCCCGCGGGCGTCGTCTCTTTGATGATGCGAATCGTGCCGGTCGTCGTCGCGGCCGGCAGCGCGCCGATTTGTCCGCGGATCTCGCCCGTATTCGTCTCTTCCGTTTCACCGGCGCCGTGAACATCGACATAAAGGAACGTCGCCGCAAAATCGGCGACGAGCCGCGGCGTCATCGGCACATTGCCGGAAAACGGGCTCGCCGCGGACGGGAACGTGTACACCAGCGGTCCATTCTCTCCGAACGGCGCCTGGTGCACGTGCGCCTCGTCGGGCGTCGCCAGATTGTGCGTGCATTGCACGGCCAGGAACGTCGCATTGGTGTCGAGATCCGCCGTGCAATTTCCGCTGGCCGGCGAGTCGTCCGGAGGAACGACCTGGCTCGCGCTCATGGGAAAGGCCACGAAATCGACGGTGCGCGGCAGGATCTGGCCGCGAATTTCGCCGGACGGGCGGCCGGCCGTATGGATATTGACGTAGAGATTCCCGGCCATCAGGTCGGTGACGTCGGCCGGCGGCATGCCGCTCCACGTCGCAATGACCGGACTGACGGGCGAGCCGAGGTCGAAGGCGATGTCGCCATTGACCCCGAGGGCGCCGTGATGAATGTGCATCACCGTCGGATTCTCGACATTGTGCGTACAGACCAGCGTCAATTCCGACGCGCCGGCATTGAAGCGGCCCATACAGCCGCCGCGCGCGATCGAGCCGGTCGGCGGCACTTCCTGATCCTGGGACAGATGGAAGACGAACAATGTATCCGTGGCCAGCGTACGAATGTTGCGGTACGTGCAAATCACGGTCTCGCCGGCCTGCAGATTAATCGTCGCCGTACGCGACGCCGTATTGCTGTTGCCGTTGTCGTCATTGCACGACAAATCGCCGAGCGTGTAATTGTCCGGGCTCACCGCCGGATCGTTTTCCGTGATCGTGTATGTCCCCGGCGTCACGTTCGAGAACGTCTGCGTCTGCCCGTCATTGAGCGTGAACGGACCGCTGCCGTTGACGTCCTGCGTAAATCCGAATCCGCTGCCGCCGGCGGGGAACGTCGCCTTCGTGATGGCGATCGTGCCGGTCGTCGCGGCGATGGGAGGCGTGCCGATCTGTCCGCGAATCTGGGGATTGGCCGTGTCTTCCGAGCCGCTGCCGGAATGGATGTCGAGATAGAGGAACGTCGCCGCGAAATCGGCGACCAGCCGCGGCGTCATCGGGACGTTCGCATTGAGGGGACTGTTCGGACTCGGGAACGTGAAGACGATCGGCCCGTTCTGATGCACTGGTGCTTCATGAATGTGGGCCGAGGTGGGACTCGGTACGTCGTGCGTGCACTGCACGGCGAGGAACGTCGCGTTCGTGTCGAGATCGGCCGTGCAGGTGGCGGTGGCGGAGGTCGAATTGGGCGGCACGTACTGCGAGCCGTTCGCGGTGAAGCTCACGAAATCGACGGTGCGCGGCAGGATCTGTCCGCGAATCTCGCCCGTCGGACGGCCGGACGTGTGG
>DATFHJ010000280.1:0-7651 GCA_035248585.1 Thermoanaerobaculia bacterium
GTATCTGAATGCGATGAGCGTCTTCGCCTACTCGGCCGCGCGGCTGGAGGTCATTCGCGGCGCGCCGGAAGAGCGCCGCCGGTTTCTCGACCGCGGCATCGCCAGCGTCAACGCCGCCTATCTCGAGCAGCTCGCGCGCTACACGCGCGCGCTGAAGCAACGCAACGCGCTCCTCGGCGATATCGCCGCCAAAGCCGAGTCTCCCGCTTCGCTCGACGCGTGGGACGACGAGCTGCGCGAATCGGCCGCGCCCGTGCACCGCGCGCGCGCCGCGTACGCGAGCGATCTCGCCGAGGCTTTCGCGCAGATCGTGCGGCGCCACGGCTATCACGTGGCGACTCTGGAGATGCAGTACAAGCCGAGCCTGATCGAAGAGAAGCGACGCGAAGAGATTCGCGCGCGGATGACGCTCAGCGGCCCGCAGCGTGACCTGCTCGAATTCGTCCTCGACGGCCGGCCGGCGAACGAAGTGCTGTCGGGCGGCGAGCAGAAGATGATCGTGCTGTTTCTCAAGTTCGCGAAGCTCGAGCTTTTCCGCCGCCGCCACGACGACGCGCCGCTCTTTCTCCTCGACGACATCGATGCCGAGCTCGACCTCGAAATCCTGCGCGATTTGTTGACGAAACTGCCGGTTGCGACTCAGCTCTTTGCGACCTCCGCGAAGGAGCCGTTTCTCGACGCTCTCACAACCGGTCCTCACCGCCGCCTAACCTTTGAAAACGGAAGAGTTATCTCGGCCCGCGATTTCGCGTGAAAACCGCCGTTTCCGGCAATTTTCCGGCTACAATTCAGCGTTCTCCTCCCCGGTAGAAAACTCACGCGATTTCGGCCGCCGCGACGGCGCCCGCTCACAACGCGTCGAGGTCCTCGCAACAGTCCTGGAAAAGAGCCTGAAAAGAGCACGGATGGCGGCAGAAAACTACACAGCAGAAGACATCAAAGTCCTCAAAGGGCTCGACGCGGTGCGCAAGCGCCCCGGCATGTATATCGGCGACACCGATGACATCAGCGGCCTCCACCACATGGTTTACGAGGTCGTCGATAACGCGATCGACGAAGCGCTCGCCGGATTCGCCGACAAGGTTCAGGTCACGATCCACGTCGACAACTCCGTGACCGTCGAAGACAACGGCCGCGGTATCCCGGTCGACATTCACAAGGAAGAAGGACGCTCGGCGGCCGAGGTCATCATGACCGAGCTGCACGCCGGCGGAAAGTTCGACAACAATTCGTACAAGGTCTCCGGCGGCCTTCACGGCGTCGGCGTTTCCGTCGTCAACTTCCTCTCCGAATGGCTCGAGCTGGAGATTCATCGCGACGGCTCGATCTATCGCCAGCGCTACGAGCGCGGCGTTCCCGTCGCGTCGCTGGAAAAAGGCGAGAAGACCGCGAAACGCGGCACGCGCGTCACGTTCAAGTCGGATGCGGAGATCTTCTCCGTCACCGAGATGAACTACGAGACGCTCTCGCAGCGTCTGCGCGAGCTGGCGTTCCTCAACTCCGGCGTGCACATCGCCATCCTCGACGAGCGTACCGAGAAGCATCACGAGTTCGCCTACGAAGGCGGCATCGTCTCGTTCGTGCGGGACCTCAACAAGAACAAGATCGCCCTGCACGAGTCGCCGATCTTCATCCGCGACGAGAAAGACGGCGAGGCCGTCGAGATCGCGATGCAGTGGAACGACGGCTACGTCGAGAACATCTACTGCTTTACGAACACGATCAAGAATACCGACGGCGGCACGCACCTCGTCGGCTTCAAAGGCGCGCTGACGCGCACCGTGAACAAGTACGTCGTCGACACCGGCGTGCTCGAGAAGCTCAAGCTCTCGCTCGAAGGCGACGACATCCGCGAAGGCCTCACCGCCGTCATCTCCGTCAAAGTCCGCGACCCGAAATTCTCGTCGCAGACGAAAGACAAGCTTGTCTCCTCGCACGTGAAGACGTGGGTCGAGCAGGTCGTCAACGAGCGCCTCGCCGAGTACTTCGAAGAGAACCCGCGCGAAGCGAAGCGCCTGACCGACAAGATCATCGATGCCGCGCGTGCGCGCGACGCCGCGCGCAAGGCGCGCGAGCTGACGCGCCGCAAAGGCGCGCTCGACTCCGCGTCGTTGCCCGGCAAGCTCGCCGACTGCTCCGAGCGCGATCCGCGCTTCTGCGAGATCTTCTTCGTCGAAGGCGACTCCGCCGGCGGCTCCGCGAAACAGGGACGCGACCGCCGCTTCCAGGCCATCCTGCCGCTGAAGGGCAAGATCCTCAACGTCGAGAAAGCGCGTCTCGACAAAATGCTCTCCTCCGAGGAGATCCGGCTGATGATCACGGCCCTCGGCACGGGCATCGGCGCGGACGACTTCGACATCGCGAAGCTCCGCTATCACAAGATCATCATCATGACGGACGCCGACGTCGACGGATCGCACATCCGCACGCTGATCCTCACGTTCTTCTTCCGGCACATGCAGGAAGTGATCAAGCGCGGCCATCTCTACATCGCTCAGCCGCCACTCTTCAAAGTCTCGCAGGGCAAGAAAGACACGTATCTCAAAGACGAGACCGAGAAGTCGCGGTTCCTCATGGGCCGCATCGCGGAGTCGGTCGAGATCACGCCGAACGGCGGGCTGTCCATTCGCGGCGAAGCGCTGATCAACATGCTCCAGCGGATGGAGGAGTATCGCAATCACGCCCGCAAGCTCGCCGCGCGCGGCATTCCGCGCTCCGCTCTCGACGTGCTCGCCAACAATCATTTCCTCGAGCGCACCGCGTTCGGCGACGACGAGAAGCTGAACGGCGTGCAGCAGGCGCTCACGACGGCCGGCTTCGAGAACGTGCGCGTGCTGACGGACGAAGAGACCGAGACGCCGTTCCTGCAGTTCATCGCCGCCGGCAACGGCAGCGGCAAGAAGGTCGTCATCAATCACGAGCTCCTCGGCCAGTACGAATTCCGCCAGATGGCGAAGGCGCACGAGCAGCTCTCCGCATTCGGTCTGCCGCCGTACAGCGTCAAGCACGGCGAGGAGACGACGACGTACGCGAGCATCGACGATCTGCTCGAGCAGATCTACAAGCTCGCCGAAAAGGGACTCACGATCCAGCGCTACAAAGGTCTCGGCGAGATGAACCCCGATCAGCTTTGGGAAACGACGATGAATCCGTTGACGCGGCGCCTCCTGCAGGTGTCGATCGAGGACGCCGTCGGCGCCGAGGAGCTGTTCACCATTCTCATGGGCGACCAGGTCGAGCCCCGCCGCGTGTTCATTCAGGACAACGCGCTTGAAGTGAAGAATCTCGATATCTAATGGCTGATACCGATTACCCGAATTTCAACGAGCCGCGCATCCCCGTCGCCATCGAAGACGAGATGCGAAGGTCGTATCTCGACTACGCGATGTCCGTCATCATCGGACGCGCGCTGCCCGACGTCCGCGACGGCCTCAAGCCCGTGCATCGCCGCATCCTCTACGGCATGTACGAGCAGGGCAACACGTCCGGCAAGGCGTACAAGAAATCCGCGCGCATCGTCGGCGACGTGATGGGCAAGTTCCATCCGCACGGCGACAGCGCGATCTACGACACGGTCGTGCGCATGGCCCAGGACTTTTCCATGCGCTACAGGCTCGTCGACGGGCAGGGCAACTTCGGCTCGATCGACGGCGACAACCCCGCGGCCATGCGTTACACCGAGGTCCGTCTCACGAAGCTCGCCGAAGAGCTGATGCGGGACGACATCGACAAAGAAACGATCGACTGGGTCCCGAACTACGACGGCTCGCTGAGCGAGCCCTCGGTGTTGCCCGCGAAGTTCCCGAATCTCCTCGTCAACGGATCGTCCGGAATTGCAGTAGGCATGGCCACGAACATCCCGCCCCACAACCTCGGCGAGGTGATCGATGGCTGCCTGATGATGATCGACAACCCGAAGACGACCTGGCAGGAGCTGATGACCGTGATGCCGGGACCCGATTTCCCAACCGGCGGTTTCATTCACGGCATCGAAGGCATCCGCCAGGCCTACGCCACGGGCCGCGGCATCATCCAGGTGCGCGCGAAGGCGCATTTCGAGACGCAGAAGAAGAGCGAGAAGCAGCAGATCGTCGTGACGGAAGTGCCGTACATGACGAACAAGGCGCGCCTGCTCGAGAAGATCCGCGACCTCGTGCTGGAGAAGCGCATTGAAGGCATCTCCGACCTGCGCGACGAGTCCGACCGCGACGGTATCCGCGTCGTCGTCGAATTGAAGCGCGACGCGATTCCCGAAATCGTGCTGAACCATCTGTATCGCAACACGCAGATGCAGACGACGTTCGGCATCATCTTCCTGGCCATCGTCAACAACAAGCCGGAGGTGATGGAGCTCCCGACGATCCTCCGGCACTTCATCGAGCATCGGAAAGAGATCGTCGTCCGCCGCACGCGCTTCGAGCTGCGCAAGGCGCAGGAGCGCGCGCATGTGCTCGAAGGCCTCGTCAAGGCACTCGACGTCCTCGACGAGCTGATCGCGCTCATCCGCGCCGCGCGTACGCCGCAGGAAGCGAAGGACGGCCTCATCTCGCGCTGGGAGTTCAGCGAGATCCAGGCGCAGGCAATTCTCGACATGCGCCTGCAGCGCCTCACCGGCCTCGAGCGCGAGAAGCTCGTCGCGGAGTACCACGAGATTCTGGCGACGATCGCGCGCCTCAAAGAGATCCTCGGATCGGAGAAGCTGATCCTCGACATCATCTCGACCGAGCTGCGCGAGATCAAAGAGAGCTACGGCGACGCGCGCCGCACGGAGATCGTTCCCGACACGACCGAGATCTCGATCGAAGACCTCGTCGCCGACGAGGACATGGTCATCACGGTCTCGCGCGGCGGCTACATCAAGCGCTCGCCGCTGTCGCTTTATCGCGCGCAGAACCGCGGCGGCAAAGGCCGGGTCGGCATGCAGACGAAGGAAGAGGACATCGTCGAGCACCTCTTCGTCGCGTCGACGCACGCGTACGTCCTCGTCTTCACCGATCGCGGCCGGCTGTACTGGCTCAAAGTGCACGCGATTCCCGAAGCCGGCACGAACGCGCGCGGTAAGGCGATCGTCAATCTGTTGCCGGTCGAACAGAATGAAAACGTACGCGCGCTGCTGACGACGCGCGATTTCACCGAAGGCAAATACGTCGTCATGGCCACGCGCGGCGGCAAGATCAAGAAGACCGAGCTGGCCGCGTTCTCGAACGTGCGCGCCACCGGCATCATCGCCATCGACATCGGCGAAGGTGACGATCTGTACGCCGTGCGCCTCTCCGACGGCAGCTCCGACATCTTCGTCGGCAAGGCCGGCGGACGCGTGATCCGTTTCCGCGAAGACGGCGTGCGCCCGATGGGCCGCGGCGCCGCGGGCGTGCGCGCCGTCGAGCTCCGCGAGGACGATCACGTGGTGGAGATGGACGTGCTGCCCGCGGGCGCGCTCGTCGAAGACGATGCGGATACGGACGCGGAGCCGGATGAGGCAGCGGCAGCGGAAGTCGTCGGCGACAACCGCGGCTACATCTTCACGGTCACGGAAAACGGCTACGGCAAGAAGACGCCGGTGGCGGCCTATCCGACGAAGCGCCGCGGCGGCTTCGGCGTGATCGACATCAAGACCACGGAGCGCAACGGCAAGGTCGCCGGCATGGCGGTGGTGAACGAGGAGGATCAGGTGCTGCTCATCACCGAGCAGGGCATGATCATCCGCGTGCCCGTGAGCTCGATCCGTTCGATCGGACGCAACACGCAGGGCGTGCGCGTGATCAACCTCGACGAGAAAGACACGGTGGTGGCGGCGGTGAAGGTGGTCGAGAAGGAACAGCCGGAAGGCTCGGAAGGTCCTGAAGGTCCCGAAGACGACAGCGCGCCGGAAGACGGTGGCGCTGCAGACGAAGCAGTGCACTAGGATTTTGCTTATGGTCCGTCCCTCACGGGAACGCCTGAACCAACTCGCGAAAGACCTCGTGGACGCGCTGGCGCGCTCGAATGCCGTGATTCTGCTCAAGGATCGCGAGGTCGTGCGCCAGGCCATGGCCCACGCGCTCACCGACGAGCTGCGGCGGGAGGAAGAGCGCGATGAGAGCGCCCGCCGCCGTATCGCCGCCATGGCCCGCCAGGCGCCGCGCGCCGGCACGCCCGAGTACGAGGAGTTGTTCCGGAAGTTCGTGGAGGAGGAGTACCTCCGCGAAGGGCTCGATACCTAGTCCGTCGTCGCTTCTTCTTCTGCGACGCGCCGGGTGATGGTGTCGTCCTCTTCCTCGCCAATCATGCGCCGCAGCCGCTGCGCCTTGACACGCTCGAAGATCCCGCCCGTGTGACCCGCGGGAATCCAGCTGTTGCCGGCACACTTCGGACAGCGCCCTCGAAAGGCGATGTTCTTCCCGCAATCGGGACAGATGATGACGAGCGAGTGCGAGAGCTCGAACTTCTGCTCCCCCTCGGCATCCAGGCTGTTCAGGAACGCGGCCAGATTCGAAAAGGTCTCTTCCACTGCGAAACGGCTTTTACTGCATGCGACGTGCCGCCTCGGGTTCTCTGTTTTTCGCGTGCAGTGAGACCACGGGCGACTTGCGTGCCCAAGGCTTGGCCAACCAGCGCAGCCGGCCGTGCCGGCCCTAGTTCGCCCCGGGGTTGAAGTCGGGCTGCGGCTCGTAGTTGAAGAATTTCGTGATGTCGTTGCGGAACACGAGCTTGAAGTCGCCGATCGGGCCGTTGCGCTGCTTGGCGATGATGATCTCGGCGATCCCCTTCTCCTCGGTTTCCTTGTTGTAAACCTCGTCGCGATAGATGAACGACACGAGATCCGCGTCCTGCTCGATCGCACCCGATTCGCGAAGGTCCGCCAGCTGCGGCCGATGATCGCCCGTCCGCTGCTCCGGGCGGCGTGACAGCTGCGAGAGCGCCAGGAGCGGCACGTTGAGCTCCTTCGCCACCGCCTTGAGCCCGCGCGAGATCTGCGAGATCTCCTGCTGCCGCGACTCGATCTTTCCCTTGATCGCCATCAGCTGCAGGTAGTCGACCATGATCATGTCGATCCCCGCCTCCATCTTCAGCCGCCGCGCCTTCGCCCGCATCTCCAGCGGATCGATGCCCGGCGTGTCGTCGACGAAGATGCGCCCCTTCTTCAACCGCACGTCCGCCTCGATCAGATCGCGCCAGTTCCGCTCCGACAACATCCCCGAGCGCAGCAAATGACTCGACACCCCCGACTCCGAAGAGAGAATGCGCAGCCCGATCTGCTCCTTCGACATTTCGAGCGAGAACACACCCACGCCGTAAAGCCGCTGCCCCGATCGTGGTTGCCCGTCCTTGCCGGGGATGGCGATGGTTTCGGCGATGTTCATCATCAGCGAGGTCTTCCCCATCGAAGGCCGCGCCGCGAGGATGATCAGGTCCTGCGGCTGAAAGCCGGACGTGAATTCGTCGAAGCGCACGTAGCCGGTGGGGATGCCGGTGACGAGATTCGAGCCGCGGTTGAGATACAGATGCTCGACCGCCTTCATGTTCACGCCCGCGATGCGCTCGAGCGCAACGAAGCCTTTGTCGGTCGATCCCTCCGCGATCTCGTACAGCGACTTCTCCGCGATCGTCAGCACGTCCGCCGGCTCGGACGGAGCATCGAGCGCGGCGCGCATCACGCTGTTGCCCATCA
>DATFHJ010000281.1:0-6296 GCA_035248585.1 Thermoanaerobaculia bacterium
CATCTCGACCCGCGGGCGACGTTCAGCGACGCGACTCCGGTCCGCGCGAGGGACGTCGTCTTCACGATTCTGAAGAGCGCCGACGAGTCGCCGCAATTCGGGGCGTGGTTCGACGGCCTCGATCGCGCGGGGACGAGAGCACTCGACGATCACACGGTGCAGGTGGCGTTCAAGGAGGCGCGCGCGACGCAGCTGCTGTCGTTCAACATCAGTGTCGTGCCGGAGCACGTCTACGGCAAGGGCGAGCTGTCGAAGGTCGCGGCGATCGTCGGCAACGGTCCATACAAGTTCGTGCGCCGCGAGACCGGACGCACGATTCTGCTCGAGCGCCGCAAGGATTACTGGCGCGAGAAGCCGCACATCGAGTCGATTCTCTTCCGCGTCGTTTCCGACAACACGACGGCCTGGAACGGCTTCCTCCGCGGCACGCTCGACGTCGGCCGCATCGACAACGACGTCTGGTTCCGCGAGAAGGACAACCCGGCGGTGAAGGCGAAGATCGAGTTCTTCAACGCCTGGCTGCTTTCGTACAACTGCTTCACCTGGAACGTCGACGACCCGCTGTTCAACGACGCCCGCGTGCGCCAGGCGATGGCCATGAGCTTCGACCGCAACACGGTGATCGAGAAGCTGTATTACGGACAGGCGCGGCCGGTGACGGGTCCGTTCACGCCGGATCAGTGGGCGAACAATCCCGCCGTCGAGCCGATCGTGTTCAATCCGGTCGCGGCGTCGGCGCTCCTGAAATCGGCCGGCTGGCAGGACACGAACGGCGACGGGGTGCTCGATCGCGGCGGCAAGCCGTTCGCGTTCACGATGCTCATCCCCGAGGGGAAAGTCGGGCGCGATCACAGCCAGATTCTGCAGGACGCGCTGCAGAAGATCGGCGTGAAGATGGAGCTGCAGACGATGGAGGGCGCGTCGTTTTTCGATCGCCTGCTGAAGCGCGACTTCCAGGCCGCGTTTCTCTCCTGGGTCCTCGAGCCCGATCCCGATCGCGATCTCTTCTCGCTGTTTCACTCGAGCCAGAAAGCGCCCGAGGGGATGAATATCGGCGGCTACGCCAGCGCGGAAGTCGA
Source organism: Thermoanaerobaculia bacterium (assembly GCA_035248585.1). GTDB lineage: Bacteria > Acidobacteriota > Thermoanaerobaculia > Gp7-AA8 > Gp7-AA8 > QHVT01. The sequence continues at coordinate 1,080 of DATFHJ010000281.1, forward strand.
TGAGCTGATCGCGCAGGGACGCGTCGAAGTCGATCCCGTGCGCCGCACCGACATCTATCACCAGCTGCACGACGTGATCGCGCGCGATCAGCCGTATTTGTGGACCGTGCAGGTGGGCTCGAAGTGGGCCGTGAATCGCCGCGTGCAGAATGTCCGCGTCGGAAAAGGCCTGGGCCTCTTCCTCTGGTATCCCGGACCGATGGCATGGTGGCTGAAAGCATGACGCGTCTTTTGTTGATCTCGAGCTCCAACGTTTACGGCTACGGTTTCCTCGATCACGCCGAGCCGGAAATCCGCCGCATCCTGACCGGGCGGCGCAGCATCGCGTTCGTTCCGTTCGCGCAGTTCGATCACGCGGCGTACACGCTGCTCCTGCGCGAACGCTTCGCGCGCATGGACGTCGAGGTCACGCAGGTGAACGACGCGAATGACGTCGCCCGCGCGGAGGCGATCTTCATCGGCGGCGGCAACACCTTCCGCTTGCTCAAAGCACTTTACGAGCGCGAGCTGATCGAGCCGCTCTCGCGCCGCGTGTGCGAGGCCGGCGTGCCGTACATCGGCTCGAGCGCCGGAACGAACGCCGCCTGCCCGACGATCATGACGACGAACGATATGCCGATCGTCTATCCGCCGTCGTTCAAGGCCCTCGATCTGATCCGCTTTCAGATCAACCCGCACTACGTCGACGCCGATCCCGGCTCGACGCACAAGGGCGAAACGCGCGAGGAGCGCATCCGCCAGTATCACGAAGAGAATGCTCTGCCGGTGGTCGGGCTGCGCGAAGGAACGATGCTCCGCGTCGAAGACCGCGAGACGACGCTGATCGGTCTGACCTCGGCGCGCGTGTTCCGCCGCGGGGAGGAACCGGTGGAAGTGGATGCGGGAAGCGTGATCGCGCTCTAGGCGCCGGTCTAAGATGCGCGGCACATGCCGCACGAGACCAGCCTCATCACCACCATCGCCGCCGCGTTCGCGCTGGCGATGATCTTCGGCTTCCTCGCCGCGCGGCTGAAACTCCCTCCCCTGGCCGGCTATCTTCTCGCCGGAATCATTATCGGGCCGAACACGCGCGGCTTCGTCGCCGACGTCGCGCTGGCGGGACAGCTGGCCGAGATCGGCGTGATGCTGCTGATGTTCGGCGTAGGCCTGCATTTCTCCCTCGAAGATCTCGCCGCCGTGCGCGCCATCGCCTTCCCGGGCGCCGCGGCACAAATCCTTTTCTCCACCGCCCTCGGCTGCGCGACGGCGATGCTGTGGGGCTGGAGCTTCGGCTCAGGACTCGTCTTCGGCCTTGCGCTCTCCGTCGCCAGCACGGTCGTGTTGCTGCGCGCGCTCGAAGCGCGCGGTGCGCTCGAGACCTTCAACGGGCGCATCGCCGTCGGCTGGCTGATCGTGCAGGACCTCTTCATGGTCGTCGTGCTCGTTCTCCTGCCGCCGCTGGCCGGCGGCGCGAAGGGAGGAGGCCTCGGCGCCACGCTCGCGCTGACCTTTGTGAAGGCCGGCGCGTTCATCGTGCTGATGCTCGTCGCCGGCAAGCGCCTCTTCCCGCGCATTCTCTGGGCCGTCGCGAAGACCGGCTCGCGCGAGCTGTTCACGCTCTGCGTGATCGCGGCCGCCGTCGGCGTGGCCTACGGCGCGGCCGCGCTCTTCGGCGTGTCGTTCGCGTTAGGCGCGTTCTTCGCCGGAATGATGATGCGCGAGTCGGCGCTCAGCCACCGCGCCGCTGACGAATCGCTGCCGCTGCGCGATGCCTTCGCCGTGCTCTTCTTCGTCTCCGTCGGCATGCTCTTCGATCCGATGGTGATCGTGCGCGAGCCGCTCGCGCTCCTCGGCGTGCTGGCGATCGTGATCCTCGGCAACACTCTCGCCGCGACGGCGCTCGTGCTGCTGTTCCGCTATCCCTTGAGCACAGCCCTCACCGTCGGCGCAGGCCTCTCCCAGATCGGCGAGTTCTCCTTCATCCTGGCCCGCCTCGGCGTCACGCACGGCCTGCTGTCCGAGGAAGGACAAAGCCTGATTCTCGCCGGCGCGATTCTCTCCATCGCCATCAACCCCGCCATCTGGGCGATCGTCGGACCGGCGCAGCGTTGGATCCGTTCGCGTTCCGCACTCGCACAGCGGCTCGAAGGCCGCGTCGATCCGCTGGCCGTGCTGCCCGACACCGTCGACGCCGCGCAGCTCACCGGCCACGTCGCCATCGTCGGCTACGGCCGCGTCGGACGCCGCATCGCCGAAGTGCTGCGCGCGCGCGGCATCCCCTTCACGATCGCCGAAACGAATCGCGACCTCGTCGAGACGCTGCGCGAGCAGGGCGTGCATGCCGTGTCCGGCGACGCGAACGATCCGGCGGTGCTGATCCAGGCGCACGTCGCGCGCGCCGCGATTCTCGTCATCGCCACGCCCGACACCGTCGGCGTCCGCAAGATGGTCGGCCTCGCCCGCCAGCTCAATCCGAAAATCGAGATCGTGCTGCGCACGCACAGCGACGAAGAAGCAAACATGCTCCGCCAGGAAAACGCCGGCGTCGTGTTCATGGGCGAGCACGAGCTGGCGAAGGCCATGACGGAGCATGTGGTGGAGCGGATGGAGAACGCGACTGGTTGAACGTTACGGCCACTGCGTGTTCGAGCACTCGAAGTTTGCGGCGGAGGTCGAGAGCGAGTCGGCGATTTGCCGGAGTCTGGTACGCGATGCGGAAGGGCGAGCGGGAGCGAAGGTGTCGGCGTCGCACAGAAAGATCCCATCGGGATCCTCCAGCCGATTCCACCACTCCCTGAGATTCATCGGGCAACTGGCGGTGCCGGGCTCGGACATGTCGTAGTACGCGTGGACGTGAGAGATGCCTTCGCCCGTGGCGGTGCCGTCGTAGTAAAGCTCGGGCAAGTTCGCGATCATGACCTTGATCGATCCGTCCACTGGTTTCAGACGCAGTCTCTTGGTGGATCCGTTGGTCGCCGTGATGACGAGCTCCCCATTCGTCTGCAGCGCAAGCCGGGTATCCAGGCGTCCCTCCGACTCCGCCGGCAAGGTCAGGCACGTTTTCAGTGTGCCCTTCGGTAAGAGCACCACGGCAGCCGCGCCCTCGTACGGCGTTTGATAGCCGCTACGGAGCGCCTTCCTCTCCGGGCAGAGCTGTTGGAGCCCCGGCAGCGTCACATCGCTCAGATCGGCGTCGGTGTTGCCGGCCCCGTTGGTGTCAAAGCGAAGCGTTTCGCCGTCGAGAAAGACAAACTTGAAGGCTCCGCCCGGTCCGCTGGTTTCGCCGGCAGCCGACCTCAGTACGCTGGGTTGTTCCCATCCCTCAACGAAGCTGGCCGCGGGAAAAATGATTGCGGCCTTGTGGTTCTCGACACCCGATGAAGCGGCGGTGATGCGCGGCAGAATCGCTTTCACACCGTAATCGTTCGGCAACCGTTCCGACCACATCGTCAATCCCACGAAAAAAATGATCACATCTGTTGCTGGCAGCATGAGGATCCTCCGTCATCGTTTCAAACATCGGTGAGCAGCTCGACCGGAGACCACGAGGCCGGATGTCCCAGCCTCGGATCGGTCGAGCGCAGAGCGTCGACTTGCGCGGCGCGCAGCGCGTCCGCCGGCGGCATTCCGGCGCGCAAGTGCGCGTGGAAGCGGCGGAAGAAAGCGGCGGACACGTCATCGTCGACTTCCCAGAGCGTTCCCACGACCCCGCGCGCGCCAGCGGCGAGGAACGCCCGCGACAAACTCGACATCCCTGCCACGTGCAGCGCATTGCCGCGGAGCGTTCCGCATGCCGCGAGCACGACCAGGGGACTGCGCTCGAGGCGAAGCTGCGCAACTTCGCTCGAGCCGAGAATTCCGGAGTCATTGCCGGTGCCGGCAAACAGCAGTGCGCCGTGCGAGGCGGTCACGTCGCTGTTCGCGTGGCCGGCGAAATGAATGAGCGTGCTGCGGCGTGCGGCCTCGACGAACGCGGCACGCGTCGCGGCGTCGCCCGCGAGCAACGCCGGGCTGCCGTACATCGCCGCGATGGCCAATGCTTCCTCACGGCTGGCGGGAAGCTGCGGATACGCGTCGACGGGCGGATCGGCGATCACCAGCGCCGCTTGCTGCGGCGATCCCGCCGCGAGGCCGCGCGAAAAGGCCGCCGACGGAGCGAAGCGGAGCGTGACTTCCTCGACGAGATACTGCTTTGTCTCCGCATTCCACAGGGCGGCGAACGGCAGCGCGTGCAGCTGGCGGTCCGGAACGATGATCAGCTCGCGCACGCCGGCGAGCTGGGACCGCAGCGGCTCGATCAAAATGCGGCGAAGTGCGGCCGCTTCTTCCCGAACGTCTTCGACGCGTACCCGCCGCCGCATCCGCTGGGCGAACGCCGCCACTTGCAGCTCCAGGTCGCGCCGCTCGATCGCGATCGATTCCGCCACGATGCCGTTGCGCGAGACGCAGAACGCGACCGTTCTTCGCGGCAGCACCGCGTATTCGACGACGAGCACGCCGTGCGGCAGCGCGGGGATCGTCGCCGCGGTCGCAGTCACCGGCTGCGGATCGATCAACGTGCGCGCGCGATCGGCGACGGCGAACGCGCCGGCCGCGTCGCCGCGCGCCACGCGCAGATCGACCGTCTCTTCGATGATCTGCGTCGCCACGTCCAGGAAACGGAGGCGCGATTCCGCATCGCGAAAGGTCGTGCGCTGCTTTTCCACTTCCTCGAGCGCCGCGCCATAGTCGGCGAGAGCATCCGCCTCGTTGCCGGCGGCGTGTCGCGCCCGCGCCCGCTGCAGATAGGCATCCGGCAGATCGATGCGCGCCTCGCCGCCGGCGAAAAACTCGATGCTCCGGTCGAGCGCGGCGATGGCCAGCCGCGCGTCACCGCCGTTGCGGCTGGTGGCATCGGCGAGAGCAATCTGCGCACGAATGGATTTCTGCAGCGCGGGATCGCCGACGAGCTGCATGCTGGCACGCGCCCGGACCAGCGCCTGCCGCGCGCGGCTGTAGTCGCCGGCGCTGGCGGCGTAGCGCGCGCTGTTCGCGGAGGAGAACGAAGCCTGCGCGGCGCCGAGGTCGTACGCCGCGAGGAGATCGACGACCGAAGCCGCCGCGGCGGTGCGGCCGGTCGCGGCCAGTGTCATGGCCGCGCTGTGAGCGATCGTCGTCACCCGCCAGGGTTCGCCCGCCGCACTGAGTCCGGCAAAGATCTGCAACCGGTACTGCCAGGCGAGATCGTCCTCCCCGATC
>DATFHJ010000282.1:0-11522 GCA_035248585.1 Thermoanaerobaculia bacterium
GTGCTGGAGCTGACGGAAATCCCTCTCGGCGACCTCTCGCTGCGGCGCCCCGAGTCCGAGCAGCATGCCGTCAATCTCCCGCTCCTGACCGACACCATCCGCGAGGCGCGCGCCGAGGCCGAGAGAGCGCACGCCATCCTCGCGCGGGCGGAAGGGATCCTGGGATCGGAATCCGCGGGCGCGCTCGAAGCAGTGTTCCCCCGCATGCCCGTGCGCAGGCTCGAAATGCCGTCCGCGGCGCTCGGCGACGTGCTTCGCGAGCGCCCCGACTGGCTCGAGGTCACGACCGCCGGCGAGATCCGCCAGGGACAGACCGTCGACGAGTCGAAGCGCGACAAGGTGACGATGCCGAAGTCGCTCGTCGAAGAGGGCGAGATCGTCTTCCGCGCGCGCGGCGACGGGATGCGCGACCAGAACATCGAAGACGGCGATCTCCTCGTCGTCGAGCTGCGGCCGCGCGGCCGCGCCGCCACCGGCGAGCTCGTGATCGGCAAGATCGGCAGCGTCGTCTTCGTCGGCCGCTGGTGGCAGAAGCACGGCCAGAAAGCGCTGATGACGAACGGCCTCTCGGAAGTGACGGTGGGACGCTCGACGCGGTCGCTGAAGGTGGTGGCGGCGATCAATCAGATTGTGCGAGGGCAGTAGCGGGCTTCCACTAAACTCCCCCCGTGTCCTCCCTCCAACGCGAGATCGGTCTCTGGCGCGGCGTCGCGCTGAACATGATCGACATGGTCGGGATCGGGCCGTTCATCACCATCCCGCTCATCCTCTCCACCATGGGCGGCGCGCGGTGCATGGCGGCGTGGCTGCTGGCGGGATTGCTCGCGATCTGCGACGGCATCGTCACCGCCGAACTGGCGGCGGAGATGCCGAAGGCGGGCGGCTCGTACATCTTCCTCCGCGAGTCGTTCGGCAAAGCGGGGAAGCTGATCTCGTTTCTCTTCCTCTTTCAGATTCTCGTCAGCGCACCGCTCTCGCTGGCATCGGGCTGCATCGGATTCGCGCAATACGTCGAGCCCATCATCCCCTCCGCCGCGAAGAGCATCCCGCTCACCGCGACGGTCGTATGTGTCCTCATCGTCCTGCTCCTCCTGCGCCGCATCGATACCATCGGAAAGTTCAGCGTCGTCTTATGGGTGGGCGTCCTCGGCACGCTGGCGATCGTCATCGCCGCCGGACTGCCGCATCTGAAGCTCGAGTCGTTCGCCTTCTGGCGCGCGCCGCGGCATGACGGCCTGGCCGGCTACGCGGGCCTCGGCGCGGCGCTGATCTACGCGGTCTACGACTATCTCGGCTACTACAACATCGCCTACCTCGGCGACGAGGTGAAGGAGCCGGAGAAGACGATTCCGCGCGTGATCGTGATCTCGATCCTCGCCATCGCCGTGCTCTACATCGTGATGCAGGCCTGCATCATCTCCGTGCTGCCGTACGACGTCGCCACGACCTCGCACTCCGTCGTGGCCGACTACATCCGCGCGCTGATCGGACCCACTGCCGCGAAGTGGGTCTCGGTAATGATCCTCTGGACCGCGTTCGCGTCGATCTTCTCGGTGATGCTCGGCTACTCGCGCATCCTTTTCGCCGCCGCGCGCGACAACAACTTCTTCAACGTCTTCGCGAAATTGCACGCCACCGAGTCGTATCCGTTCGTGTCGATCCTTTTCCTCGGCGCCGTGACGGCGCTCTTCGTCTGGCTGCCGCTGCGGCACATCATCGTCGGCATCCTCTCGATCCGCGCGATCATCCCGTTCATGGCCCAGATCGTCGGCGCGGTCGTGCTGCGCGTACGCGAGCCCGAGCGCCCGCGCCCGTTCCGCATGTGGCTCTACCCCATCCCCGCCATCATCGCCCTCGGCCTCTGGGGCTACGTCGTCGTCTCGCCGGAGAAGCACCTGCGCGTCGCCGCGCTCTACGTCATCGCCGCGGGTGCGCTGTTCTTTTTCCTTCGGGAGTCGTTGACGCGCCGAGCCGCGTGAGCAGCGTTTCACTCCATACAGGCATCTTCACGATCTCGTTGTACGCCCGCATCATGCGCACCGGGTCGCAGATCATCGCCACGAGCGCCTTGCGCCCGCGCGCGCGTTCGATCGTCGACGCCATCGTCCAGCCCACGGTGTAGAACGCGCCTTGCGGGACATCGTCCGTGGAGATGAATTGCATGAACGCCTTGTTGATGCCGTCTCCCGCGACCCGCCCATCGAGGAGGGAGGTGAAGAATTCGTCGAGCCGACGAATGTCGGCGTTCACCTTCTTCACGTCGCGATCCCACACCGCGCGCTCCGCGGGCTCGCTCACCGCGTGCGGATGCGTTCGCGCGTCGCCGGCCGCCGCGAGCACGGCCAGCCCTTCACCGAAGGCGCCGAGGTAGAGGCGCGCCGGCTCCGAGGACTTTGGACAGACGGCGTCATAGCCGATGTGATGCAGCTCGTGCACGACGGTGTTCTCGAACTTTTTCGCGCGCACCTTCGGATCGAGATAGAGAAAGATCGCCCTGCCGTGCGACGTGGCAAACACGAATGAGTTTTTTCGCGGCTTGATGAGCGGATAGACCGTCGCGTCGATCGCCGCGCCCGCCGGCAAGTAACGTTGCGCGCGCCGCGCCGCCGCATCGACGTCGAAACGCTTCCATTCGGCCAGCGTGCGGCGCAGCTCGATGCGGTTCTGTACCACCGACGTCGAAACAAACTCGCGAAAGTCGTCATCCGTGAACGGACGTCCGATCGCCGCCTCGCGCTCTTTCAGATCAAGGTAGCCTTGCGTCGCGAACAGCCCGTCCCACGAGACGCTCTTGTTTTCCGCGATGTTGTCCGCGATCTCGAGCGCGACCTCGGCCTCGCGCGTGTCGATCACCACTTCCGCCTCTACGGCGGCGCAGAACAGGAGCAGAGCAAACGCCATCACGGTGCGCATGCCGTCTAGACGCCGGTCGGCGATGAAAGTTCGTAAGAACCGCCGGTTACAATCAACGGATGCGTCCGCTTCTCGCATCTCTCACGCTCGCGCTCTGCCTGCCCGCGCTCGCGCAAACCAGCGCGATCGATCCGAAGGCGATCGATCGCGTGATGCTCGCGACGATGAAGGCGTGGCAGATTCCGGGGGCGGCGGTGGCGGTGGTGAAGGACGACCGCATCGTCTACGCGAACGCGTATGGCGTGAAGGATTTGATGAGCAACGCGCCCGTCACAATCGACACGCTCTTTCAGATCGCCTCGACGTCGAAGGCCTTCACCACCACGGCACTGGCGATGCTCGCGGACGAAAAGAAGCTGACGTTCGACGATCCGGTGCGGCAGCATCTCGACTACTTTCGGCTGTCCGATCTGTGCGCCGATCAACAGGTGACGATCCGCGACATCCTCTCGCACCGCACCGGCCTCTCGCGCCACGACGAGCTGTGGGACTACACCGCGCTGACGCGCGAACAGGTGATCCGCGGCATGGGCAATGTCGCGCTGGCGAAGCCGTTCCGCACGTCGTACCAGTACCAGAACATCATGTTCATCGCCGCCGGCGAGCTCGTGGCCGCCGAGGCGGGAATGTCGTGGGACGACTTCGTCCGCACGCGCATCTTCCAGCCGCTCGGCATGACGCGCACCGTCACCTCCGACGCCGACTGGAACGCGAACGAACACGCCACCGGCTACCGCTACGATTGGAAGCAGAATCGCATCGCACCGCACACTCCCGGCGACACGAAGACGATCGGCCCGGGCGGCGCCGTCAAATCGACGGCGCGCGACATGGCGAACTGGCTCCGCTTTCAACTCGCGGACGGAGTGTTCAACGGCACGCGGCTGGTGTCGAAGGAAATGCTCGACGAGACCAAGGCGCCGAACACGGTCATCCGTGTCGAGAACTCGACCCGCGACACGCATCCGGAGTCGAACGTCATGTCGTACGCCCTCGGCTGGTACGTGCAGGATTACCGCGGCGAGCTGCTCGTCTCCCATTCCGGCTCGCTCAACGGATTCCGCGCGCACGTCGACCTTCTCCCGCGCCGCAACGCCGGCTTCGTCGTGCTCTCGAACCTCGGCCGCGGCATGGCCCTCGTCTCGCTGCGCAACGCGCTCGCCGACATGCTCACCAGCAAGCCGCAGCGCGACTGGAACGCCTACTACCTGATGATCGATCGCAAAGCGGACGAGCGCGCGGAGAAGCAGAAGGAGGAGCGCCGGGCGAAGCGCAAGCCCGGCACGCAGCCTTCGCGTCCGCTCGACGCGTACGCCGGCACGTACACGAACCCGGCGTACGGCGAGGTGAAGATCTCCGTTGCGAAAGACGTCCTCGTGCTGCGGTGGAACCGGCTCATGATTCCGCTCACGCACTTTCACTACGACGTCTTCAACGCCGAGTCGGAGATCGACGACGTGGATGAAGAGGTGGCGTTCGGATTCACGAAAGACGGCGAGCTCGAGTCGCTCACTTTTTTTGGGGAGACGTTCCGGCGAGCTGCTCCGCCAGCGAGTCGATGATCTTCACCGACGCGTCGGCGTCGAGGCTGTGATTCGCCGCCATCGAGAAATAGCGATAGCGGCCGTCCGGCATGGCGATGATTCCGCTGAGCGCGTTGACGCCGTTGATCGTGCCGGTCTTGCCGCGGAGGCGATGTTCGAGTGCCACGACGCGGCGGCGCAGCGTTCCTTCATTCGCCGGCTGCGCGAGCACCGACCACCAGTAGCCGCGCCGCAGCGGATCGTTCATCCAGCGGAGCATGGCGATGATCGCGCGCGGCGTGACGAGATCGTCCGGCGATAAACCCGAGCCGTCGACGAAATTGAAATCGTCGTTGCGAACGTGCGCCTCGCGCGTGGCGAATGCACGCTCGCGCGCGAACGCCGTCGTGTACGTGCCGTCGGCGGAGCGCTTGAGCAGCATCTCCGCGTAAAGGTTGTGACTGTTCTTCAACACGGTCGTCAGCAGTTGCCCGACGAACGGCGACGGCAGATCCGCGATCTTCTCGCCCCACGTGCGCGGCTCCGTATTGACGCGCGTCGTGCCGCTGATGACGATGCCGCGCGAGAAGAGCGCGTCGCGCAGCGCGTTCGCGGCGTGGAGGCCGGGATCGGGAACGGCACGGTCGGTCGGGATCTCGCTCTCGCCCCACGTGATCGCATCGACCGGCGCGGCGTAGTCGCTGCCGAGATTGCCGTGCTTCCAGGTGCCGGGAATCGTGACGCGGTCGAAATGCGAGACGTCGGCGATCACGTCGCGCACGCGCGTGATGCCGCGCTGCACGAGCAGTTCCGCCACCTGATTGAAGTCCTCGGTGCGCTCATAGCGCCACGAGCCGAGGGACGGATCGCCGTCGCCGACGATCACGAGATCGTCACCGTCGCGGCGGATCTCGGTGTGCAGTCGCGTGTCGAGGCCGAGGCAGTTCGCGATCGTGGCGGAGGCGAAGAGCTTGCGGTTCGAGGCGGGGATCATCCGCTTGTCGGCATTGATCGACGCGAGCACACGGCCGTCGTCTTCTTCGGCGAGAAGAAACCAGACCGTGCCGTCGTCGGGAGGTGCGATGCGCTGCGTGCTCGCACACCCGGCGAGAAGACTAAGCAAGACTCCAAGCCGAAAAATCTTCGCCATGTTCGAGATTGTGCTTCACCGCGGCGAGAAATTCATCGCGGCGATAGTCGGGCGGGCGGGAGAACGCGATCAGCGTTTGTGCAAAATCACGGGCGAGGTAATACACCGGTGGAGCGGCGGGCTTCAGCCCGCCGGGTTTTTCCGGCGGGCTAAAGCCCGCCGCTCCACAAACCAGTACGCGCGTCACATCCTCGATCGCCCCCTTCGAAGCAATCGCCCGATCCACCACAACCTCCAGCGGCTCGAGCGGCGACCGTGTCTGCGGATTCTCCAGCTCCAATTGCGGCATCCGCAGCAGCATCGCCTTTCCCTTCTCGCCGAGGATCGGGATCAGCGCGAACGCGGTATCGATGATCAGCAGTGCGTCGTCGCCCGCGTCGCGTTCCAGCTCCTCCCGTGAAGGAAGAGCGACGTCGGTCAGAATCGGCGGCTCGCTCCACGGCTGCCGCGCCTCGGCGACATAGCGCGCGCATTCGATGACGAGGTCGAGCCATCGCTCCCCCATCACCTCGCGAACGTCATGCGCGGCGCGGCAGGCCATCACCGCGCGCTTCGAATGCATCGACGGCGCGTACGCGAGCACTCCGAATCGCGCCACGGCGAGATACAACTCATCGATCGAATGCTCCGCCGCGAACGCGCGCGCGGCCGCGGGGATGGCCTCGAGATCGCGCTCGATCAGCGGCTCGTAAAACTCATTGCTCAATGCGTCGTCGTCGTCGGAGGCGCGGCGCTCGTTGTCGGATTTTCCGTCGTGCGCGTCGTTTCCGTCGCCGACGCCGCCGTCGCCGTCCCTCCCTCGGCCTCGGAACGGCTGTCCTCGATGTCCACCGTCTGCGTCATCGCGTCCGAATCGGTCGTGCCCGGCTTCGGCTGCGCCGGCGCGATCGTCTCCGTCGTTCCGCTCGCCGCGTTCTCCTTGGCCTTACAACCGCCGAGCACGCTTGCTACCAGGGCGAGGACCACCATTGTCTTCTTCACGAGCACCTCACGGATGCGGGATTGAGCGCGTTTTCGCGCCGCCGGGGAGCAAATGCAATTTCGATACAATGCAGCGCCGATGGAGCCGCACAAGAGAATCGGCGTCTTCGGCTGGGGCCTCGTGGCTCCGAAATCGCCGGACGTCGAGGCCTTCGACCGGAACCTCCAGGAAGCCGACACCTGGCTCTCTCCCTACACCGGCTACGGGCAATCGAACTTTCTGGTCGGCTATCCCGAGTTCGATTTCGAAACCTATCACGACTGGTTCGATCAGCGGTTTCCGCCCGCAAAGTACGCGCAGCTGAAAGAGAAAATGGGACCGATGGTGCAGTACGCCATCGGCGCGTTCATTCAATCGCTCGGCAACAATCCCGGCCTCGAAGCGTACCTGCAGTCCCTCGGCACGAAGTGTCATGTGTACGTCGGCACCGGCATCGGCGACATCACCGTCACGCAGACCGAGGCGCTGCGATACGAGCGCGCGCTGCGGCGGTGGAACGAATTCTGGGCCGCGGCGGAGCGCTGCGCGCCGCTCCGCGCACACCTCGAAGGCGCGCCCGATCCGGACGCACCGCGCAATCCGTCGGAGCTTCCGATCGGCTCGGAAGAATGGATCGAGACCAAGTATCCGTGGGAAGCGTATTGGGCGGCGAAGAGCGATGCGCTGGCGGTCTACCTCGCCGAAGCGCGCGAGATTCACGCCGAGCCCGTGCCGTCGTCGTCGGGATCGGCGAAGCTGTCGATCATCCGGCAGAAGCTGAACAAAATCCGTGCGCTGAACCGGCGCTGGGGCTGCCCCGAGGAACCGTGGGCCGCCGTCTCGCCGAACCTTCTCTGGAACATCGTCAACATCCCCGCGGCGCAGATCTCGATGATCGGAAAAATCGTCGGACCGGCGTACGCGCCGGTGGCCGCGTGCGCATCGTTCGGCATCGCCATCAAGATGGGCGTCGACGCGATCCAGCGCGGCGAAGCGACGGCGGTCGTCGTCGGCATGACCGATCCCCCGCCGCACGAGATGGTGATCTCCGCGTTCTACAACGCGAACGTCCTGTCGGCGGACGCCGATGTCTCGCGCCCGCTGACCGGACTCAAAGGAACGCACGTCGCCGGCGGCGCCTGCATCTGGATCATCGGCGACGCGGAAGCGTTGATGGCGCACGGATTCCAGCCCGTCGGGATGGAGATCGTCGGCGTCGGCGCATCGAGCGACGCGCATCACATTATCACGCCGTCGAAAGGCGGGCCGCAGCTGGCGATCGCCGCCGCGCTCGAAGAAGTGCAGGCCACCGACGTCACGACGTGGGACATGCACGCGACGGCCACCCCCGGCGACGCGACGGAGATCGAGAACGCGCTGGAGATGCTGCATCCCGACGTGATCTTCACCGCGCGCAAAGGCACGTTCGGCCACGGCATGTCCGTCGGCGGCGGCTGGGAGCTGACCGCGCAACATCTCGGCATGGCCCGCGGCAAGCTCTTCCCGATGCAGCTGACCGAAGGCGAGCTGCACGCCGACGTGAAAGTGCACTCCGCGAAGTTCGTGCAGGAGACCGGCTGCGAAGTCACGTCCGGCTACAGCGGAAAGCTGAGCATGGGCGTCGGCGGCATCAACTCCTGCGTGATCTCGCGCCCCTGGGATCCGGACGAGGTCGCGCGGATGACGAAAGTGATAGCATCCGCCTAACGCCACCAACCTTACGTACAACTGATTGAAGGAGAAGCCATGCGCAAACAGCTCGCTCTCGCGTTAGCCCTGCTTTTCGTCTGTTCGATCGCAATTGCCCAGGAACACCAGCACGGCGACAAAAAACCGCCGGCCATGGATCCCGCGATGATGGAGGCGATGATGAAAGCCGCCATCCCGGGTCCGGCGCACAAGGTGCTCGACTCGATGGTCGGCTCGTGGGACACCAAAGTCATGTCGTGGATGGCGCCGGGCACGCAGCCGATGAGCGGCACCGGCACGTCGGAAAACAAATGGATCCTCGGCGGGCGCTACGTCGAGCAGCGCTTCAAGGGCGATTTCATGGGCATGCCCTTCGAAGGCCTCGGCTACACCGGCTACGACAACGTGAAGAAGCAGTACTTCGGCACGTGGATGGACAACATGGGTACCGGCATGATGACGTCCGTGGCCACGGGCGGCGACGGCAAGACGATGATGTTCAAAGGAACGTACACCGACCCGATGACCGGCAAGGACACCACCGTCGACGAGAAGGTCACCTGGATCGACGCCGATCATCACAACATGGAGATGTGGTCGCCGGGTCCGGACGGGAAGATGTTCAAGTCGATGGAGATCCAGTACACGCGCAAAAAGTAAAAGCGGCGGGCTGAAAGCCCGCCGCTCCACATTTTTCCGATGTTTGTTGGCTTACGCGGGAAGCGTGACGTTCGCGGCCTGCAGCCCTTTCGGACCCTCGGTCACATCGAACTCCACCTGCGTGCCTTCCTTGAGACTGCGGAAGCCACGGGCCTGGATGGCGCTGAAGTGGACGAACACGTCCTCGCCCCCATCAGTCGTGATAAATCCAAAGCCCTTCGCATCGTTGAACCATTTCACGGTTCCGGATTGACGACCCATTTGCGGATCTCCTTTCTTGAATCTGTGCTGCCTGACGGAGAGCCACAAATGGTGCAAACCCCTTCAGAAGCCGTGACTGCGCAACATCAGCTGTGCGGCCCCAATTCCAGCTTGATGACCGCGAACGTGGCGCCTTGCGGGTCGTTCAGAATCGCAAAACGGCCGACGTTCGGATAGGTCGTCGGAGGCAGGATTGCCGACCCGCCGAGGGAGTTCGATTTCTCGAATGTGGCGTCGCAGTCGTCGACCGCAAAGTACGGCAGCCAGAACGACGGCACGCCCTCCGGCGCCTGCGACTGCATCATGCCGCCGATGGTACGGTCGCCCATCTGGAACTCGTTGTACTCGGGCGACTCCTTGAGTCCCCATCCGAACAGCGCCGGATAAAACTTCTTCGCCGCATCGACGCCGCGCGCGTGCAGTTCGCTCCAGCAAAGCGTGTTCGATTCGTCGCGAACCTCCACGCCGATGTGGTTCTTCGCCTGCCAAAGTGAGAACGCCGCGCCCTGCGGATCGAAGAGCACGGCCATGCGGCCGAAGTCATAGACGTCGAACGGACCGGCGACGACGTTCGCGCCGAGGGACTTTGCTTTCTCCGCGGAGGCATCGGCGTCCTCGACGTTGACGTACGACATCCAGTTCGGCGGCACGCCCTGCTGATCCTTCCCCTGCTTGTACATCGCCGCGCAGGCGCGCCCGTTCTTCTGGAAGATGTAATAGATCCCCATGTCGGGGCCCATGTCGTTCTCATTCGTGGTCCAGCCGAACAGCGACGTGTAGTACTCCTTCGCGCCCTTGTCATCGCTGGTGCCGAGCTCGATCCAACAAAACGCACCGGGATCGTGTCTTTCGAAATTGGTCATCGTGGTGGTTCCTCCTTCGCGGATTCTATTCACCGTTTGTCGGGATTCCTTTGTAAAAAAACGTCACGAAATTGAATTTCGCATTCTGATTTCTGCATTCCGTCTCTCCGTCACCAAACCTTCACCCACCCGCGACCACGCCGCGACCGGACGAACGTGTTCGTCGCGTACCGTGTTGATGGTTCCGAGCAAGGTCCAGGGAGGTGTCGATGGACCCCTTACAAAGACAGCGAACTCCCGCGGGTGATTCGGCCGAGACGGCGCGCAGCGATCCGTTTCCGCCCGGCACCACGATCGCGCGCTACCGTCTCGTCTCGCTCATCGGATCCGGTGCGATGGGCGACGTCTATCGCGCGCATGACCGCGCGCTCGATCGCGAAGTCGCGCTGAAAGTTCTCCCGCCCGAGCTCACCGGCGATCGGGAGCGGGTGCGGCGCTTCGCGCATGAAGCGCGCGCGACGTCCGCGCTCAGCCACCCGCACATCGTGGCCATTCACGAAGTCGGACACGCGCGTCCACTAGTCAGCGTGCGTGCCATCGGCGAGCGCGCACCGCGCGGCGGCGAAGTGCATTACATCGCCATGGAGCTGATCGAAGGACAGACGCTGCGCGAGTGCTTCGCCACGACCGCGCAGCTGCGCGAGCGCATCGACCTCCTTGCGCAAGTCGCGGATGGATTGGCGAAAGCGCACGGGGCGAACATCCTCCATCGCGATCTCAAGCCCGACAACATCCTCGTCTCGCGCGACGGGTACGCGAAGATCGTCGACTTCGGCCTGGCGAAGCTCATCGACTCCTCGTGGAATCCGATCGGCGCCGACTCGCCCACGCTCCGCGCCCTCACCGCGCACGGCGAGCTTCTCGGCACACCCGGCTACATGGCGCCGGAGCAGGTCACCGGCAAGCCGCTCGACGCGCGCGCCGACGTCTTCGCCTTCGGCTGCATCCTCTACGAAGCGATCTCCGGCCGGCGCGCGTTCGAAGCCGAGTCGTTCGTCGACACGCTGTACAAAATCGTGCACGAAGCTCCCGCGCCGCTCGACGCACCGCCCGAGCTCCAACGCATCATCGACCGCTGCCTCGCCAAAAACCGCGACGCACGCTACCAATCCATCCGCGACATCGCCTCAGATCTCCGCGCCTGGAACGCCGGCGTCCCGCCGGCTGTCCCGGCGGCGTCCCGCCGCCGCCCCATCGCCATCCTCGCCGTCGTGATCACTCTGGCGATCCTCGCCTTCCTTCTCGTTCGCCCCTCCCAGCAAACCTCGACCGACCCCGCCGTCCGCCGCATCACCAGCGACGGCCGCGCCACCCACGCCGCCATCTCCCCCGACGGCCGCTACGTCGCCTACGTCACGGCCGACGCGAAAGGAGCGACGCTCTCGCTCGAACAACTGTCCACCGGCCGCACGCTCGTCGTCTCGCCGGCCTCGAGCTTCGGCTCCGCGCCAGATGTTCCTGCGCCCCGGCGCTCCAATTCGGCTCCTTTGCGTTCGCGACCA
>DATFHJ010000283.1:0-4275 GCA_035248585.1 Thermoanaerobaculia bacterium
TACACCCCCACCTCCCATCCCCCAACCGCCGCCCCCGAAAGCCAAGCCCCCCTTCGACTGGGAATCCCTCGTCGGCGTCAAACTCTTCTCCTGGATCGCCGGCATCGCCCTCGTCCTCGCGGCGGTCTTCCTCTTCAAATACTCCGTCGAGCACGGCTGGCTGCAGCCGATCGTGCGCGCGATCTTCGGACTCGCCGCCGGCATCACGCTGCTGATCGTGTGCGAGCTGCGCATCGCGCAGAACTATCGCTTCACCGCGAACGCGATGCTCGGCGCCGGCATCGCCATCCTCTACGCCACGCTCTTCGCGATGCACGTGCTGTGGCATCTCGTGCCGTCGTGGATCGCGTTCCTCGGCATGCTCGTCGTCACCGCGGCCGCGGTCTATCTCTCCACGCGCCGCGACTCCGTTTTCATCGCGCTCCTCGGACTCATCGGCGGCTTCGCCACGCCCGCGCTGCTGTCGTCGAACGAGAACCGCCCGCTGGCGCTCTTCTCGTATCTCTTGCTGCTGAACGGCGGCATTTCCTGGATCGCCTATCGCAAACGCTGGCCGCTGCTCACGGCGCTGAGCGTCGCGCTCACCGCGTTCTATCAATGGGGCTGGGTGGACAAGTACCTGACGACGGGACAGCTCCCGCTGGCGTCGGGGATCTTCGCCGTGTTCGCGCTCGTCGGCGCGAGCTCGCTGTGGGACAAGCAGGCCGACGAGCGGCAGCGCGTGTTCCGCGTGATCGCCCAAGCCGCGGCGGTGCTGCCGCTGCTCTTCGCGTTCTTCACCGCCGTCGTGCCGGAGTACGGCGCGCAGTTCCACGTGCTCTTCGGCTTCCTGCTGCTGATCTCCCTCGGCCTCGCCGCGATCGCGCACTGGCGCGGCCCCGAGTGGCTGCATCACCTCGGCGGCGCATCGGCCGTCATCACGTTCTTCATCTGGTTCTCGGTCTCGTACACGAAGACGGCGTGGCCCTGGATTCTGCTGTGGCTGGCCGCGTTCACGGCGCTCTATCTCGCGCGCATCAGCTACGCCGCGGCAGCGCTGTTCTTCGCCTTCACCGCGCTCGGCATTCGCGAGACGACGCACGACGTGATGCTCACCGGCGCGATGTTCCTGTTTCTCACGGCGCTCGTCGCCGTGGCGCTGCGGAAAGCGATGCCGATGATGGCCGCGTCCGCGATCGCGCTCTCGTCGATCGCGCTGATGACGATCGCGCCGCCGCTGCGCATCCTCCTCGCGTCGCACGCGCTGCTCTTCGCCGCGATCCTGTTCATCGCCTGGATCTCGAGGAAGCACTTGCTGGCCGTGCTGGCGATTCCGTTCTACCTGGCGATGCTGTTCGCCTCGGATACCCCGACCGCCGATACGCAACTCGTGTTCGCGCTCGTGCCGTACGCGCTGTTCGTCGCATACGCATGGCTCGCGAATCGATCGCAGGCGTTGCAGATCGCCGCGTGTCTCGCCAGCGCCGTGTTTTTCTTCCGCGCCTACTACGCGCTGAATGATCTCGGATTCGAAGACGCCATCGGGCTGCTTCCGTTCGCGCAGTCGCTTCTGCTCGCGGCGCTTTTCCGGCGCGGAGGCAACGAGTTCGTGGCTGCCACGTCGCTGCTCGCGTTTACCGCCGCGATTCCGCTGCAGTTCAACCGTCCGTGGACGGCCGTGTTCTGGGCGCTCGAGGCAACGGGACTGGCGTGGCTCTACACGCGCGCGAAGCACACGGGATTGCTGGTCTGGAGCTTCAGCCTGGCGATCTTCGTCTGCGTCTGGCTGCCGTCCGACACGATCCTGCAGCACGAGCGGCTGGTCTTTCTCGCCGCCGCGGCGGCGATGTTCGCGGCGGCCTGGCTGCCGACGCCGACGCGGCCCGCGTACGTCGCCTTCGGCACGATCGAGTTGTTCGCGCTGATGAACTTCGAGATCGGCAGCTACTACGAAGGCGCATCGTCCTCGCTCGCGCAGGACCTCACCTACACGATCTCGTGGGCGATCTTCGCGATCACGATGCTCGTCATCGGCATCGTCATGCGCGCGCGCGCCACGCGCATCGCCGCGTTAGGCCTGCTCGCCGTGACGGTGCTGAAATGCTTCCTGCACGACCTCGCCCAGCTCGGCGGTCTCTATCGCGTCGGCTCGCTGTTCGGCCTCGCCGTGTCGCTCGTGCTCGTCGGCCTCCTGCTGCAGAAGTTCGTGATCACGCGAGCTGACGCAGAAACTTCTCACGCTCCGAGCGGGACCACGTAGCCGCGACGCGGCGCGCGCGCCAGCGCGGCAGCGCGCGGGCGAGCCAGAGATGCGCGGCGATGCCGGCGTTCACGCCGCGCAGCATCGTCAGCGAGAGACCGCGGTCAGCGAACGGCAGACGCGACTCCGGCCAGTGCGCGAACAACCAGTCGACCGCGACGAGCAGCGTGATCTGCACCGCGTCGCGAAGCAGCGCGCGGCGGCGCGCCCTGCGCATCTCCGCGTGCGCGTCGCAAACCACGACGGGCGGGCAGGAATCGGTGGTGACCCCGGGGAGCAGCGATCGTGTCGTCATCGGTGTGATGTCCGACACGATCGCTACAATAACTATTCCACCACCCGCTTACGGCAGTCTCAACGGTTGCGCAGTTTCATCGTCTGCGCGATCAGATTGCCGTCCGCGTCGCGGAACGCCTTCAACAGCACGACGTCGTTCACGCGCAGTGCCGAGGCATTGATCGTCGTCGTTCCCGACTTCGTCTTCACGAGCAAATCCTCGGTGCACCAGAGACGGAACGCGCGATTCGTATCGCGGTCGCGCATGCCGAGGGTCGGCGAGTCTTCGAGTGTTTCCGTGACGGTCGCGGTGATCGTGACGATCGAATACGACGAGATCGGCGCGCGCACGTCGACGCGCGAGCCGCTGGTGATGCGCACCGTCGACGCGGCAAAGATGTCGCCGACGCGGTTGAAGCTGCCGGTGATCTCGACGCGGTCGCCCGAGCGCAGATCGCGGGCGTGCACGCGCGCGCCGTTCGGATCTTCGCCGCCGCTCATGTCGACGCGCACTTCGCCGCGCCCGTCATCGACGTACGCGTAGTCGAGTCCCGTCTCCGTGCGCGTGACCGTTCCCTCGATCACCGTCACGACGCCGCCGGTGCGATTCGTGTCGCTCTCCTGTACCGAGCGCGTGACCTCGATGCGCCGCGCCGCGACTTCATCGAGCTGCGCGTCGCGCGGATCGATCTCCACGCGGATCGTGTCGCCGATCTCGAGATTCGAGACCTGGTAATTCTGATTGCGATAGATGACCGGCGTGTTGCGCGCGGTGCGGATGGTCATCATCCGCCGCTGGCCGGTTTGAATCACGATCCGGTAATCGTTCGCGTTGATCTGCCGGATCGTTCCCTCGATGTTCGCGACCGCGTTCGCGGCGGCGCCGGCGCGCACTTCAGTCGGTGTGGCGACGCTCGTCTGCGAGCGCGTCTGTCCGACGCCCGTCGGAGACGCCGCGACCTGCCGGCCGAGGAGCGTGACGGTCTCGGCGAGCACCACGCCGCTGGCGCGGCTCGTGCCGCGAACCGAGACGCGATCGCCGAGGCGCAGATTCGAGAAGCCCTTCGAGCCGGTGAAAATCTCGGCCTTGCCGCCGATCGCGGAGCCGAAGCCGCGGTACTGCGTCGAGACGGAATCAGTCTCGACGGTGATGCGCGAGCCGGGGTCGCTGTCATTCTCCATCTGCAGCCGGTCATGCCCTTCATCGACATCGATGATCGTGCCGGTGAGCATGTTCGTCCCGTAGGACGGACTGGTTTGCGCAAAAGTGGACAATGCCGGGACCGCGAGGATCGCGAAAACCGCGAAAAGACGCAGGTTTCGTGTCATAAGACCTCCATTCTGTCGTTTGCTGCGCAAAGGTTGCGCCGTCTCGGGATCGTGGAGCGGCGGGCTCTTAGCCCGCCGAATCATTCCCCGGCGGGCTGAAGCCCGCCGCTCCAGTTCTCTCTGAGACGATCCGGCCGGCAATAACGCTTCGCTTCACCGCGCGATCGTCGCCCATGAAGATCAGTCCGGCGAGCAGGTCGACGAGCGTGGCGGCGCGGCCGGTGCGCATCGAGAGCAGCGGCGTGCCATGCGGATCGATGACGAGGAAGTCGGCCGATTTGCCGGCCTCGAGGCTGCCGGTCTCCGCGTCGAGCGTCAGCGCGCGCGCGCCGCCGAGGGTGGCGAGATACCAGAGGTGGAACGGGCTGAGCGAGACGCCCTGGACCACCTGGACCTTGTACGCGTCCGCCATCCCGTTGAAGAGCGACGGC
>DATFHJ010000284.1:0-33161 GCA_035248585.1 Thermoanaerobaculia bacterium
CAACTTCGCCATCGACGAGATCGATTTCGCGATCTTCACGCAGGTCCGCAAGCCGACGATCGAACTGGTCATGCACGACCTCGGATTACCGATGTCGAAGACGCACACGATCATGGAGACGCAGGGCTACACCGGCTCCGCGTGCATTCCGATGGCGCTCGACGACGCGCTGCAGCAGAAGAAAATCAAGCCGGGAGATCTGGTCGTGCTGGTCGGATCGGGAGTCGGCTACAACCAGGCCGCCGCCGCGTTCCGCCTCCCGTCCGAGGAGAGGCGTCTCTTTGGAGATTAAATCGGCCGCCCAATTCGCGCTCATGACCCGCGCGGCGCTTGCCGCCGCGGGCTTCGTGCAGCATGAGATTGACGGTACGGTGTATTTCACCGCGGGTGAAGGTGATTCGCTCGTGCTGGTGCACGGCGTCAATGACCACGCCGGCTCCTGGTTCCTCGTCGCCCCCACGCTCGCGAAAAACTATCGCGTGATCATTCCCGATCTCCCCGGCCACGGCGAGAGCGAGCCGAAAGACGGACCGCTCCCGATTTCGCTGATGGTCTCGAAACTCGCGACCGTGATCGGCGATCAGCGCGTGACCCTCCTCGGCAACTCCCTAGGCGGATGGATCGCGATGCTCTACACGCTCGCGCATCCTGACAAAGTAGAACGCCTGATCCTCGAAGCAAGCGGCGGACTCTCGCTGCCGCTCGATTCCCCGACGACGGCGCACACTCGGGAGGAGGCCATGGTCATTCTCCGCAACGTGCACGGCCCGCGCTTCGAGCCGCAGGAGTGGGTGATCGAAGCATTGCTGCAGCGCGCCGTCTCCTCGCCGATGCTGCGCGTGACCGAAGTCGCGGAGCACCTCGTCGACGCGCGGCTCCAAGACATCCGCGTCCCGACGGCGGTGCTGTGGGGCGCGGACGACGGCGTCGTGCCGCGCGCGTACGCCGAGGCGTTGCACCGTGGGATCGCCGGCTCGACGATGCAGGTGATCGAAGGCGCCGCGCACATCCCGCACCTCCAGCAGCCGGAGCGTTTCCTTCAATGTTTGACCTCGATCTCCTGACCGAGCGCGCCCGCGTCACCCCCGACCGCCTCGCGCTCGTGTCGGTCGAAACCGGCGAGCGCCTCACCTACGCTGATTTGAACGCGCGCGCCGAGCGCGCCGCCGCGATGCTGCGCTCGATGCTCGAGCCGGGCGACCGGTTCGGCATCCTCGCGTACAACTGCATCGAGTTCCTCGAGCTGTTCTTCGCCGCGGGGAAGGCGGGCGTGATCGTCGTGCCGCTTTCCACCCGCGCAACCGCGCACGAGCTCACGCACATCGTCAATGACTGTGGGATGCGCGTGTTGTTTTATGGCAAGGAGCTCGAACAGCTGGCAGCGCAGCTGCCGGTGGAGCGGTGGGCTTTAGCCCACCGGGAGATTCCCATCCGGCGGGCTGAAGCCCGCCGCTCCACGGATACGTATTGTTTGTTGTACACCAGCGGCACCACTGGCAAGCCCAAAGGCGTCATGATCCCGCGCCGGCAGCTTTACTGGAACGGCTACAACACCGTCATCAACTGGGGCCTGCGCGACGACGACGTCAGTCCCATCTTCACGCCGCTCTATCACGCCGGCGGGATCGCCGCGTTTCTGATTCCGATCTTCTGCGCCGGCGGCACGATCATCCTCCACAAAGGGTTCGATACCACCGAAGTCTGGCGCACCATTGAAAAAAGCACGGTCGTGTTAGGCGTGCCGACGATCTGGAAGCTGCTAATGGACGCACCGGAGTTCCACACTGCAGACCTGTCGAAGGTGAGATGGTTCATCTCCGGAGGCGCGCCCCTTCCGCAATACATCATCGACGCCTATCAAAAGCGCGGCGTCGTCTTCAAACAGGGCTACGGCATGACCGAAGTCGGCGTGAACTGCTTCACGATGACGGTCGAGGATTCGTTCAGGAAGCCCGGCTCCATCGGCAAGCCGATGCTCTTCACCGAAGTAAAACTGGAGAACATGGACGGCGATGTCGGAGAGATGTTGATCCGCGGTCCGCACGTCTCCAGCGGCTACTGGAACAACGAAGAAGCGACGCGTGCGTCGTATGGCGAGGACGGCTTCTTCCGCACCGGCGATCTCGCGCGCCGCGACGAGGATGGCTTTTTCTACATCGCCGGGCGGCGTAAGGAGATGTTCATCAGCGGCGGCGTGAACATCTATCCCGCGGAGATCGAGGCCGAATTGGTCGCGCATCCATCCGTTTCCGATGCAGCGGTGATTGCAGTTCCTGACGAGACGTGGGGCGAAGTCGGAGTCGCATTCGTCGTCGGCAACATCGACGCCGAGGAACTGAGCGCCTATCTCGAAATCAAAATCGCGAAATACAAAGTGCCGCGGCGGTTCGTCTTCATCGACGCATTGCCGCGCACGCCGTACGGGAAGGTTGTCAAGGAGGACCTACGGAAGCTGCTGAGCTAGTATCCCCGAGGATGACGCAGGAAGAGCGATCCGAAAAATCGAAGCAGCAGATTCTCGACGCGGCGCTGAAGCTGTTCTCGCACAAGGGGTACGGCGCGACCAGCGTCCGCGACATCGCCGAGGAGGCGGGGCTGTCGAAGGGGAACGTCTACCATCACTTTCCCGACAAGGAGACGATCTTCCGCGGGCTGCTGGACCGCTATTTCGAGACCATGTCCCAGCCCGACTTTCCGTTCAACCGCGTCCTCGCCAGCGGCACGTTTCCCGACAATCTCGAGGACATCGGACACGCGGTGCGGGACATCGTCCGCGATTACCGCGAGTACGTCGCATTGATTTACGTCGACGTCGTCGAGTTCGACGGCGCGCACATCCGCAAGTTCTACGGCGACATGGCCGAGCGCTTCGACGCCTTCATGAAGGCGCACGGCATGGAGGCGGAGCTGGAAGACAAGCTCGCGCCCGGCCTCTCGCCGGTTTCGGCGGTCATGCTGGCCACGCGCATCTTCTACAACTACTTCACGGTCGAGATCCTTTTCGGCGTCAAGGACCACTTCGGCAAGGAAACCGACGCGGCCGTGCATGAGATCGCTCGAATCCTCCGGCACGGCATGTTGAAAAGAACGTAACGCGGAATCTTCGGGCGGAGGCGTAGGATTTTCCTAACATGCGCCGACTGCTGCCCCTTCTCCTGCTGCTGGCTCCTGCCGCGCTTGCGCAAAGCACGTTTCAGGAAAAGGTCACCGTCACGTACGTCGAAGTGCCGGTGACGGTGCTGGCGCGCGACAACTCGCCGGTCCGCGGGCTGACGAAAGAGAACTTCGAGGTCGTCGATGATGGGCAGAAGCGCGCCGTCGAATCGTTCGACACGATCGACTTCGCGGCCGAGGGCGCGCAGAAGGCGATCTCGCCGCTGAATCCCGCGTCGCGCCGCAATTTCCTTCTCCTCTTCGATCTCTCGTTCTCCTCTCCCTCGTCCCTCGGCCGTGCCCAGGACGCGGCGCGCAACTTCATCGCCCGCAGCCTTGGCCGGCGCGATCTCGTGGCCGTGGCCTCCGTCGACGTCGATCGCGGCTTCCGCTTCCTGACCGCGTTCACGACCGATCGCGAGCTCCTGCACGCCGCGATCAAGGATCCGCGCAACTTCAAGTCCTTCGATCCGCTGCAGATCGCGATGACGCAGGTGATCAATCCCATCGGCGGCTCGAACGCGTTCGGGTCGGGAATCGGCGACAAGCGCGGCGTGGCCGAGGAGCTGATCGCCGACCTGCAGCGCAACGTCACGCGCATGGACGATGCGTACCGGCGGAACCGGATCAAGCATCAGGTGGAAATGCTCGGCCTCGTCGCGCACCAGCTGCAGAAGCTCGTCGGACGCAAACACATCGTGCTGCTGTCCGAGGGCTTCGACCCGCGGCTCGTGCAGGGGAGGCTCGCGGCGGAGACGAAGGAGCAGAGCGAGGAAAACACGTTCGTCATCGACGGCGAAGTGTGGAAGGTCGACAGCGACAAGCGCTTCGGCAACGCCAGCGCGCAGCAGGCCATCTCCGCGATGGCCGACGAGTTCCGGAAGTCGGACGTCGTGCTGCACGCGCTCGACATCCAGGGCGTGCGCGTGCAGAACGACGTGCAGGGCGGCGCACGCGTGAACTCGAACGAGGGCCTGTTCCTCCTCGCGAACTCCACGGGCGGGACGGTGTTCCGTAACTCGAACAACATCACGAACGACTTCGACAAGCTCGCGCGCCAGCACGAGGTGGTCTACGTCCTCGGCTTCCAGGCGCCGGCCGGCCGCGCCGGCGATTTTCACGAGCTGAAAGTGAAGCTCGTCAACGTCCCGGGCGCGCGCGTGCAGCATCGCGGCGGCTACTACAGCTCGGGACGGGAGTCGGCGGTCGAGCGGACGCTGTCGACGGCGGAAGTGATCGTGAACGACATCGCCCAGGACGACATCGACGTCGCGGCCATGGCCACGCCGTTCCCGACCTCGAGCGAGAAGGCGCAGGTGCCGGTGATCCTCGAGATCAGCGGCGCCGATCTGCTGAAGAACGCGAAGAACAACGTCGCCACGACCGAGGTGTACGTCTACGCGTTCGACGAGGACGGCCTCGTGCGCGACTCGATGTTCCAGCGGCTCAAGCTCGACATGACGAAGGTCGGCGACAAGCTGCGCGAGGGCGCGGGGATCAAGTTTTACGCGACGCTGAGCCTTCCGCCCGGAACGTACGCGGTGAAGAACCTCGTGCGCGTCGCGGAGACGGAGAAGAAAG
The DNA here is from genome assembly GCA_035248585.1 of Thermoanaerobaculia bacterium. Classification (GTDB taxonomy): domain Bacteria; phylum Acidobacteriota; class Thermoanaerobaculia; order Gp7-AA8; family Gp7-AA8; genus QHVT01. Next base: position 4,735 of record DATFHJ010000284.1, read on the forward strand.
GCTACCAGCGCGTCGACGTGACGGTGCCGGGCGTGAACGACGTGGCGGTGCTGAAGCCGATGTTCTTCGAGGACGGCGCGCAGTGGGTGATGGTGAAGGGCGGCTCGAACGACAAGACGAACGCGCCGTATCCGTTCGTGCTCAACGGCGAGTCGTTCGTGCCCGCGGCGCGGGCCAGCCTGCGCAAAGGCGAGCCGCGCCTCTTCACGCTCTGGGTCTACAACGCGAACCGCGAAGAGCTGACGTGGGAGATCGCGCCGGAGGCGAAGCTGGTCTCGGAGTCGAAGCCCGAGGGCGGCGACGTGACGAAGCTGCTCTTCTCGCTCGAGCGCGTGCCCGCGGACACGCGCGCCCTCGACGTCACGGTCCGCAAGAAAGGCTCGAGCGACGAGCGGCGGGTGAGCGTCCCGCTGCGGGAGCAGTGAGGTTCCTCGTCGCCACGCTCGTCGCGTGGCTCGCGCTTTCCGCGCTCGCTGCCCCGTCGTCGTATGACGTGAGGGCGAACGTCGCGCCGGCCGGCGACGGCCGATTTGTGATCGCGTTCGAGATCCGCGGGTTCGAGCAAGGCGCGTTGACGCCGGTCGCCTCGAACACGGTGACGATGCGCGCCGGCAAACAGCAGGTCTCGACGCCCGCCGGTCCGCTGGACCTGGAGATCGACGACACGGGTTATGGCTCGGCCGTGCTCCGTGCGACCTTGCAGCGCTACGACTTCGTGGCTCTCCTCGAAGTGCAGGCTCCCGCCGGATATGTGCGCCGCAAAATGGGAGATGGTGTCGTGGCGCCGAAGCCGGTCGAGCGCGTCAATCCGATTTATCCGGACGAGGCGAAGAAGGCGCGTGTGTTCGGCGCCGCCCTCGTGGACGTGAAGATCAGCGCGGCCGGGAAGGTGGAAGATGTTCGCATCGTGCGAGATCCCGGCCACGGCCTCGGCGAAGCCGCGGCGGAAGCGGTGCGGCAGTGGCGGTACGAGCCGGCGATGAAGGACGGCCAGCCGATCGCCGCCGTCGTCGCCGTCACCGTCAACTTCCGCTTCTGACGTACACGATCACGTCCCGCGCGCGCGGCGCGCGAAATACACCCGTTCTTCGGAACGCGCTCAGCTTCGCCGCGACCTCGGCCGTGACATCGCTTTCATAAATGATCACCGCATCTGCCTGCGGCAGCAGCTCGTCGAGATACTGCGCGGGCGTTCCCAACTCCAGCGCGCGTGCACCGCGGGCGAGATAGAGCTTGTCGCCGCACGCCCACGGCTGGCTGATCGCCACGGTGCGCGCGTTTACAAGCGAGCGTGCCGCGGCTACAGCCGGACGCGATTCGCGCTGAAGGAAGCGCAATCCCCACAGGTTCCAAACGACGGATAACGCAACCAGCGCGATGGCAACTTTGTGGCGACCGCTGCCCTCAGCGGTCGCGGTGCCGCTGAGGGCAGCGGCACCCACATAGTTCCTGAAGCCGAGGCCCGCGAGAATCGCCAGGAATGGGATGATGCCCTGCAGGTAGCGCACTTCCTTGTGCGCGATCAGCGAGAGCAGCACGAGCGGGATCAGGACGAACGCCCAGAAGCGCCGCGCGTACCAGAGCAGCGGCAGCATGGTCAGCGCGCACCAGCGCGGCAGGGTTTCGAGATACCAGAGCGGCGACTGCTGTTTGATGCGCGAGGCAAAGTCTTGCTCGACGAGCGTGAGCCGCGCGAACTTGCGCAGCGCAGCGAATGGCTCGCCCCAGCGGATCCACTCGAACACGCCGCTCGTGATCGCGATCGACGCGAGCGCGCCCGCGGCGACCTGCCACGCGCGCCGCCGCGCAAGGATCAGCAGCGGGATCAGGTAAACGATCTCACTGTAGCGATCCGCGAACGCGACTCCCATCAACGCGCCGGCGATCCAAGGCCGTTCGATCAGCAAGGCCGCGGCGGTGATGCAGCACATCGCGATCACGCGCGGATAGGTCGTGCTGCCGAATCCGAGGGGAAGCCAGTGCAACGCGAAGAGAAGCGTGGCCACCAACGCATTTGCGCCCCAACGCTGCGCGAGCTCGTACACGAGCACGATCGTCAGCGCGGACGCGAGAGCGAAAGGAATCGTGGCGATAACGATCAGCGCGGACGGTGCCGTGATGCCGAGGTGCGTCGCCAGCCAGATCAGCGGCGCGACGAAGACGTCCGCGACCAGCGTATTGCGCACGTCCCACGTGCCGTAATCGAACCCGGTCGCGAGGCGGAACGCCTCGCCGAGCACTTCCACCTCGTCGCCGGTGAGGAAGCCGTAGAAGTGATCGGCGAGCCAGAGCTGGAGCGCAGCGATGGCGGCCGCGAACGAAACCACGTGCGGACGGCGGATCACGCCGCTATCATGTCATCCGGCCGCAGCGGGGGACCGGGACGCATAGCTCGCGACGCGGGGTTCATGCGCGACGCGGCTCCTCAACGTTCCAACCACCCGATCCCCCGCTACGGCCGGACGACTCTTCAAGTGGAGCGGCGGGCTTTAGCCCGCCGGCCCCTAGTTCGGCGGGCTAAAGCCCGCCGCTCCACACTCCTTACATGCTCCAGGCGTACCCCACCTTCACGAACAGCGTTCGATCGGCCTCCGTCACGTCATAGGTGTCGTTTGCGAGGCGCGTCGATGCATAACCGACGAACAAAACCGTCTGTGGATTCACCTTGTATGAAAAAAGTAACTGCGGGAAGAGGCGCTTCGAGTGCGCGTCGACGCGGAACGAGTAGAGCGACGGGTCGCGCTGGATGTCCGTGTACTGCAGGATGGCGCGGACGAACATGCGCACGTTGAACTGATAGATCGCGCGGAGCTCGCCGACGTCCGCCGTGTACAGGCGGCCGTCCTCGACGTAGAGCCGCTCGCGGGCGTCGCTGAGCCGCAGCTCGAGATGGCGCGTGGCGTGGAAGCGCAGCGACGGCGCGAAGCGGACGCGCGTCGCGGGGCGCGTGTTCGCGAAGTCGATCTGGCTGCCGGCGTTCAGCTCGGCGCTCACGTACAGGCCCTTGACCGGCGTCGCCTCGCTGTAGAGATTCACGAACTTCTCGTCGTTGAACGCCCGGCCGTTGTAAAAGCGGTCGCGCGTGCCGACGTCGACGTTCACGTACGACTGCTTCGGCCCGCCCAGCCCGAACCACATCTCCCACTCTTCTTCGAGCACCTGTCCGCTCTTCACTTCCTCGGTGCGGTCATAGTCGCCGCCCCAGAACATCCGCGACCACCACGTCTTCTGGTCCTTCGCCGGCCAGAACGTCCGCTCCAGCCCCGCGATCGCCACGCCGTAGCCCACCTGCGGCATGAAGCCGGAGTCGGCGCGGAAGTCGTCGCCGGCGTATTCGTAGCTCGCGTTCCAGTACCACTTGCGCGAGCTGTGGTAGTAGCGGAGGAACGCGGCCCGTCCGCTGAGCGACGGCTTCTGATGGAAGTCCGACGCGGTTGCCGACGGATACTCGGTGCTCGACGACAGGACCTGGCCGCGGATGATGTCGGTGTTCGAGACGCGGAAGTTCCAATCGATGCCGGCGACGCGGTTCGAGTAGTCGCCGGCCGAGCGCGTGGTGAAGAGCGCGCCGACGTTCGAGCGCTTGCCGACGTCGTAGCGATAGCGCAACACCGCGGCGAGGTTCTTCTCATCGAGCGCTGTCACGTCCGAGCCCTGGCTGCCGGGGATGATCACGTTCGTGACCGCATCCTGTGCCACGAAGACGCCGCCGCCGTGGCGCCCTTCTTTGCCGGTCAGCTTCACGCCGACGTCGGGCGAGGCGATCGTGCGCGTGTAGACGGCCGGGAACGGCGTTTCGAAAAGATCCGCGCCTTCGAGGAAGAACGGACGCTTCTCGCTGAGGAAGAGCGCGAAGGTCGTGTTGATGTCGAGCTGCGGCGAGTCGGCTTCGACCTGGGAGAAGTCGGGATTGATCGCGGCATTGAGCGTCAGATTCGGCGTCATGCCCCACTTCGCGGTCAGTCCCGGCTCGGTGTCGAACGAGCCGCTGGCGAGCGGCGAGCCGAGGTCGGGACGCGCGTCGGTGCGCTGCGACGTGACGGTCGGACTGATCTCGACGTTGCGTCCCGGCGTGATGCCGCGGAACCCCGTCAGCTTCGACATCTGGCAGACGTAGCAGCTGCGGTTGCGGTCCTGCGGATGCAGCCCCATGCGATAGCGCTGATCGCGCGGATAGATGCGCAGGATGTCGATGCCCCAGGTCTGCACGTCGTCGTTGTGCTTGAACCGGATCTGGCTGAACGGGATCGCCATCTCCGCTTCCCAGCGGTCGCCGTGGATCTTGCCGGCCGAGGCCCAGATCGCGTCCCAGCTGTCGTCCTCGTTGCGCGTGACGTCGTTGTTCGTCAGATCCATCTGCACGCCGTACGGATTGACGAAGAACTCGAACGCGCGCCGCTCGTCGTTGAACGAATCGACGGCAATGCCGGCGAAGTCGTCCTGATACGAGCTGTCGCGGTCGGCGAGATGCGCGCGGATGGCGTGGACGTCCGGATCGTACGCGCGGATGCCGACGTACAGGTTCTTGTCGTCGAATCCGAGGAAGGCCTCGGTTCTCACCCGCGCGTTGACGTTGTCGCCGGGAAATGTCTCGAACGGCAGCTCGATCGGTTTCGCGTTCGCCCATTCCGCCGCGTCGATCACGCCGTCGACGGCGATCGGCTTCTCGAGCCGGGCGATGTTGTACTCGACCGCAAACGCGGGCGCGGCAAGACACACGAGGAGCGTGAACGCAGCAAAGGTTCTCATGAAGGACTCCTTTTGGAGTGCGGCAGCGTAGCTGCCGCTTTCAAAGAGCGGCGGCTACTGCCGCCGCTCTCTCACGTCGCGGCGAAGCTCGGCCCACCGCGGATCGTCATGAAGGTTGTCCAGGTCGTCGTCCTGGCGGAGGTAGCTCTCGAGGTCGAAGCCGGCGTTGCGGGCCTTGTCGAGATAGCTGAACGCCGCGTCGCGGTCGCCGCGCATCGCGTAGGCGCAGGCGATGTTGTAGAGGCACGTGCCGACGCGGTGCTCGAGATTGATCGCGCGCTGGAAGGCATCGATGCCGGCGTCGAACAGGCCCGCCTGCAGGGACACGTATCCGAGGTTGAACCACGCGCGGCCCGCGGTCGGGTACTTCTTCACGATCGCGCTGTGATACTCGACGGCCTTGCGCCAGTTGTCGAATTCGTCGTCGTCGTCGTTGTCGCAGCAGCCGTGCAGCTGCAGCTCCTTCGCGCGCTGGCGCAGCTCGTCGAATCCCCGCTGCTGGCGGACGTTGGCGAGGTCGGGATCATTGGCCAGCTTGTCGTCGCCGCCGAATCCGGCATCGACCGCCTTGTTGATCCACGCCATCGCGCTCGCGGTGTCGCCTTTCAGCGAGTAGGCGCAGGCGATGTTGTACATCGCGGTCGATTCCTTCTCGTGCGCGTCGATCGAGCGCTGGAACGCATCGATGCTCTCGTCGAGGCGGCGCAGGCGCAGGAGGTCGAGACCGACTTCGAACCAGTCGCTGCGGTCTTTGTCTTTGTGCTTGAGGATGTCGAGATCGAAGAGACGCTTCGCCTCTACCTTGCGCGTTTCGGTCTTGCCGGAGCGGAGGTCGTTGTAGCGCTCCATCGTCTCCGTCACGCGGCGCGTGGCGATCTCGTGATCGGTGGTGGACAGCTCGCGCTGGAACGTCGCGTCGTTGCGGATCGGATCGAAGTCCGAATCCTCGGCGACTTTCTCCATGTCATCCCAGCCGGCCGCGATGGCATCTTTCAGCGTTGCCGTCGCGCGCTGCGAATCGCCGAGGAGCGCGTACGAGCAGGCGGCGTTGTAGAGCGACGTCTCGGGGCGATGTCCCTCCGCCGCCGCGCGCTTGAACGCTTCCGCGGCTTCCTCGTAGCGATCGTTGTGATAGAGGTTGTACGCGCGGTCCCACCACTCGTCGCCGTTCCGCGGCTCGCGGGCGAGCTTGTCCAGGCGCTTGTCGTACTTGCCGAGCTTGGCCAGGAAGTAATCCTCGAGCGCCTGCACGTCGGGCGTGACGGTGACGGTCGAGTCGCTCTTGATCTTCTCTTTGTCCTTCTCTTCGTGCTTCTTGTTCTCCGCGAGCTGGACGACGTCTTTGTGCTTCGACGGCTCGGCGATCAGGCGGATCGCGGAGAGCGGCACGAGGCACGCGACGACGACCGCGCAGGCGATGGCCACGCGCTTGCCGCTGAAGAAGCGGCGCACGACGTGCGGCTGCAGGATCGAGAGCAGGCGTCCTTCGAGCTGCGACTTGCGCGACATCGCCAGCGTGACGGAGCGGAACGGATCGAACGTCGGCATGGAGCGGGCGATCGCCAGCAGATGATCGGCGTAGTCGGACGGCTTCGTGCCGCAGCCGAGGACGAGATCGTCGCAGGCGCGCTCGCAGTCGTTGCGGCCGGCGCGCTCGAGCGACCACGCCAGCGGGTGATACCAGAAGATGCACGCGGCGATGCGGGTGAGGATGAGCGAGATGCCGTCGAAGCGCTTCAGATGCGCGAGCTCGTGCAGCAGCACGACGCGCAGCCGCTCGGCCGGCCAGGTGACGACGTCGGCCGGCAGCAGCAGGACCGGTTTGAAGAAGCCCCACAGTACCGGCACGCTGATGCGCGAGGAGCGCAGGAGGCGCACGTCGCGGCCTAACGCGAGTGAGTCGCTCGCGTGGTCGAGCTCGAGGAGCGCTTCATCATGCGTGACCTCCTCGGCGTTCTTCGCCACGAACCAGACGCCGATCACGCCCAGCACCATCTGCGCGAGCATCAGCAGCGCGACGAGCGTGAGCGCGACGACGATGAGTCCCTTCCACGTGGCGCGCGTGAGGTTCATCGCCCGGGAGACCGCCGTGTACTGCTCGTCCTTCACGACGCCGGTGGCCTTCGCGAGGTTGAGCGCGGAGCCAATGCGCGAGGGCGGCTCCTCGGCGACCCCGATCGTCTTATTCGTCGTATTCGTCCTATTGGTCGTATTCGTCGGAGGACTGATAGGACTAATAGGACTCGTAGGACTGATAGGACCCGCCGCCTGCGCGGGCATGTTTACCACCACGTTCCACGCGGGAATGGCCAGCGTGAGCACCGGCACCGCGGCGACGCCGACGAGGGCGGCGGTGGCGATCAGATGCCGCGTCGCCGCCGAGGCGCGTGGGAGCGCGGCCAGCAGCAGGCGGGCGATGGCGAGAATCAACGTGACCTTGGCGAGGACGAGCAAGAGGCTCTCTCCTCCGCCGGCGGCCTGAATGCGTGCGGCAAGCTCGAACAGCGTAGCCATCAGCGTCCCTCCTTGCGCGCCTCGTCGATCAGCGTCGACAGGCGGTCCAGCTCTTCATCCGTCATGTTCGCCTTCTGCCGCTCGATCAGCGTCGCCACGACATTCGCGGCCGAGCCGTCGAAGAACGTCGCCAGCAGCTGATCGAGCGCCGAGAGGCGAACGCGATCGCGGTTCACGGTGGGCAGATAGACGTAGCGCGTGCCGTCGTGCTGGTGCTTCAGATGCCCCTTCTGCTCGAGCACGCGCAGCGTCGCGCGGACGGCCGAATACGTCGGCGGATCATCCATCGCGTCCATCACTTCGGTCGCCGTCGCTTTGCCGTGGGCGAAGATGATGTTCATCATCTCCCTCTCGCGCCGGCTCAATGTATCGGTTTTCGGCATCACCGCTCCTTCGTCCTGGTGCTGGATTTCCAACAGGTGCTGAAAATCTAGCATCTAGTTACGGGAGTGGCAAGCGGGGGTTGCGGTGGACACAGTTTCGTAACAGTCGCCCGGTGCCGGGTAACCGGGCGACCGGGCAACCGGGAAACCATACAATGCGCCCCCATGAGCGCCACCCCCATCACTGACTTCATCGACCACCACTACCGCCACTTCAACGCCGCCGCCTTGAAGGCCGCGGCGATCGATTACAACAAGCACCTGGCGAACGGCGGGAGCATGCTCGTCACCCTGGCGGGAGCGATGTCGACGGCGGAGCTGGGGTTGTCGCTGGCGGAGATGATCCGGCAGGGGAAGGTGCAGGCCATCAGCTGCACGGGCGCGAATCTCGAGGAAGACATCTTCAACCTCGTCGCGCACGACTGTTACGAGCGCGTGCCGCACTACCGCTACCTCTCCGCGCTCGACGAGCAGCTGCTGCTCGAGCGGCACATGAACCGCGTCACCGACACCTGCATCCCCGAGGGCGAAGCGATGCGGCGCATCGAAAAAGCGGTGCTGCGGCATTGGATGGAGAAGGACCAGCAGGGCAAGCGGCTGTTCCCGCACGAGTTCATGTACGAGATCATCCGCGACGGCTCGATCGCCGAGTTCTACCAGATCGATCCGAAGAACTCGTGGATGGTCGCCGCCGCGGAAAAGAATCTCCCGATGTTCGTCCCCGGCTGGGAGGACTCGACCCTCGGCAACATGTACTCCGGCCACTGCATCTCCGGCGACGTGAAGAACGTGCATACCGTGCGTACCGGCATCGAGTACATGATCGAGCTCGCCGACTACTACACGCGCACCTCCGAGACCACGTCGATCGGCTTCTTCCAGATCGGCGGCGGCATCGCCGGCGACTTCCCGATCTGCGTCGTCCCCATGCTCCACCAGGACCTCCAGCGCACCAACGTCCCGCTCTGGGGCTACTTCTGCCAGATCAGCGACTCCACTACGAGCTTCGGTTCCTACTCCGGAGCCGTCCCGAACGAGAAGATCACGTGGGGGAAACTGGGCGTCGACACGCCCTCGCACGTGATCGAGAGCGATGCCTCGATCGTGGCGCCGCTGGTGTTTGCGTACGTGCTCGGCTGGTAACGTCCTCTAACGTTCGCCGCCGGCGGACGCGTGACGGAGCGGAACGGATCGAAGGCCTCTTGCCTGCCCCCTCGTTCATTTGGACAGGCAGGAGGGCCTGTCCTCCACTGGAGCGGCGGCTACGGAGCGAAACGACGGTCTTCGCGTCGAAACGAACGAGCTGCCATTCACGCCGCAACGTCTCGAGCCCTACAAAATCCTCGTGATCGCCGGCGCGCTCGGCGGACCGCTCGAAGATGAGGTGCACGCCAGGGATCCCGCGTTCACTCCGGCAGAGATCGAAGCCATACGCACGTGGGTCCGTCGCGGCGGAGGACTCCTTCTCCTCACGGATCACGAGCCGGTCGCCAGTGCGAACGCCGATCTCGTGCGCGCATTCGGTGTCGAGCCGTCGAAGGAGGTCGTGGTCGACCCAAAGCATCGCTTCGAGAACTTCTATCCGACCAACATCGCCGCCACGCGCGAGAACGGCCTGCTCGCGAAGCACGCGCTGACGGCGGGAGTGAAACGCGCCGTGGTGTTCGGAGGGCAGGGGCTCTCGTTCCCGCGCGGCGCCGCGGTGCTCATCCGCCGTCAGGCGGGAGCGCTGAACGCCGGCCGCGGCCGCGTCGTCATCACCGGCGACATGGGCATGCTGTCGGCGCAGCTGTTCACGGAAAACGGCGTCACGAATCCATGGGGCATGAACGTTCCGGGGATCGACAACCGGCAGCTGGTGCTGAATCTCGCGCTTTGGCTCGCCGGGAGTCGCTGATAGCCTGATGTCGTGAGAATCGTCCTCGCCTTCCTTCTCCTCGCCACCCAACCGCCCATCGAACAGCACATCCGCACCCTCTCCTCCGACGCCATGGAAGGCCGCGGTCTCGGCACGAAGGGCATCACCCAGGCCGCGACGTACATCGAGGCGCAACTGAAGGAGGCGAAGCTGGAGCCGGCGTTCGGCATGGCGTACCGGCAGAGGTTTCCGGTGAAGATGGGCGTGGCCCTCGGCGCGAACAACAGGATCGAAGGGCTGTCGAATGAGGACTGGGCGCCTCTCGGGTTCTCGTCGCCGGGGTCGTTCTCGGGACCGATCGCGTTTGTCGGATACGGCATCGACGCGCCGCCGCTGAACTACCGCGAGTACGAAGGGATCGATCTCAAGGGCAAGGTCGCGGTGATGCTGCGCTACGAGCCGCAGGAGCGCGACGAAAAGTCGCCGTTCGACGGGCGCCGGCCGAGCCGCTGGTCCGCTCTGCGCTACAAAGCGCTTCAGGCGCGCGAGCGCGGCGCGGTGGCGGTGGTCTTCGTGACCGGGCCGCAGCAGGATGAGGCGAAGGACAAATTGCCGGCGCTCGCGAACGATGGTCCCGACAGCCAGGCCGGGCTGCCGGTGATTCAGGTGAAGACCTCGGTGGCCAGCAAGTGGATCGATCTGGCCGCCTTTCAAACCGACGTCGACAAGGATCTGAAGCCGCGCTCGCGCGTGCTGGAGCAAACGCTCACCGGCACCGTCGACGTGCAGGCGACCTACGCCGATACCGACAACGTGGCCGGCATTCTTCCGGGCCGCGGCAAGCTGGCGAACGAAGCGATCGTCATCGGCGCGCACTACGATCACCTCGGCTACGGCGGACGCGGCTCGCTGAAGCCGAACGACCGCGCCATCCACAACGGCGCGGACGACAACGCCTCCGGCACCGCGGCCGTGCTCGTCGCCGCAAAGCGCGTGTCCGAGTTGCTGAAAGACGCGAAGGACCGCCGCACGGTCATCGTCGCGCTCTTCTCCGCGGAGGAAGTGGGACTCGGCGGTTCGTCGTACTTTGTGGCCCATTCGCCGCGGCCGCTCGCCAATGTGAAGGCGATGATCAATCTCGACATGGTCGGCGCGATGCGCGACGACAAGCTGATCGCGCTCGGCAGCGAGTCGGCCCCGGAGTGGAAGGCGCTTCTCGACCGCACCGCCGCCGGCGTGAAGGTGAACCTCACCGCGAGCGGCGACGGCTACGGTCCCTCCGATCAGACGAGCTTCTACGGGCATCAGATTCCGGTCATCCACTTCTTCACCGGCTCGCACGAGCGCTATCACACGCCCGACGACGACGCGGACACAATCAACTTCGCGGGCGCGCAGAAAGCGGCCGAGATGACGGCGCGCGTCGCGGCGTCGCTGGCGCGCGGCGAGGTCACGCCCGCCTATGCGCGCGCGGCCTCCGCTCCGGCGATGGAAGGGGACAGCCGCGGCTACGGCGCGTACCTCGGCACGATCCCCGACTACAGCGCGATGGAGTCGTCGAGCGGCGGCGTGAAGCTCGCCGACGTCCGCGCCGGCGGCCCCGCCGACAAGGCCGGCATCAAGGGCGGCGACGTGCTCGTCGAAATGGCCGGCACGCGCATCGAGAACCTGTACGACATGACGTACGCGCTGCAGGATCACAAGCCGGGCGAGACGATCGATGTCGTCGTGCTGCGCGACAACAAACGGACGACGCTCCACGCAACGCTCGGCACGCGCGGCGCGTCACCGGCGCCGGGCAGCGGCGGCCACGGCGCGACCGAAATGGAGATCAAAGCCGGCAAGCCGTTCGAAAAAACGTTCGACGGCGAGAAGCATCTGAAAGACGTCCGCCAGCTGACGTTCGGCGGAGAGAACGCCGAGGCGTACTTTAGTCCCGACGGGAAAAAGCTGATCTATCAGTCGACGCCGCAGCGCGGCGGCTGCGATCAGCAGTACGTGCTCGATCTCACCACCGGCGAGAGCAAGCGCGTGTCGAGCGGCAACGGCCGCACGACCTGCGGCTACTTCTCCTATCCGAACGGCGAGCGAATCATCTATGCGTCCACCGAAGCCGCGGGCGCGGATTGCCCGCCCCCGCCCGACCGCTCGCGCGGCTACATCTGGGGCGTTTATCCGTCGTTCGACATCTACCTGGCGAACGCGGACGGCTCGAACAAGAAGCAGCTGACGACGACGCCCGGCTACGACGCCGAGGCGGTGTGGTGCCACAAGGGAGGGAAGATCCTCTTCACGTCCGTGCGCGACGGCGATCTCGATCTCTACACGATGGACGAGAACGGCGCGAACGTGAAGCGCATCACCAGCACCGTCGGCTACGACGGCGGCGCGTTCTTCAGCCCCGACTGCACGCAGATCGTCTGGCGCGCGTCGCGCTTCGAAGGCCCTGCGCTCGACGAGTACCAGAAGCTGCTGGCGGAAGGATTCGTGCGGCCGTCGAAGATGGAGCTGTGGGTCGCGAACGCGGACGGCTCGAACGCGAAGCAGCTCACGAAGAACGGCGCCGCGAACTTCTGCCCGTACTTCACGCCGGACGGCAAGCGCATCATCTACGCCTCGAACATGCTCGACCCGCGCGGCCGCGAGTTCGATCTCTTCATGCTCAATAAGGACGGCAGCGGCGAGCCCGAGCGCATCACCACCGCCCCGGCCTTCGACGGCTTCCCGATGTTCAGTCCCGATGGCAAGTGGCTTGTATGGGCGTCGAATCGCGACAACCCCGAGGGACGGGAAACGAATTTGTTCATCGGGCGCTGGTCGGACTAGCGCTCGTCCTGGCCGTCGCGTGTCATCGCGCCGAGCCGCCCGCGCAACCCGCGGCGGCGAAGCCGTCCGCGCCGGTCGATCCCACTCCGAAATCCGTCGAATCGGCAAACCCCCATCCGCCGACCATCGCCCCCATCGTCCGCGACCTCGACGCCATCCGGGCCGACAAGACATTGCGCGTGCTCTTCACGTTCAACTCCACCGGCTACTTTGTCTATCGCGGCGAGACGATGGGCTACGAATACGAATTGCTTTCACGCTTTGCAAAGTCGGCGGGGCTGAAGCTGCATCCGGTCGAAGTGCGCGACAGCAGCGCGCTGATCGACCGGCTCAACCGCGGCGACGGCGACATCATCGCGGCGCAGCTGATCGCGCCGTCGAATGAAAGCGAAATTCTCGCGAGCGACGGCCTGTACGAAACCGCGCCCGTCGTCGTGCAGCGCGGCGCGCCGTCTCCCGCCGCGGGACACGCGCCCGCCACGACGACCGCGCTCGCGCGCGAGGATCGCGAGACCACCGCGCCGGTCACGGTGCGCGCGCGGCTCGTCGAGCGCCCGGCGGAGCTCGGCGGACAGAAGGTTCACCTCTCGCGCCGCTCGCCGTACCGGCAGACGCTCCTCGAACTGAACGACGAGCTGACGGACGACATCTACGTCGTTGAAGTCGACGACTCCGTCGATCGCCTGATCCAGCGGCTCGCGGAAGGGGAGATCGGCTACACCGTCGCCGCGGAGAACGTCGCGAAACTGAAAGCGACGGAATACACCAATCTCATCGTGCAGCCCGCACTCGGCCCGGCGAAGCAGGTCGTGTGGGCGATGCGCAAGAGCGCGCCGCAGCTGCACGACGCGCTCAACGCGTGGCTGCGCGTGCAGCGCAAGCAGGGATTGCTGAACGTGCTGTATCGAAAATATTTTCTCGACCGCCGCGGCTTCGCCACGCGCGCGGCGAGCCGCTACCTCACCACGGAAACGGGGACGCTCTCGCCCTTCGACGACTGGTTTCGCGAGTACGCGAAGATCCCGGGCTGGGACTGGCGCCTCGTGGCGTCGCAGGCGTACCAGGAATCGCGCTTCAATCCGAACGCGCATTCGTGGGCCGGCGCGACGGGCCTCATGCAGATCATGCCCCGCACCGCGCGCGAGCTGAAGGTGAACGCGCGCGATCCGCGGCAAAGCATCGAAGGCGCATGCCGGTATCTATGGAAGCTCGATGATCAGTGGCGCGAAACGATTCCGCGCGAAGAAGAGCGCATCCGCTTCATCCTCGCCGCCTACAACGTCGGCCTCGGACACGTCGAAGATGCGCGCCGCCTGGCGAAGAAATTCGGCGACGACCCCGGGTCCTGGGAGGACGTCGCCTACTGGCTGATCCGCAAATCGAAGCGCAGCGTTTACAACGATCCGGTCGTGAAATACGGCTTCGCCCGCGGCACCGAACCGGTCGATTACGTCGAGCGGATCATGGACCGCTTCGAGCACTACAAGGTGTTCGTGCCGGCGTCACTGCCCCTGGATGACTCCGCAGGCGATCCGTGATCCCGCGTTTCCGGTCGGCTGCGTCGTCAGATCGTCCGGTTTCTCGTGCAGGATGACGGCCCGTCCCACGACCGAGCTCGCGCCCGCGCGGACGGTAATGCCGTGCAGCGTCTTCGTGACGTTCACGTTGCCGCTGGCGTCGGCCTCGACGTTGCCGAAATCTCCGGCGTGATGGGAGCCGCCGTCGGGAGCGCCGTGCGGCGCGCCGGTCGGATTGAAGTGCATGCCCGCGGCGCCGCCGTTGTCGCCGCAGTCGCCTTTCTCGTGAACGTGAAAGCCGTGCATGCCCGGCGGCACTCCGGTGAGACTCACCTTCGCCTCGACCGAGCCGTCCGGCATCTGCGTGAACGTCACCGTGCCGCTCGCGGTCTGGCCGCTGCTCGGCGCGAGCGAGGCCGTCGCCGTCGGATTCGACATCGACGCGCACGCGCCGACAACGAGGAGCGTGATGGAGAACAGGACCAGCTTCTTCATGGACCCTCCAACTTCAAAATGATCGTCACCTTCGTGCCGTCCGGCGGAAGGCGATCGGGAATCGATGCATAGACGACGCCGTCGCGGACGTAGTCGCGGATCGGATGCGCGTGATTGCCGATCGCGCCGCCCGGACACGAGTACAGGCAGACGATACATCCGCTCTTGAATTCCTTCTGATATTTCTCGTTGCCGCCGTAGCGGAAGTCGAAGAGCGGCTGCGTCCGGCGTTCTTCGCGAACGAGGCTTGCCAGCGGCACGCGCTTCCCGTTCCACTCCACGAACACCGCGACGCGCGACCCTTCCACGCGCTTATCCGGCTCGCGATTGCCTTCATCCTTGCGCGCGTTCCAGCTGTCGGCCGTGAGATTTTCTCCGGCCCGCGCGCCGAGCTTGTTCAGCGCCACGCGCACGTCGTGATCGCTCGCGTCGCTGACGAAGAGCGCCATCCGCTTCGCGCCGCCACCCTTCCAGACGATCGCGTGATGTCCCTGCACACCGAACAGCCGCGACATCGCCGTCGGTTGGACGGTTGCCGTGAACCGCACCTCGCGGCGCGGCGCGTCGATGATCATGTGGCGACCGCTGCCCTCAGCGGTCGCTGTGACCGCTGAGGCAGCGGTCGCCACAATCAGCATCACTGCGACCATGCCGCGATCCTTTTTCCCAATGCGCCGAGCCAGCTCTTTGCCACGTCCTGGTAATACAACGACGCGGCCTTCTGAATGCCATCCGCCAGCGAGGGATAGGGCGAGATCCGCTGCGCGAGATCGCCGATCTTCATTCCCTTCCGCCGCGCGAGCACGACTTCCTCGATCAGCGTCGACGCCTGTGCGGCCATGACGTGCGCGCCGAGGATCTTGCCCTTCGCGTCGCAGACGATCTTGATCAGCCCTGACGGCGTGCGATCGACGACCGCGCGGTCGACGTCGTGCAGGTCGACGCGATAGATCCGCACCGCGTCGCCGTGCTTCTCTCGCGCCTCCGATTCCGTCATCCCCAGATGCGCGACCTCGGGGTCGGTGTACAGCGCCCACGGCACGTCGCCGTAGTTGACCGCGGCCTTGCCGGGAAAGAGCAGGTTGCGCACGAGCTTCACCGCCTCGTGCGCCGCGACGTGCGTGAACTGCATCCCGCCGTGCACGTCGCCGCATGCCCAGATGCGGGGCACGTTCGTCTGCAGAAACTTGTCGACGACGACGTACGAGCGCTCCACCTTCACACCCGCGGCTTCGAGGCCGAGGTTCTCCGTGTTGCCGCGGCGGCCCGAGGCGACGAAGATCGTTTCCGCGGCGACCTCGCGCGACTCGCCGCGCTTGTTCTCGATGCGTGCCGTTTTGTCGCCGGCCGACTTCACCGCCCAGCCGGTAAGGATCTCGATTCCTTCGCGCTCCAGCGTCTGCCGCACGCGCGCGATCACCTCGTGGTCTTCCTTCGCGATGATGTCGTCCGTCATCTCGACGACCGTCACGCGCGCGCCGAAGCGCGCGAACAACTGCGCGAACTCGATCCCGATGTAGCCGCCGCCGAGGATCAGGAGCTGCGACGGCAACGCGTCCTGCGCGAGGAACGACGCGTGATCGAGATAGTTCGTGAGGCCGGGAATCCGAGGAACGGCCGTGCGCGAGCCGGTGGCGATGACGATGTCGCGCGCGGTCAGCGTGCGCCCATCGACGGCCACTTCGCTGCGCGACACGAGGCGCGCGTTGCCCTCGATGACGTCCACGCCGAGGTCGCGGAACTTCTGCGGATCATCGTGGCGGCTGATGTCGCGGCGCGCCTCGCGCATCGCATCCATCACCGACTTCGGCGTGATCCGCGGCTCGACGCTCTCGAGGCCGTACGCATCGGCGTGCCGCATCTGATGCGCGAGCTTCGCTGACGCCACGAGCGCCTTCGTCGGCACGCAGCCCGTCCAGAGACAATCGCCGCCCAGTTTCTCGCGCTCGATCAGCGCGACGCGGCGGCCGAGGCGCGCGCAGCCCGAGGCGGTGACCAGGCCGGCCGTGCCGCCCCCGATCACCACGACGTCGTAGCGCTCAGACATACACCGTCACCTTCCGCTCCCGTGGTCCATCCAGCTCGATGAAGTAGATGCCTTGCCACCGCCCGAGCGCAAGCGCGCCGTTGCGATACGGCCAGGTCAGCGACGTGCCGATGAGCATCGATAGGAAATGCGCGTCGGAGTTGCCCTCGCCGTGCTCGAACTTCACCTGCGGCACGAGCGCGCGCAGCGCCTTCGTCAGATCGCTGCGCACGTCGGGATCGGCGTCTTCGTTGACGGAGATCGCGCAGGTCGTGTGCGGGACGATGATCGTGCAGAGGCCGTCGCCCTTCGTGAGACCGCCGAGCGCGCCGTTCACTTCATCGGTGATGAGAACGATCTGCTCGCGCTCGCCGGTACGGACGCGAAACGTCGTCTCCTGCATCGTCCGATCATATAATTACGCTCACACAACGCTCTCAAATCGGAATGCCATTCTTCTGCATCCACTGCAAGTCGGACATCGACCCCAAGTACAAGGCCTGTCCTTTCTGTGGGGAGCCGATCACCGAGTTCCTGCGCCGGTATCTCGAGACGCCGCTCGACGGGAAGTATCAGATCCTCTCGCGGCTGGGCGTCGGCGGGATGGGGGAGGTCTACAAAGTCCTCCACGTGCATCTCAATGCGATCCGCGTGATCAAGCTGATGCGCGCGAACATCGCCGCCGATCCGGGCGCGCATGACCGCTTCCAGCGCGAGGCGCGGCTGGCGACGAAGATCCAGCATCCGAACGTGGCCGCGCTCTTCGACTTCTCCACGCTCGACGACGGCTCGATGTACATGGTGTGGGAGTACATCGAGGGCATCAACCTGCACGAGCTGATCGACCAGCGCGGGCCGCTGTCGCCGCGCTACGCCGCGCAGCTTGCGTCGCAGGCGCTGCACGGGCTCGAGGCGGTGCACCGCGCCGGCATCGTGCACCGCGATGTCAGTCCCGAGAATCTCATGATCACGCGCGGCGAAGAAGGCGACGAGCGCGTGAAGATCATCGACCTCGGCATCGCCAAGGGCACGAGCGGCGACGACAACAAAACGAAGACGGGCATGTTCGTCGGCAAGTGGAAGTACTGCTCGCCCGAGCACCTCGGCATGCTCTCCTCGGGCGAGCGCATCGACGGCCGCGCCGACCTCTATTCGTTCGGCATCGTGCTCTACGAGATGCTGACCGGCGTGCCGCCGTTCCAGGCCGATACGCCGCATGCCTATCTGATGATGCACGCCTCGCAGCGGCCGAAGGCGCTGCGCGAGGCCAATCCCGGCGTGACCGCCTCGCCGGAGCTCGAGGCGCTGATCCTGCGCGCGCTCGAGAAAGACCGCACGAAGCGCTTTCAGTCGGCGCGCGAATTCGCGCAGGCGATCGAGCGCGTCGCGCCGCGGCTCTCCGAAGGACCGGGCGCGCCGCCGCCTCCGCCCGCCGTCGCGGAGAAGACGGATGAAGCGACCCGTGAGTCGCCGCGCAACGAGGCCACGGTGATGTCCGTGGCCGGCGAAGCGCCGACGGTCGTGACCGCCGCGCCGCCGCGAAAGCCGATCGCGGAAAAGAAGCTCGATCGCGTCGCCATCAGTCCTCCGACCGTCGACAAACGCCGGTCGAAAGCGCCCGTCCTCGCCATCGTCATCGGATTCGTGCTCATCCTGTCCGTCGCGGCGTGGCTGCTCACGCAGAAAAAGCCGCTGCCGCCCGATCCGGAGAAGCCGGCCGTTCCCGTCGCCGCCGCGCGCCTCGGCATCAACGCTTTTCCGTGGGCGACGGTGACGTCGATCCGCAACGTCGAGAACGGGCAGAACCTCGAGCTCGCGCAGCCGCTCGTCACGCCCGTGCCGGTCGACCTCGCGCCGGGCCGCTATGAAGTCACGCTCTCGAACCCGAACTACTCCGCGCCGATCACGAAGACGGTCTCCGTCGCCGCGGGCAGCGATCAACTGTTGAACGTGCAGTTCAGCGATCCCGCCCGCGCGGCCGTGCCGGATTTCGGAGGCGCGAAGTGAAACGCGCGCTGTTCCTGCTGTTGTTCGCGCTGCCGCTCGCCGCCGCCGAGCCTTTCGTCGACGCGTACAAGCGCGGCGTCGACGCGGTGAACTCGAGCAACTACAAGCTCGGCGCGAGCGAGCTGCAGAAGGCGATCGCGATCGTGCCGGGCGAGTCGACGGCGCTGAAGACGCGCAGCGCGATCATCACTTACGTCCCGCACTTCTGGCTCGGCATCGCGAAGTACAACCTCGGCGACGTGGACGGGGCGATGCGCGAGTGGCGCATCTCGGAGGAGCAGGGCGCGATCGGCAAAACCGAGTACTACGCGACGATGAAGAACTGGGTCGCGCGGGCGCAGGCGGAGAAGAAGCGCCTCGCGCAGGGCGCGGCCTCGGGCGCGAAGAAGTCGGCCTCCGATGCGATCAGCGCGGCCGTGCTCGCGCAGACCGACGCGCTCTCCGCGAGCGCGGAGCGGACCGACAACTATCGCAACGCCGTGCGCATGCTCCAGGACGCGAACGCGCAATACAACCGCGGCGGAACGGACATCGACGCCTACACCGACGCCGCGCAGAAAGCGGCCCGCGCCGCGGCGCTCTTCAATGCCGCGGCCGAAGAAGCGCGCAGACAGAAAGCCGCGCGGCCGCCGGCTCCGAAGCCGCAGCCGAAGCCCGTGCCGCCGAAGCCGGACGAATTCGTCGTGCCGTTCCCGGAAGAGGCGAAGCCGGTCAAGGTCGAGCCGCCGAAACCGCAGCCGCAGCCCGTTGCCGTCGACACCGCGCCGCCGCCTCCGCCCGTGATCACGAAAGAGCAGGCCGACGCGGCGGTGGCGGAGCAGGAAAAGCGGCGCACTCCTCCCCCAAAGGTCGAGCCGAAGCTGAAAGAAGTCGTGACCACGGTCGTGCTGAAGCCCAACCTCAGCAACGCCTTCCGGGCCTTTGCCACCGGCGATCTCACGTCCTCCGAACAGCAGCTCACCGACATCCTCGCCTCCACGCCGAGCGCCGAGGCGTATCTGTTGCGCGGCTGCGCGCGCTACACGCGGGCCATGCTCTCGCGCACGCCCGACGCTCTCCTGAACGCCGCCGTCGCCGACTTCAAAGCCGCGCTGCAGCAGAACCGCGCGCTGCGTCTCGACAGCCGCGCGTTCTCGCCGAAACTCATCGCCTATTTCGAAGACGTGCGCAACGGCAAGGTTTTTTAATTTATCCCGCGCGCAGACGCGGGATCTTCGGTGCGGCCGCACGGATTGCGCCTGAATGACCGCAGATCCCGCGTCTGCGCGCGGGATAAACTGAATCAAGCTGTGATCGACGTCCACGCCGCCGCGCAACGCCTCTCCTCCGTCCCCACGCCTCTCGTCCGCGCGCTCCTGCTCTCGCGCGATCTCGACTGCGACCTCTGGGTGAAGAACGAGACCGTCTCGCCGATTGCGTCATTCAAGTGGCGCGGCGCGCTCAACGAGATCAAACGCAGCGCGCCGTCCGCGGTCGTCACGTCCTCGACCGGCAATCACGGCCAGGGCGTGGCCTGGGCCGCACGCGCGGCCAACATTCCCGCGCACATCTTTCTCCCCCTCGGCGCGAATCCGACCAAGCGCGCGAAGATCGCGCTCCTCGGCGCGACGATTCATGACATCGGCCACGACCTCGACGCGGCGAAAGAAGAAGCGATCGCGTTCGCGAAACGCGAAGGCGCGCACTTCATCGACGACGGCGAGAGCGAAGGCGTGATCGAAGGCGCGGCGACGATCGGCCTCGAGATCGCGCAGCAACTCGACCGCGTCGACCTCGTCTTCGTCCCGATGGGGAGCGGCTCGCTCGCCAGCGGCATCGCCATGGCCATCAAGCAGCGGCACGCGAATGCGCGCGTGATCGCCGTGCAAGCGTCCGGATCGCCGGCGATGGTGGAGAGCTTCCGCGCCGGCAAAGCGATCGAGCGTCCCGCCCAAACGATCGCCGACGGCCTGATCTGCCGCGTCCCCGCGCAACTCGCGCTCGACGCGCTGCTGCAGTACGTCGATGACGCGATCACGGTCACGGATGACGAGCTCCTCGCCGCCGCGCGGGTCATGATTCTCGGCGCCCACCTGCTCGTCGAGCCGTCAGGCGCCGCGTCGCTCGCGGCCGCACTTCGCCATCGCGAGGAGATTCAGGGCAAGACCGTTGCCCTCATCGCCACCGGCGCGAACGTGACCGCGGAAGTGTTCGGGACGTTGCATGCCTGAAACCGGCGCTGGCTCCCGAGCGAGCGGCGCTGGCTCCCGAGCGAGCGGCGCTGGCTCCCGAGCGAGTGGCGCTGGCTCCCGAGCGACCGGCGCTGGCAACCGAGCGGCCCGCGCCCGCAACATGACGGAGGAAGCGTCCTACTTCGTCAGCTCCACGCCCGTGGCCACGAATGACACCTCGTTCGCGGTCCCGTCCTCGTTCCGCTTCAGCTTCGCGCCTTCGTGCTCGAGATGGTCGGCGTCGGCTTTCGAGATCGTTTTGATCTCGGTCACGCCGGCGATGCGGCCCGTCATGCCTTTGCTGTCCTTCGGCACGAAGAAGCCGTAGTCCTTGAACGTCACGCGCATCGTGCCGAGCTGCATCCAGCAGCCCTTCTGCGAGCACGCCGCTTCGACGGTGCCTTCGGTCACGACGGTTTCCTTCGTGTACGCCTCCGGCTTCGCGAGGACGTCGGCGAGCGGCGTCAGCTTCGCGTCGGCGGGAATGGCCTCGCCGCGCTTCACGACTTCGCCGGCGAACGCGGTGGTGGCAATCAACAGCGTGAGGAGTGCGAGCTTCTTCATGCGCAGCATTCTATCCGTATCATGGCCGGATGCGGCGCGGCGCGTGGTCGATTCGGGCGTGGCTCGGGAGTCTCGTGGCGGCCGTCGCGCTGCCCATGCTCGCCGTGCTGGCGTGGATGTTCCTCTGGCAACTCGAGCGCGAAAAGGAAGAAGCGCGCGACAAGGCCCGGCGCATCGCGATCACCACCGCGGCCGCGATTCGCGCGCAGCACGAGAGCTCGGAGACCCTGCTCGCGCGGATTGCGCAGCGTTCCGCGGTGCGCTCATTCGACGGCGCTGCGTGCGACCCGATCTTCGCGACCGTCAGTTCCTTTCCCCACTGGGCCGACCTCCTCTTCTTCGACCGCTCCGGCGCCGTCGTCTGCTCGGCAACGCCGCAGGGCGAGAATGTCCGGCCGTTGATTGCGCGCGAGCGGTCAGGGCTCGTTCCGCGGCGGCCCGTCGTCCGTTTCGCGGGCGGGCGGTGGGTGTCGATCGTCGCCGAGCCCGTGCCGGAAGTGGGCGGCACGCTCGTGCTCGTCCAGCGGCTCGACTTCGACATCGGCGATGCGCTCGTCGCGAACGCCGTCACGACGGTCCTCGACCGCGACGGCCGCGTCATCGCGCGCTCCGCCGGCGGACCGGCGATCCTCGGCATCGACGCCGCGCGCTCCGAGGCCGGCGGGATCGCGTTGCGAGAGCACGAAGGATTCGCCGAGGCGACGGGAGTCGACGGCGTGCATCGGCAGTATGGATTCACCTTTCTCCCCGAACTGGGGTGGACCATCTTCTCCGGCGTGCCCACCGAAGACGTCATGCGCGAAGTGCGGATGCTGGTCATCATCGGCGCGGGTGGCGGGGTCGTCATCATCTTCTTCATCGCCATCGCGGCGACGATGCTCTCGCGGCGGATCGAGAAGCCGGTGAGCGCGCTGGTGGAGGCCGCGGAGTCGGCGGCGCGCGGCGGATCCGGCCGCGTGCAGGCCGACGGAGGACCGCGCGAGATCGCGCTGCTCTCGGCAGCCTTCAACGAAATGATCGAACACCGCTCCATCAGCGAGCGCGATCTCAAAGCCTTGTCGGAACGGCTCCTGCTCGTGCAGGAGCAGGAGCGGATGCGCGTGGCGCGCGAGCTTCACGACGACCTCGGGCAGTCGCTCACCGCGTTGAAGATGGACGTCATCGGCTTCATCGAAAAGAGCCGGCATGCGCCCGACGCGGCGCCGTTGGTCGAGCGCATCCTGCGCACCATCGACTCCACCGTCACGGCCGTGCAGCGCATTTCGTCCGAGCTTCGCCCGAGCGCGCTCGACGACCTCGGGTTGTTCGCCGCACTCGAATCCGAGGCCCGGCTGTTCGAGGAGCGCACCGGCATCGAATGCGATCTCTCGCTTCCGGACGATTTGCCCGGCATCGACGAAGCGGCCACGGTGCCGGTGTACCGGATGATCCAGGAGGCGATGACGAATGTGGCGCGGCATTCGAACGCCAGCCGCGTCGAGATTCGCGTGCGCCGGCGCGCCTCGGAACTGCTGCTCGAGATTCGCGATGATGGCCGAGGCATCGCATCCGGCGAGGCCGCGTCCCCTTCGGCCCTCGGTCTCGCGGGCATTCGCGAGCGTGCGGCCATGCTCGGAGGGGCCGTGCTCATCGAAGGCGTGCCCGATCGCGGCACCATCGTCTCCGTCCGCATTCCGCTCCCGTTGCAGGAGAATGAGGCGTGATCAAAGTTCTGATCGTCGACGATCACGACATCGTGCGCGAAGGCGTCAAGCAGATCGTCGCCGACACGACGGACATTCAGGTCGGCGGCGAGGCCCGCACCGGTGGCGAGGCCATCGCCGAAGTGCGGCGCACGAAGTGCGACGTCATCGTGCTCGATCTCAATCTTCCCGACCGCGCCGGGCTCGAAGTGCTCGTCCAGCTGCGCGCGCTCGCGCCGCACATCCCCGTGCTCGTCTTCACCATGCACCAGCAGCCGTCGTACGCCACGCGCGCGCTGAAGGCCGGTGCGGCGGGATACGTCAGCAAGGACAGCGCGCGCGCGCATCTCGTCACGGCCATTCGCAAAGTGGCGCGCGGCGAGCGATTCCTCGCCCCCGATCTCGCCGAAAGCGTTGCCTTCGGCGTCGTCGACGCCAGCGGCGAGAACCTCCACGAACATCTCTCCGACCGCGAGTTCCAGGTGCTCTGCCTCATCGCCGCGGGGAAACCGCCGCGGCAGATCGCATCGGAGCTGAATCTCAGCGTGCGTACGGTCGGAACGCATCGCGCGCGCCTGCTGGCGAAGATGGGGCTCAAGAACAACGCGCAGCTGGTGCAGTACGCGCTCGAGCATGATCTCCTGCCGGAAGGAAAGTAGTCTTTCCGTCTCTCGTGTAGGTAATTTGCGTACAAAGAAACCAATGCTTTGATGCTTTCGCGCACGAGGGCTCTCTCGCCATCATCTCGCCGTTCGTCCCTTCCCCTAAATGTCTGACATCGCGCCGAAGGCGCCGAAATCGATTTTGCTGATCGACGACGACGATCTGATCGCCGGTTCGTTGAGGCAGGTTCTGCAGGCGGACGGCTGCGACGTCGACGTCGCGCTCGATCCTTTTGCGGCCGCCGCATGGATGCGGGCGAAGAGCTACGACGTCGTCATCGTCGATCCGTATCTCACCGGCGCGATTCACGACGGCGCGGGGCTGCTCGGATCGATCGAAGCGCTGCAGGCGCGCGCGTTCACGATCGTCCTGACCGCGTACGCATCGCCCGCGCTGGCCACCGCCGCGGGGAGTCTCCAGTCCGCCGTGATGCTCGCCAAACCTCAATCCATCGTGTCGCTCCATGAGCTCGTGGCGAACAGATTCGCCCAGGCCTTGCCGTCCTCGCTTCCCAACACCTTCGTTCAAAGGATGATCGAATGAAACGTAACGCACTCCTCCTGGCATTGATCGTGGCAACCGTGACGGCGTTCAGCGCGTTCGCGGAGAACGGGCCGGCGCCGGCCGCTTCGAAAGGAAAGCAGCATCAGCCGGTGCAGCGCGGGCTCACGAAGTTCAAAGCTCTGGACTTCGCCGACGCCGCCAAGGCCGAAGCGAAAAATCCGCCGAGGGAGCACGACGAGGTCGAAGAGATCGTCGCGCCGCAGCCTCCACCTGACATCCGCAAGGGCCTTCCCCTCCCGGGCGGCCTCGGGAAGCTGCAGACGCACGCGGCGCCCGCTTCGGCCACCGGTCCCTCGCCGGTTCCGTTCAAAACGTTCAAGGGGGAGTTCGTCACCTCGTTGAACGTCCCGCCCGACACGATGGGCGCGGTCGGCACGACGCACATCCTCACGGTGACGAACGACCGTATCCGCATCCAGACGCGCGATGGGATCGAAGTCTCGCGCATGACGCTGAACGCGTTCTGGGCGGGAACGACCATCAAAGGCAACGCCGTGACCAGCACCTTCGATCCGAAGGTGTTGTTCGACCGCTTCAACAACCGCTTCATCATGGTCTCGTCGGCCGGCGCGCAGTCCATCAACTCCGGCGCGCTCTTCGCCGTCTCCGCGACCGCCGATCCGACCGGAGCCTGGTACCGCTGGACCATGCCCTCGGATCCGGCCTCCACGGCCGGCGGCGGGCACTGGATCGACTATCCGTCGATCGCCCACAACAAAAACTGGATCGTCGTCGACGAAAACACCTTCAACTATGGTTCGGCCGGCACCGGGTACTGGGGCCAGCAGATCTTCGTCCTCGACAAACAGGCGGCCTACGCCAACACCCTCGGCAGCATCTCGGTGTTCGAGGCAAACTTCAGCTCCGTCTGCCTCGCCAGCGCCACGCCGGAGTCCGAGCTGGCCTGCGGCTTCACCATGGCGCCGTCGCTCGTCGAAGACAACACCACCGATACCGTCTATCTCGTCGAAGACTGGGACAACATCGCCGGCCAGCTCCGTCTGAGCAAGATCACCGGCACGCCGGCAGCTCCGGTCCTCACCGTGGGAACGCAGTTCCCGCAATCGCTGCACTCGTGGGTCTTCAACGCCGCGAGAATCGTGACTCCGCCCGCCACGAACAGCGCCGGCTACATGCCGCAGAGGCAGATCGCGGCGTACCTGCCCTCCGGCACGCGCATCGCGGCGAATGACTCGCGCATTCAGAACGCCGTCCTGCGCAACGGCACTCTCTGGACCACGCACACGGTCATGCTCGCCGCCACACCGACCGCGGCGGGGGCGGGTTTCGGCACCGGGAACCCGGACACGCATTCGGGCGTTCAGTGGTGGCAGATCGACCCAACCGTCGAGACCGGGCTGCCGCAGCTTCCCTTGCAGCGCGCGCGGATCGAAGATCCGAGCGCCGACAACTGCCACAATGGAGCGGGCAACACCAATACCGTCGGACCTCGTTGCACTTCGCCCGCGACGCAGACGGGCGAATTCTTCGCCTTCCCGAACATCAGCGTCAATTCGAATAACGACGTGCTCCTCGGCTTCACGCGCGTCTCGCCCCTCACGAACGGCAGTTCCGGCTACGCGCTCCGCCGGGCCGCGGATCCGGCCAATACCTTCCGTGATCCCGTCATCTTCCGGCCCGGCCAGGCGAACTACAACATCGTTGGGGGCTCTCCCCAGACCACTCG
The DNA here is from genome assembly GCA_035248585.1 of Thermoanaerobaculia bacterium. Classification (GTDB taxonomy): domain Bacteria; phylum Acidobacteriota; class Thermoanaerobaculia; order Gp7-AA8; family Gp7-AA8; genus QHVT01. The sequence continues at coordinate 30,480 of DATFHJ010000284.1, forward strand.
CTGGGGCGACTACAGCGCCTCGCAGACCGATCCACTCAACGACACCGACTTCTGGACCATTCAGGAGTACGCGGGCGTCCAGCGCGACGCCGGCATCGGCCTCGCCGGCGTATGGGAAACCTGGTGGTCGCAGATCCGGCCGAGCGGGACCATCCCCTCGACGACCGGCAACCTGCTGATCACCGAGATGCGCCTGCGCGGCTCGGCCAGCACGCGCGACGAATACATCGAGATCTACAACCCCAACCCGACTCCCGTCATCGTCAACGTGGCCGACAACTCCGACGGCTGGGGCATCGCCTTCAGCGCGAACGGAACGACGGTCACCGGTCTGTGCGTCATTCCGAACGGCACCGTCATTCCGGCGCGCGGCCATTTCCTCGTCACGGGCAATCCCAACGTCGCCGCGACGCCGACGTACAGTCTCACGAACCATCCGGGCGTCGCCGCGCGCACCGCGGACGGCGACACCGGCTACGTTCTCGATCTCGCCGACAACGGCGGCTTCGCGATCTTCAAGACCTCCATCGTGGCGAACTTCAACGCCGGCACGCGGATGGACTCCGTCGGCTTCGCCGGCATCGCCGCGGGCCTCTTCAAAGAAGGCGCGGGCATTCCGAACATCACCGCCGCGGCGCCGGCCGGTCAGATCGCCTTCCATCGCGTCATGACCAGCGGCGTCCCTGTCGACACCGGCGCGAACGAAAACGACTTCAACTTCGTCGATACGAATCTCGAAGTGCTCACCGCCACCCCGAAGGTAGGCGCGCCCGGTCCCGAGAACCTCGACGGACCGGTTCACTCCACGAGCGCCGCGACGGTGGACGTTGCGGTCTTCGATAACGGCGCGGCCGCGAACATCGCACCGAACCTCTTCCGCGACGTGACTCCGGGTCCGGTCGCCACGTCCACGTTCGGCACGATCACGTTCCGCCGCAAGATCACGAACAACACCGGCGGTCCGCTGCCGCGGCTGCGCTATCGCGTCGTCGACATCACCACCAATCCGGTGGCCGCCGCCGGCACCGCCGATCTGCGCGTCCTCACGCAGGCGCCGGATCCCGCGGTCCCGCTCTTCGGCGGTGGCACCGCGGCCGCCGACGGAACGACCCTCGAGACGCCGCCGGCGCAGGCCGCGGGCGGTGGCTTCAACAGCAGCCTCTCGATTCCGGGCATCACCCTCGCCGCGCCGCTCGGCGCCGGCGCGTCGACGAACATCGCCTTCACCGCCGGCGTCCAGGTGCGCGGGGCCTATAACCTCTGCCTCGTTCCCGAAGGCGTTCCGGAGGCGGCGGGTGGACCGCTCTGCTTCACCGGCACCACCGGCCAACTCTCCATCATTCCCGGCGCGCCGGTCGCGCGCAACACCGGTGACGCGGGCACGAGCGCCACGATCGCCACGGTCAACAGCGTCGAGTTCGCGCCGGGCTCGCTCACCGTCACCGTCCTCTCGGCGCCGGCCGGCATCTCCATCACCGGCATCACCAACACCTCCGGCACCGTCACCGCGACCGTCGCCGCGGACTGCACCGCCGTGGCCGGTGCGAACAACGTGACCCTCCAGGTCACGGACGGCGCCGGCGCCACCGCCACCGCTACGTTCGTCGTCAACGTCACCGTCATCCCGACCGTACCGTCGATCAGCGGTGCGACCTCGACCTGCACCGGCGTGCCCGTCATTCTCACCGCCACTTCCACCAGCGCCGCGTCGTACCAGTGGTACCGCGACAGCGGCCTCCTCGTCGGCGAGAACGCGTCGACGATCTCCACGGCCATCGCCGGCAGCTACACCGTCACGGCGACCTCGGCCGGCGGCTGCACGACCGCGCAATCGGCCGCGCATGTCCTCACCGTCAATCCGATCCCGGCCACGCCGACCGCGACCAACACCGGTCCGTACTGCGACAGCGGCTCGGGCGTGACCATCCAGCTCAACACCCCCACGGTCGCCGGCGCGACCTACGCCTGGACCGGCCCGAACAGCTTCGCCTCGACGCTGCAGAATCCGACGCGCCCCGGTGCGACTGCCGCGGATGCCGGCTCCTACTCGGTGACCGTGACCGTGGACGGTTGCACGTCCGCGCCCGGCTCCACGACGGTCGTCATCAACCCCACACCGGCGACGCCGACCGCGACCAACGGCGGCCCGTACTGCGACACCGGCTCGGGCGTGACCGTGCAGCTCAACACCCCGACCGTCGCCGGCGCCACGTACTCGTGGACGGGACCGACCGGCTTCACATCCGCGCTTCAGAATCCGACACGCCCCGGCGCAACGCCCTCCGACGCCGGCACGTACTCCGTGACCGTGACGGTCAACGGCTGCACGTCCGCGGCGGGCACGACCAACGTCATCATCACCTCCACGCCGGCGACGCCGACCGCGACCAACGGCGGCCCGTACTGCGAAGGCCAGACGATCCAGCTCAACACCCCGACCGTCCCCGGCGCGACGTACTCGTGGACGGGACCGGGCGGCTTCGCCTCGGCGCTTCAGAATCCCACGCGCGCCAACGCGCAGCTCGTCGATGCCGGCTCCTACTCCGTCACCGTGACGGTCGGCGGCTGCACCTCTGCCGCCGGTTCGACGACCGTCGTCGTCAACGCCACTCCGGCCACGCCGACCGCCACGAACGGCGGACCGTACTGCTCCGGCGCCACGATCCAGCTCAACACTCCGAC
>DATFHJ010000285.1:0-16724 GCA_035248585.1 Thermoanaerobaculia bacterium
GACGACGTTGCCGTTCCCGGTCTGAATGTGCGCCGCAATCGGAGAACCGATGTTCTGCACGAACACGCTGTAGCGAAGCGTGACGCCGTCGATCGTAACCACCGCGAAGCCGGCGCCCGCGCCGGCGCCGGTAAGAATCGCGCTGTACGACTGGGCGAACAGCGGCAGCGAGAGAAATGCGAGAAGGATCAGTCGTTTCATCGTGATGTCCTCTTAGTTGTCCGAGAAATTCGCCCAGCCGCTGAGAATCCAGTTGTTGCCGGGACCGACGGCGCCGGCGTAGTCGACCTGTTCGAAGAACCCGTTGTCGGGCGGATAGGCGACGTAATCGGCGTCGAGCGCGGGCGAGTCGGCGAGCGGCGAGAGATCGGGCATGAGCGTTTTCAGCAGCGTCGGCGTGCCGATGGCGAGCAGCGGATCGACGTTGCGGTTGCGGGTGTTGGTGGTGAAGACGAAGTTCCGCGACTGCGCGCCTTCGCCGGCCGGGCGGCCGGGGAAGGCGGCGTCGGTGAAGTCGCCGAAAAGGATCGAGTTGTCGATCGCCAGCGCGCCGGAGTTCGCATTCGCCACCGTCGGCGTGTCGCGCAGATCGATCGGCGCGTTCTTCGTGCCCTGCGTGACGACGTTGTAGTACCGGCCGGCGGTGTTGCGGCGCAGCACCGCGCCGAAGTTGCCGGTGTTGCTGGCCACGCGCACCGCGGTGACGTTGTAGACGCGCTGGCTCGTGAGCGGCGTATTGGCACTGCCGTTCGCGTCGTTGTCGGACTCGGTGAGGATGTTGGAGTCGGCTTCGTCGTTCTCGGCGCGCTTGATGAACGCGGCGAACTGCACGTTCGCGCTGGCTCCGTTGTCGAAGTCGAGCGCATCGTCGGCGCAGGCGACACCGAGGAGATGCTTCGCGTTCGCGGTGCCGCCGAACCATTCGAAGCAGTCGTCCTTGTTCTGCAGCACCTGGACGTAGTCGATGACCGTGCCGCTGCCGACGCCGCCGAGGGTCAGGCCGTTGATCTCCTGGTTCGTGGCGATCTCGAAGCCGCCGAACTCGAGCCGCACGTAGCGCACGACGCCGCTGCTGTCGTCCGCGCTCGTGCCGCCGTACGAATACGCGGGCTGGCTCGGCAGGCCTTCGAGGAACGCCGAGCCGCCGGCGACGTTGATCGGCGCATTGCCGAGGAGCACGAGCGAGCCCCAGTCCTTCTGCGCGCGCGAGCCGGTCTTCTGCGGCGAGGTGAAGACGATCGGGCGCTTCGCGGTGCCGTCGGCCATGAGCTTCGCGCCCTTCTGAATGAAGAGAGTCGCGCGGCCGTCGCCGCCGTAGATCACCGTGCCGGGATCGATCGTCAGCACCGCTGGACCGGCGACGCCGACGTAGTCATGGAGGACGTAGCGCTTGTCCGCGGTCCAGCGCGTCGACGCCGCGATCGTGCCGCTCACGTCGACCGTGGAGGTGATGTACGAGTACATCGCGTTCGAGCGCGCGAGCACGCGCTTGCCGGCGGCGTCGCGCAGTTCGAAGACGAACTGATAGAGGCCGGTCTGGCCGCTCGGGACGCTGATGGAGGTGCCGAGCGCGCCGGCGACGCCCCAGCTCAGCGTCGCCGAGTCGGCGCTGCCGAAGAGGACGAAGTCGCGCAGCGCGGGGACGAAGACCGGCACCGGGGCGTTGGCGGCGCCGAAGAGATCGGACTGCACGCCCGCGCCCAGTTGCGCGCCGGCGACGTTGTAGTAGCGCCGCTCGCCGGTGGCGCGGTTTTCCCAGTAGAGATACATCGTGACCGGCGCGCCGAAGCCGTTCGCGTCGACGGTGACGCGCAGCTGCAGCGGCTCGCCGGGAAGGAAGGTGTAGTAGTTGGTTTCGAGCAGCACGATCGGTTTGTTGGGATTGGTTTCGGCTTGCACGACGGCGGTGTCGAAGCTGGCGGCGGTGATCGGCGCGCGGCGGACCCAATCACGCTCGCGCTCGCGCGCGGATACGGTGAGCACACCGAGGGCGAGAATCAGCAGGATTCGTTTCATGAGCTCTCTCCTTGTGATGGTTTCGTGGAGCGGCGGGCTTTAGCCCGCCGGGAAAATCGGCGGGCTAAAGCCCGCCGCTCCACGGTTTCAGAACGGGGTGTAGCTGAGGCTGAGGGAGACTTTTCTTCCCGGGTCGAAGCTGCGCTGGATCGCGCCGCCGGTGAGGAACTCGCGTTTTTCATCGAGCAGGTTCGAGGCGGCGAGTTTCAATTCGAGGCCGCGGGCGAAGGCGAGGCTCTGCGAGATCACGACGTCGACGGACAGGTTGGAGTCCTCGTACGTGTCGGGCAAGCCGAACGCTCCGACTTCGACGAGCCGCTCGCCGCTGTAGGCGCCGAGGATGCGGAACATCGTCCCCCACTCCGGGTGATAGAACTGCAGCGCGAGGTTGGCGACGTTGTCGGACTGCCCTTCCAGCGGGCGCTCGCCGTTCGTGACGACGGAGAACTGGTGCTCGCCGAGCGTCACGTTCGACTGGATGCGCGCGTAGTTCGCGTTGACCGACCAGAGGCGATTGATGCTGCGGCGGAACTCCAGCTCGATGCCGTAGAGGCTCGCGCTTTCGGCGTTGACGAACGACTGGCGAAAGTCGGTCGTCGGCTGCACGATGCGCTCGATCGGCTTGTCGATGCGCTTGTAGAACACGCTCGCCGCCACGACCTGGCCCGAGGCCGGGAAGGTCTCCCAGCGGAAATCGAGGCCGTCGATCGTCGCCTGTTCGAGATCAGGATTGCCGGAGACCGAGCGCCCGCCCGCGACTTCCGTGAACGCGAACGGACTCAGCTCGCGAAACTCGGGACGATTGAGTGAGCGTCCATACGCGAAGCGGAGGTTCGTGTTCGAGCCGAGCTGGCGGACGATGTTGAGCGACGGCAGCACATTGTTGTTTTCGTGAATCGAGTCGACGGCGCGCGACGTGTCGAAGGGATTGAACGTCGTGACGCGCTGCTGCGAGCGTTCGTAGCGCGCGCCGCCGATGATGCGCCACTTGCCGGCCGTGACGTCTGCCATCGCGAAACCGGCGTCGACGGTGTGCTCCGCGTCATACGCGTCGTTGATGCCCGTGGTCTCGCGGATCTCGAATCCGTTCGGACGGATGTTCGCGGCCGTGTAGATCTCGTCGGGCGTGAGCGTGAGATCGAACTGCTGGAAGTTGGACGTGACGAAGCGGAAGCGCCGCGCTCCGAAGTCGCGCGTGCGCTTCTGCCGATCGAGGCCCGCTTTGAGCTGCATCGAGCTCGCGAAGTAGATCGAGTACGCCGCGCCGCCCTGCTGCACGTTGTCGTCGAGGTTGAAGTATTCGAGCTTGCCGGAGTCGGCGAAGCCGGTCTGCATCTCGAACACGCCCGGCGCCGACTGGCGATAGATGTTCTCGCGCAGGTCGGAGTCATTCGTCGCCGTCGAGCGGGCGAGGTTCCACTCGACGAGGCTGCCGATGCCGGGGCCGGAGAAGTTGTGATCGCCGCGCAGCCGCGTCGAGAGCACTTCTTCCCTCTGATAGCGCACGCGATAGTCGCGGATGTCGCCGCCGGAGTTGGTCTGCAGTCCTTCCTGGAACCGATCCTCGGCCGCCGCATCACGCGTGAGCACCGAATTGAGATAGAGCCGATGCTGATCATTGAGCCGCAACGAGACGTTGCCGACGAAGCCGCTGGTGGTGCTCTCGCGATTCGAGAGCAGCGTGTAGTCGTTGAACGGCACGAGATCGCCGTTCGCGTCGATGCCGTAGTAGCGCTGGATTTCCTCGGTGTTCTTGAAGCCGTGATTCGAGACGGCCGAGAACACCACGCCGAGGCGCCCGAACGTGTTGCCGTACGTCAGCGCGTAGTCGGTCGCCGGCGACGCGGACTCGCTGGCGCGTCCCGTCCAATCGCCGACAAACGCCTCGCCGATGCGCTCCAACTCCTCGGGGGAGAGTCCGTTCGGATCGAGAATGCTGCGGCGCCGCAGGAACGTCGACGGAACGTCGCTCGACAACGATTGTTTGCCGTAGCGGCGGAAGCCGCCGCCGGTCGTGCCGCTCTGATACGCGGTGCCGAGCGTCAGCCTCACCGACTGCGATCCCGGGAACTGCGTCGTCGTCATCTCGACCACGCCGCTGCCGAAGTCCCCCGGCTTGTCGGGCGTGTAGGTCTTCACGACGTTGACGGAGTCGAGCAGCTTCGCGGGAAAGAGATCGAGCGGAACGACGCGCTTTTCGGTCTCCGTCGTCGGCACCGTCGAGCCGTTGATGGTGGTTCCGCTGTACCGCTCGCCGAGGCCGCGGACGAAGACGTACTTATCGCCGAGGAGCGTGACGCCGGTGAGGCGCTCCACGACCGAGGCCGCGCTGGAGTCGGGAGTCTTCCGGATCTCCTCGGCGGAGATGGAGTCGCTCACCACCGGCGCTTCCCGCCGGCTCTCGAGGATCGCCACCTCGCCGGTCTTCACCGCGTCGGCGGTGACGGTGATGCTCTCGCTCAACGCGGGAACGAGCTTGAAGGAAATGTCGAGCTTCTGATCGCTCGTCAGCTTGATGTCCTTCGACACGGGTTGAAAGCCGTCGAGCACGGCCTGCAGCGTGTGCGCGCCGGCTTTGAGTCCATCGATGACGAACGCGCCGTCGCTGCCGGTGACGGCGACTTCGGCGTCCGCGGTGATCGTGACGCCGGGAATCACCTGTCCGCTGTCATCGCGGACGATGCCGCGCACGGAGGCGGCGAAGAGGTTGGCGGCGGTGAGGAGAAGAACGGTCGCAAGAACGAGACGCAGCTTCATGTGCGAGCGTTGTACAGACCGCGCGCTTCCGCGCATTGAACGACCTGTGAAGCGCGCGTAAAGCATCGCGTCCCCGCGCGTGAAGCGCGGCGGTTTTTACAAGTACACCGCGCGCATTCACATCGACTTCACTCGCGCTGCCTACAGTCGTGGAGCGGCGGGCTTCAGCCCGCCGGACCGACTCGGCGGGCTAAAGCCCGCCGCTCCACTCATCCGATGACACTCGTGGCCATCATCGAGCAGGACCCGGGATTCGCGGCCGAGCTGCGGACGGCGGTGGAATCGGCGGGCTTTCACACCGACTGGTTTCGCGAGGCGCGGACGGCGCTCGAAGACGTGCGGCGCAATGCGTTCTCGCTGGCGATCATCGATCTCGATCTGCACGGCGTCGATCCGTTCGCCGTCTGCCGCGAGGCGAGCCGGGTGATCCCGGTCATCGCCATCACGGCGAGCCGCGGCGAAGAGGTTTGTCTGCGCGCACTCGAAGCCGGTGCCGACGACTGCGTCACGCGCCCGTTCAGCGCACGCGAGCTCGCCGCGCGCTGCCGTAACCTGCTGCGCCGGGCGGGCACGAGCAGCAGCACGGACGAGCTGTCCGTGGCCATCTCCGCGATGCGCGTACGCAGCGGTGACGAGACACGCGCGCTGTCGCGAGGCGAAGCCGAGATTCTGGCGATCCTCGCCTCCTCGCGCGGCCGCCCGCTGACGGCGCTGGAACTGCTCGAACGGCTCCCGACGCACTCGCAAGTGAAACGCGGGACCGTGGAGTCGCGAATCAAGAGTCTGCGGAAGAAGCTCGGGCCGGGGAGGCTGCTGACGCGCGGACGGCTCGGCTATGAATTGGCCGATTGATTGACCACCTCTTTACAGCGCATTGATGGTGTTCCCACACGCACCGGCCATCGTGCATCCGTGCTTGTTTCACTCACCCATTCCCTCGACGCCACCGAGATCGCGCTCGTCGCGCGCATCGCGGCCGCGTCCGACCGCCACGGCCTCACGCGCATCGCGAAAATCGCGACGCGCCTCGGCAACGGCTCGCTGTATCCGCTGCTCATCCTGTTTCTCATCGCCGTGCGCGTCGAGGACGCGATCCGCTTCGCCTTCTCCGCCGCGGTGAGTCTCGCGGTTGCGCACATTCTCTATCCCCTGCTCAAGCGCTCCATCGGCCGGCTTCGCCCGTGCGACTACGACCCGTCGCTCGCGCGCGACATCGAGCCGATGGATCACTACTCCTGCCCGAGCGGGCACGCGATGACGGCTGCCGCGTTCGGTGTGCCTCTGGCGATGACGCATCTTCCCGCCGCGCTGCTTGCCCTCGCAATCTGGGCGGCCATCAGCTGGTCTCGCGTGGCCCTCGGCCATCACTACGTGAGCGACGTCGTCGCCGGCACGATTCTCGGCGCGGGAGTCGCCGGAACCGTGCTCGTCTGGATCGCGTGACCCGTTTCTTTACACGCTCTCCACACACGTTACGAGCGGATTTGAAGAGAATCGCGCCATGCGATCGATCTATACGTGGTCCGGCGGCAAACTTCAGCGCGTGGGCGCCGTCTCCGAGCCTCACCTGCGTGCGTGGGAGTACGAGCTTGCTTCCGATCAGGCCTGGCCCGCGGCGGAAGGCGACGCCGATGACACCGTGCGTCTCTGGCGCACGCGCCGCCCCGACCTCGCGCCGCCGGAGTTGTGGGTCGGCGACTGCGAAGGTTGATCGCGGCCGTAGGTTTGGACTGCGGCCTACAGGTGTGGAAAAGCGGCAGCTACGCTGCCGCAGTCCAGATCCTATTCCCCGGCCCGCCGTTCGTCGCTGTCCGAGAACGTCTCCGTGACCACATCCGTCAGTGCACTGTCTGCATCCTCGGACGGCTTTCGAGTCCCGGCGAGCAACATACGCAGCGCCGGCGGCGCAACGAACGTCGTGATCATCACCATCAGCGCCACCGAGCTATACAGCCCGCCGGACAGCAGGCCCGCCGACAAACCGATCTGCGCGAAGATCAATCCCACCTCGCCGCGCGGCACCATCCCCACGCCAATCACGATCTTTCGCAGCGGCCGGCCGAACGCCGCGAATCCTGCCAGCAGCTTTCCCACCACAGCAACGAGCGTGAGCAGAAGCCCGACAAGAAAGAAGGGACGAGTCGCCGCGTCGAATGGATTGATCGCCTTCAAATCGACGGCCGCGCCGACCGAGACGAAGAAGATCGGAATGAAGAATTGGGCAACATCGTAGACCTCGCGCTCGATGTCTTTCCCGTGATCCGTGCGCGCCAATACCAGGCCGGCAGCGAACGCTCCGATGATCAGGGCGGAGCCGGCGAGGTCGGCCAGCCAGGCCATGCCGAACGCGAACATGATCGATGTGAAGAAGAGGGCCTTCCGCACGCGCAACCCGGTGATGATGCGGATCAGCCGCGGCGCCAGCACGGAGCCGATCAGCACCGCTGCGGCGACGAAGCCGAAGGCGAGGCCGAAGATTTTCGCGACCCCTCCGGCCGTCAGCCGCTCTCCCGCCGCGATGGCGCTGACGACGGTGAGAAGCACGAGGCCGAGAATGTCGTCCAGCACCGCCGCGCCGAGGATCACCTGCGACTCGTCCGACTTCAGGTGGCCGAGATCCGACAGAACGCGCGCGGTGATTCCGACGGACGTCGCCGTCAGCGCGGCGCCGAGAAAGATCGATACCGTCATCGGATAGTGCAGCAGGCGTCCGACCCCCCATCCCGCCGCGAAGGGAAGCACCACACCCGTGATGGCCACCGCGGTGGACGTACCGCCCACCGACATCAATCGATGGATGTCCGTCTCCAGTCCGATCAGGAAGAGCAGGAGCAGCACGCCCAGCTCTGCCAACAGGTGCAGCACGGGAGCGTGCGCATCGACGAGATGCAATCCCGACACGCCCACGACGATGCCGCCGATCATTTCGCCCAGCACCGCGGGCTGGCCCACACGCTCGGCGAGCTCGCCGAAGATCTTGGCTGCGGCGAAGATCGCCAGCAGCGAGACGAGAAGCTCCGCAATTCCCACGTCCGACCTCCATCGACGCCGGAATCACGGGTGCGCAACGTGCGTGTGGCGGAGGCACGCGGCGCGCCGGAACAATGCTCCGGTTCGTCGTTCGAGCGGCGGCCCGACCGCTCGGCGTCTCCTGCGAGAGAACCTCGCACCCGATGTCGTGCATTGTAAATGCGGGGAAGCACACCGAAATTGCGCGGCAACCGATGGCCGGCACCTTGCAGGACCGGCCGATAGATTGAGTTCAATACATCTTTCGCGGGAGCTGTGCGAATTCCTCAATGGCCGGGTGAGCTCCGCCGACCAGATCGAGATCCTCGTTTTGTTGCTGGAGAATCCGAACCGGGCCTGGACGGCACCCGAGGTGTCGGCGGCGTTGCGCATGGCGCCCGAATCGACGGCCATGCGGCTCTTCCTGCTCGCGTCCGCCGGGCTGATCGTCTTCGAGCCGAGCGGCGTGCCGCGGTATCGGTACGCCGCCGCGGACGAGACGACCGGTCGCCTCCTGCACGAGTTGGCCGAGGTCTACGCTTCGAACCGGGCGGAGGTGCTGAGCGTCATCGGAGCTCCGGCCCCTCCGGTCGACCCGATCCAGTCTTTTGCGGAGGCGTTCAAGCTGAAAAAATGAGTGGGGACATGTTCGCGAATGCCGTCTACGTTCTTTGCGCCGCCACGAGCAGCCTGTGCGCGGTGCTTCTTCTGCGCGGTTATGCGAGATCGCATGCGCGCCTTCTGTTGTGGAGCGGCCTCTGTTTCGCGGGCCTCGCGCTCAACAACATCCTGCTCATCATCGACGTGCGGGTGATGCCGGCGGTCGATCTGTCGCTCTGGCGAACGATCCCGGCGCTGATCGGCATCTCGCTTCTGGTCTACGGACTGGTGTGGGAGACGCGATGATCGGCCTCGTCTCCGGAATGCTCGTGGCCGGATATCTCGTCGCGGCTCTCTTCTTCGCGCGCTTCTGGGCGCAGAGCCGTGATCGTTTGTTCCTCCTGTTCACGGCGGCCTTCAGCGTGCTGGCGATTCAGCGGCTGGCGCTCGCGGTGAGCAGCGCGCCGATGGAAGACCGGACGCTGCTCTATCTTCTACGGTTTCTCGCCTTCGCCATCATCCTCGTGGCGATCATCGACAAGAACCGGCGGTGACGGGGCGCGCGGCGCGGTGGGTCTGGTTCATCTGCTCGGCGTCAGCGCGACCTTCATGCTCGCGCTGAAGGGACACGTCATCTACGCGCTTCGCGCGCTGCCGCTGGTAGTTTGGACTGCGGTGGCAGAGCCACCGCTTTCCTACACGTGTGGGAAAGCGGCAGCTACGCTGCCGCAGTCCAAATACTCGAACCAAAAGCTGCCCCCGCCGGCCATCGACTTGCCATCCATCCAGCGTGTCAGCGCGTCATTGTGAAAGCCCTGCAGGTACGCGCTTCCCCACAGCACGCGCGCGCGGGGGTTGTCGGTGAGCAGGGCCAGGAGGAGGTACTGCTCGGTCCAGAAAATCTGTTTGTGCAGCAGCCACTCCTGCGGCAAGCCGAAGGGGAGGAAGATGTCGTGGGCGTGGACGATGGTTCGGCGCTGCAGCTTCGGCAAGAGACGTAGATAGATGTGCAGGCAGTCGCTGCCGGTCTTCACGGTGTGCGTGGAGTCGATGAAGAGAAAGTCGCCGTCGGAGGTGAGCCACTCGTTGAGATCGGTCACCGACTGCGCGGGTTGTTGCACGAGCTCGACGTTCGCATTGCGAAGAAAATCGCGCGGGTAGGGCTCGACGCAGATGATTCGTCCGAATCCGTTTCGCTTCACGGCTTCGAGCGCGACCAATGTCGAGAAGCCGCTGCCGATCTCGACGATCGTTTGCGGCCGGTATTTGCGGATGAAGCTGTAGTACGCCAGCGCGTCGCTGAACGAGAACTGGGAGTTGCTCCAGAACTCGGCGCCGGGCGTGAACTCGTTGGCGAAGGGCTGCAGCTCCGCCAGCAACGAAAGCATCGACGGGCCGTCGAAGAGGCGCTCGTCGAGATACGGCGCGTGCTCGCGATATTCGAACGACTCGCGGATCTCTTCGATCGACGGACTGTTGCTGTAGAAGTTGACGGGCAGCACGTTCACGCCGTCGCGCTGCAACGGCTCGCGCGTGGCAGGATCGGCCCACACCAGTCTTCGCAGGAACGGGCGGAGCAGCCTATTCGTGATCGTGCGTAACGTGTTCTTTCCGCTCCTGCGCGGCGCGCTCGCGCTCCGCCGCTTTTTCCGCGCGGCGGCGGTTCGCTTCCTCTTTGAGCCGCTTCGCGATCGCCGTGCCGGTCTCCGTCGTGGCCAGGCCGCCTTCCGCCGTCTCGCGCAGTCCGCGCGGCAGCGAGCGGCCGATACGCACCATGGCCTCGACGATCTCGTCCATCGGAATCACGGACTCGACTCCCGCGAGCGCGAGCTGCGCGGCCGTCAGGCCGTGCACGGCGAAGAGCGCGTTGCGTTTCACGCACGGCACTTCGACGAGCCCGCCGACCGGATCGCAGACCAGGCCGAGGGTGTTCTTGAGCGCGAGCGCGGCCGCGTGGATGCACTGCCGCGTCGTGCCGCCCATCATGTAGGCGACGCCCGCGGCGCCCATCGACGACGCCACGCCTACTTCGTTCTGGCATCCCCCCGCCGCGCCGCTGATGTTCGCTGACAGCGCGATGATGGATCCGATGCCGCCGGCGACGACCAGCGCGCGCACCGTCTTCTCCGGCTCGACGTTGCGCTCTTCTTCGAGCGCGAGCAGCATGCCGGGCACGACTCCGCCTGCACCCGCTGTCGGCGCCGCGACGATTACGCCCATCCGCGAGTTCTCCCCCATCACCGCCAGCGCGTAGAGCTCCGCCTTCACGGTCAGCGGATCGAGGAACGTGCGTCCCTCGTTGAACGCGCGCGCGAGCAGCTGCGCTTCATGGCCGACGAGCTTGCCCATCGACTCGCGTCCGCCGCTCTTGCCGCGCTCGACGCACTCGCGCATCACCGCGCGCCGCTTGCGCAGCGCTTCCAGGATCTGCTCGGCAGGAACGGCGTGTTCCTGCTCGTCGGTTTCGAGAAAGACTTCCGGGAGATCGCGGTTCGCGGCGATCTCTTCGAGTTTTTTGAAGGATTCGATCATGGCGTGTCAGGGGATGCGATCGAGATACCGCGCATCTTCCACATCGTCGGTGGAACAGATCCGCTTCAGCGCCTCTTCCGACAGCGGCGAGTCGACGTCGATTTGCATGAAGGCGTCCTTGCCGCGCTGCTTGCGCGAACAGTACAGCGACGCGATGTTGATCCCTTCCTCGGCGATGGTCTTCGTCACCTCCGAGATCATGCCCGGGCGGTCGCGATAGAACAGCAGCAGCGTCGGCGAGTCGCCCTTGAAGCGCGTCTGGAAGCCGTTGATCTGGAAGACTTCGATCACGCCGCCGCCGATCGACGAGCCGACGATCTCGACTTCGCGCGCCGGTCCCTTCGTCACGATGCGGACCGTGTTCGGATGCACCTCGCCGAGGTCTTCCTCCGCGAACTCGACCGTCACGCCCATCTGCTCGGCGATGCGAATGGCCTCGGGGATGCGCGAGTCGTCGACGTTGAGGCCGATCGAGCCGCCGACGAGCGCGAAGTCCGAGCCGTGGCCGCGATACGTCGCCGCGAGCGGCGGGTGCAGATAGAAATGCACTTCGACCGGATCTTCATCGAGGATCTCGCGCGCCACGCGGCCGAGGCGCGCCGTTCCCGCGGTGTGCGAGCTCGACGGCCCGACCATCACCGGACCCATCACGTCGAGAATGCTGACTTTGCGATCGTGGCGAACGGCCATACGCTTTGCAGTTTATCCCGCGCGCAGACGCGGGATCTATCCGTGCACCGGCACAATCATTCCAACAAGCCCGAACCGCGCGGTGCCACCGGAGATCCCGCGCCTGCGCGCGGGATAAACTATGGGTCCATGCCCGAGAAGCCGCGCATCCTGGTCGTCGATGACGACGGTCCGATCCTGCTCCTGATGCGCAGCGTCCTGCGCGAGTTCGGCTTCGAGGCCGTCTCCGCCGCGAGCGGCCAGCAGGCCATCGAAGAAGCGCAGCGCGCGACGCCCGATCTCATCCTCCTCGACCGCAACATGCCGGGCATGTCGGGCGACGAAACGCTGCGGGCGCTGCGCGAGGTTCCGGCGCTGACGGAGACTCCGATCCTGATCCTCAGCGGCGAGCCGATCGAGCCGAACGAGCTCGCGGCGCTGGGCGCGGATGGGGCGGTGCTGAAACCGTTCGACGTGCAGGAGCTCGTGGCGACGATCCGAAAACACGTGCGGTAATGTTTTTGCTAGAGTGCGCCGCATGAAGCACTCCATCGATGATCTCGTCCGCGCCGCCGTGTTCGGCGATGACGCGGCGAAGGCGGAGGCGCGGCGCGCGATCCATCTCGAGGCCCGCGAGCGCGGGGCGATCTCGTCCTCGATCTATCCCCTGTACCAGGCGATCGGACGCAACGAAGTGGCCCGGAAATTCACCGTGCCGGCGTTCAATATCCGCGCGTTGACGTACGACGTCGCCCGCGCGCTGTTCCGCGCGGCGATGCGCCACGACGTCGGCCCGTTCATCTTCGAGATCGCGCGCAGCGAGATCGGCTACACCGAACAGCGTCCCGGCGAATACGCCGCGTGCGTGCTGGCGGCGGCGATCGCCGAAAACTACCAGGGACCGGTCTTCATCCAGGGCGATCACTTCCAGGCCAGCGCGAAGAAATGGGCCACCGAGGACGGGAAACAGTCGGAGATCAAAGCGCTGGAGTCGCTGATCGACGAGGCGATCGCGGCCGAGTTTTTCAACATCGACATCGACACCTCCACGCTCGTCGACCTGTCGCACGAGACGCGCGACGAACAACAGCACACCAACTACACCTACACCGCGCACTTTACGAAGTACATCCGCGCGCGGCAGCCGAAAGGGATCGAGGTTTCGATCGGCGGAGAGATCGGCGAAGTCGGCAAGTACAACACGCAGCCCGACGAGGTGCGCGCGTACGTCGACGGCGTCCGCCGGATTCTCGGTGACGCCGGGATGGCCAAGATCTCGGTGCAGACCGGCACGTCGCACGGCGGCGTTCCGCTCGCCGACGGCTCGATCGCCCAGGCGAAGATCGACTTCGACGTGCTGCGCGAGACCACGCGCATCTGCCGCGAGGAGTACGGCATCGCCGGCTCCGTCCAGCACGGCGCGTCGACGCTGCCGGAAGAGGTGTTCAACAAGTTCCCGGAAAACGACGCCGTCGAGATCCATCTCGCGACCGGCTTCCAGAACATGATCCTCGACGCGGCGTCGCTGCCGCAGGAGATGAAGGACGGCATCCGCCAGTTCTGCTTCGACCATTGCATGGACGAGCGGAAAGACGGCGAGACGGACGAGCAGTTCGTCTACAAGACCCGCAAGAAGGCCATCGGCCCGTTCAAGCAGCGGATGTGGGATCTCCCGGCCGAGGCGAAGCAGCCGATCCTTGACGCGATCGAGAAGAAGTTCGAGTTTTTGATGGAAAAGCTCGGCGCCTTCGGGACGCGCGACGTCACGGATCAATACATCCCGCTGCGTCCGGCGGATTTGCCGGAGTATGCGGCGGCCTCAGCCGAGCTGACGGCCGCGGCGACGGTGGATCCCAACGAAGGCGAATAATTTCCTTCGAAATACTGTAAAGTTCTTCGCGCTCAAATCGAGCCAAATCCCACATTCCAACGATCCGATCGCGGGGCGGTGTGCGCAGACGTGATGATCGGGGCCGTTCAGGAGCCTGCATGCTTCGTCGAGTCGTCTGCTTTGCGTTTCTATTTGTAGTTGCTGCAACGGCTTACGGAGCCGCCTTCACCCCCGGGAACATCGTCGTGCTTCGGTTCGGCGACGGCACGGCGGTGCTCGGTTCTGCCGGCACGGCGGTCTTCCTCGACGAGTACACCACCGCCGGGGCGTTCGTGCAGACGATCACCGTTCCGACGACCACTGTCGGCTCGCAGCGCCGGCTCGTCGTGAGCGGCTCGGCGACGAGTGAAGGCTTCATGACGCGCTCGGCCGACGGCCAGTACCTCGTGTTCTCCGGCTATGACGCGGCGCTGGCCACGGCCTCGATCACGACGAGCACCTCGGCCACGGTCCCGCGCGTCATCGCGCGCGTGGCCGCGGATGGAACGATCGACACCAGCACCGCGCTCACGGATGCCATCAGCGGCGGCAACCCCCGAGGCGCGGCGTCGACGAACGGCACCGACCTCTGGATCTCCGGGACGAGCGGCGGCGGCGGCATCCGTTACGCCGCATTCGGCGCGACGACTTCCACGGCGCTCAACACGACACCCAACAACCTCCGCAGCGTCAACGTCTTCAACGGACAGCTGTATATCAGCTCTCAAACAGGAGCGTTTCGGCTCAGCACCGTCGGCGCCGGCACACCGACGACGAGCGGGCAGACGACCACGAGTCTTCCCGGTTATCCCACGGCCACGACCTCGCCGTATCAGTACTTCTTCGCCGATCTCGACGCCGGCGTCGCCGGAGTGGACACGGTCTACGTCGCCGACGACGGCGGAACCGGGACCGGCGGACTGCAGAAATACTCGCTGGTCGCCGGAAGCTGGGTCGCCAACGGCAGCATCGCCCTCGCGTCGAACCTGCGCGGCCTCACCGGCAGCGTCTCCGGATCGACGGTCACGCTGTACAGCACCGTGCGCACGAATCCTCCGACGATCCGCGTGACCACGGATACGTCCGGCTACAACGCCACGATCACCGGCACGCTTGCGACTCTCGCGACCGGTGCGAACAACACGGCGCTTCAGGGAATCGCATTCGTTCCCGCCGCCGCCGCCCCCACCCCCGCGGTCTCTTCGATCAACCGCGCGAACCCCAGCCCCACCAACGCGGCGAGCGTCGACTTCACCGTCACGTTCAACCAGTCCGTCACCGGCGTCGGCACCGGTGACTTCGCGCTGAACTTCAGCGGCGTCAGCGGCCCGTCGATCACCGGCGTCACCGGCAGCGGCGCGGTGTACACCGTCAGCGTCAATACCGGCACGGGCAGCGGACAGATCCGCCTCGACCTCATCGACGACGACACGATCACGAACGGCACGACGCCCCTCGGCGGCGCCGGCGCGGGCAACGGCAACTTCACGACCGGCCAGGCCTACGACATCGACAAGACTCCGCCGATCGTGCAGTCGATCGTGCGCGCGGACGCGAATCCGACGAACGCCACCTCCGTCAACTTCACCGTCTCCTTCGGCGAGGCCGTCCTCGGGCTCGACAGCGGCGACTTCACGCTCACCACCACCGGCAGCATCAGCGGCGCATCGATCACCGGCGTCACCGGCAGCGGTCCGTACACCGTCGCCGTCAACACCGGCACCGGCGACGGCACGATCCGCCTCGACTTCGTCAGCAACGGCAGCGTCACCGACGCTCTCGGCAACGCGAACGCCGCGAGCTTCAACAGCGGCGAGTTTTACACGATCGACAAGACCCCGCCCGCGGTCAGCTCCATCGTCCGCGCGAACGCCGATCCCACCACCGCGGCGAGCGTCGACTTTACCGTCACGTTCAGCGAGTCCGTGACGAGCGTCGGCACGAACGACTTCACGCTCACCACGACCGGCGGCATCAGCGGCGCGTCGATCACCGGCGTTGTCGGCAGCGGCAGCGGGCCGTACACCGTGAGCGTCAACACCGGCACGGGCAGCGGGACGATCCGCCTCGACGCCATCAACAACGCCACGATCTTCGACGCGGTCAACAATCAATTCACGACCGGCTTCACCACCGGCGAGGTCTACACCGTCAACAAGACGGCGCCCGCGGTGGTCTCGATCAATCGCGCCGGCACCAATCCGACGAACGCGACTTCCGTCAACTTCACCGTCACGTTCTCGACCGCCGTCACCGGCGTGGACGCGAGTGACTTCGCGCTCGCGCTGAGCGGCGTGACGGCGTCGATCAACACCGTCTCCTCGGGCGACGGCGGCACGACGTGGACCGTCAACGTCAACAGCGTCTCCGGCACCGGGACGCTCGGCCTCAACCTCACCGACAACGACTCGATCACCGCGGTCAGCAACAGCGAGCCGCTCGGCGGACCCGGCACCGGCAACGGCGACTTCACCGGGCAGGTCTACAACATCGATCAGACCGCGCCGACCGTGCTGTCGGTCCCGCGCGCGAACGCCAGCCCGACGAACGCGGCCTCCGTCGACTTCACCGTCAACTTCAGCGAGAACGTCACGGGCGTCGATACGGCCGACTTCACGCTCACGACGCTGGGCGTCAGCGGTGCCTCGATCACCGGCGTCAGCGGCAGCGGCGCAACCTACACCGTCAGCGTCAACACCGGCACGGGCGACGGCTCGATCCGTCTCGACGTCGTCGACAACGACTCGATCCTCGACGCCGCAGGCAACAACCTCGCCGCCGGATTCCTCCTCGGCCAGGACTACGTCGTCGACAAGACCGTCCCGTCCGTGCAGTCGATCACGCGCGCGAGCGCCGATCCGAATCCCGGACCGAGCGTGAACTTCACCGTCACGTTCAACGAGAACGTGGGCGGTGTCGATAACGCCGACTTCACGACGTTCACCACCGGCGCGATCACCGGCACCTCCGTCACGGGTGTGACCGGCGGTCCGATGGTCTACACCGTCGCCGTCAACACCGGCAGCAACAGCGGCACGCTGCGCCTCGACTTCGTCGACAACAACACCGTGCTCGACGGCGCGGGCAACACGACCGCGACCGGCTTCACCGGCGGCGAGACGTACACGATCAACGCGCCGACGCCGGCGCCGACGGGACTCGTCGGCGCGGTGAGCAGCGGCAAGGTCGCGCTGACCTGGAACCCGGTCGGCACCGCCACCTCTTACAACGTCAAGCGCGGCACGACGCCGGGCGGTCCGTACTCGACGAT
>DATFHJ010000286.1:0-39527 GCA_035248585.1 Thermoanaerobaculia bacterium
CTCCCAGATCAATACCGATGACGGCCACAGCCTGCCAGTCCACCTCGATGCTTCGTCCTGCGTTTTTGCGGATAGACTTCTTCATGGCCAATCTCCTTTCTGTGCCTCGAGCACGTCAAAACCTTGCAGCGCAGATTCTGCGACTGCGCGGAGGTTGGCCTTCTCATCTCATCTGATCCGAGAGCGTCACGCTCTCGGCGGCGGCGAGGACGCCGCCGCATCAGCCGCCGAGACGGCGGCGTTCCACCGCTAAGAAATCTTCATCGCCGCTTCGAGCCGGTGCCGTCCTTGCGGCCACGCCTTGAGGAACGCGCGCCACATCACTTTCGTGTCGAGGTGCGTGGCCATGTCGAACTCCACCGCCTCCTGGCGGTGGCGGCGCGCTTCGTCGTGGCGGGGCGAGTCGGGATAGCGCTCGAACCAGTCGTCCCATGCGGCCGCGGTTCCGGTTTCGAAGGCGTCGTTGAAATCGCCGTCGGCCATCGCGAGACGCGCCAGCGCGCGGCGCGCTTCCGCGGCGAATGCGCCGTCCGGCTTTGCCTTCAAGTACGCATGCAGCGCCTCCGACGTCCCCGCGCGCCGCGCCGCCTCCCACATCCGCTCGTCGCCGCCGGCATCGAGGACGCTCAGCCGCTGCTTTGCGTCCTTGGCCAGGATGCCGTCGGGATACGCGCGCAAGAATTCTTCGAGCGCCGCGGCATCTTTCTTCCTCGCCTCATCGAACGCGAACGTCTCGCGCAAGTGCTCTTCCGCATGCGCGGCCAGCGGGCCGTCCGGGAACTCCTCGAGGAACGCCTGCCACGCCGCGGCATTCTTCGCCATCAGCGCGACGCTGTAGGCCGTCTCTTCGCGAATCTTCGCCGCCGCGGAACGCTCGTTCGCCGCGACCTCATGGCGATCGCCGCTCCAGCGTTCCAGGTAATCCGCCCACGCGGCCTCGGTGTCGAGTGCCGCCGCGGCATCGAACGCCAATCGCTCCTCGATCGCGCGCTCCGCCTCGTCCGCGTGCTCCTTCGGATACTTCGTCCGATACTCGCGGAACGCCGCGTACGTATCCGCCGCCAGCGCCGCCGCCCACGCCGCCTCCGACTCTTTCGGCGGCGCCTTCGCCGCGAGCGTGCCCTCGGTGCGCGAGAACGTCGTCGGCATGTGCGACACGAACGGCGCCAGCGCCTCCGCGAACTTGCGCGCCGAGGGATAGCGGCGGTTGCGATCCTTCTCCAGCGCGCGCAGCACGACCGGCTCGAGCCCGAGCGGAAAATCGAGCTCCGGATTCGCCTCGTCGAACGAGGGCGGCGGCTGCGTGAGGTGCTTCATGATGTAGCCGTTCGCCGAGCGCGCCTGGAACGGCGGCACGCCGCAGAGCATCTCGAAGAGCACGATGCCGAGGGAGTAGAGATCCGTGCGGCCGTCGATCTCTTCGCCTTCCGGCAGCTCCCCCAGCTGCTCGGGCGACATGTACTTCGGATTGCCCATGATCACGTCCTGCGTGATCTCCGGCTTCGCGCTCTTGACGTCCTTCGCCACGCCGAGGTCGATGATCTTCACGAGCAGGTGATCCTCGTGATCGAAGGCGAGCATCACGTTGTCGGCGGAGACGTCGCGATGGAGCAGGCCGCGGCGATGGATGTGATCGAGTCCCGCCAGCACCTGCATCGCCACCTCGGTCGCCAGCGCCAGCGGGAAGCGCCCGTTCTCCGCCTCCCACTGCCGCACGGTCGTGCCGTCGATGAACTCCGTGACCATGTAGCTCGTGCCGTCGCCGAGGATGGAGAAGTCGTGCATCACGGCGACGTTGGGATGATGAATCTGCGTCGCCAGCTGCGCCTCGCGAAGGAATCGCTGGCGGTACGTCTCGTCCGCCATCAGCGACGCGCGCATGGTCTTGATGGAGCGGAACGCGTCGAGATGAACGTGCCGCGCCTTGTACACTTCCCCCATCCCGCCCACGCCGAGCTGCCCGACGATCTCGTACTTCCCGTCGAGCACCGTGCCGGAGGCGAGAGTGGACGAGCTCTCGGTCATGGCGACAATGTAGCGCGAACGCGATGATTTACGTGAGGGTTGGATCGGGGCCGGACTTCCAGGTGCTCACGATCAACGATGAAGATGGCGCCGCGCTCGAGGTGATCGCACGAGAGGCGAACCTCGCCCTTCGGCCGGCGAATGGCTCGCTCGGTCCGATTGAGGATGGAGTGCCCGTTGATTACAAGGATGCCGGCGAGGGAAAGTGGACATGGGCCTTCATTCACCGTCTTGAAATTCATGGCGTGAAGTTCAGGAGGGTCGAATACAACGAGCGCTCGGACGCACCCGAGTTGGCGATCGAAGCACCGGACCTGGGAACGTCGTGGCCGTGGATGAACCCGATCGCACAGAACCTTTTCAACACGCTACGCAGACGGTTTCTGAATGGCTCTGTCGGTATCGGTACGATTGCCGCCGCGCACGAATTCCTAACGCTCGCACGCCGATGGTCCGACGCCGCCGCCGAAGATGCGCTGCTCCTTCTCGTGCGAGCGGCTCTTCACATCCGTGACGGACTTTGTAATCCGCAAGGGCCAATCGATCAGCTGTTGCTCGAAGCATTTGTCAATCCGCGAAATTTCGAAGCCGCTGACTACAAGTCACAACATCTGGCCGAGAACTTCGGCGAACAGGTGGGGCGATGGGTCGCCATCACACGCGCGTTCATTGAACGCGAATGGATTCACGAGATCTCCAATTTCTGCGTGACGGCTGAGCAGGAATTCGATCACGCGCGTTGGATGCTCGACCGCAGAGCCGCAGCGGTTCTGAGCTATCTCCAGTATCCCGACCTCTCCCTCGATGAACTGCGCGACCTGATGCACCAGCTGCCGCCTGCCGGCTACCGCCTCATCCGCATTCTGAGCACGAACTCCGCGTTCAAGGTCGTTTACCTCGCGCGCGATCCCGCGGGCCGCGAGGTCGTGCTCAAACGATATAAGTGGGGGCCGCAGGACATCGACGATCTCGCGAAACGGCTCGCGACGACGCGCGAGCGCATGCTGGAAAAAGACACGCTCTCCGACTGGATGGGAACGGTGCGGCATCCCAACATCCAGCCCTGCATGCTGTTGCACGGCGGCCACGGCCCATTCCTCCTGGAGCCACGCCTGGAGCGAACGCTCGACGACCCAGCCATCCGTTCGCATCCGAATCTCATCCGGCTCCTTCGCGGCGTGTTCGAAGCGGCGGCCTACCTGCATGCGCGCGGCATCGTGCACACCGACATCAAGCCCGACAACATCGGCATTCGCGACGACGAGGCGCTGCTTCTCGATTTCGGAATCGCCACGAGCGATTCGGCGACGACGAAATCGAATCCGGGGTCGATCAAGACACGCGCGCCGGAACTGTTCGGCAATGCCGTTGTCCCTACGGCCGCCTCGGATGTCTGGGCTCTCGGTGCGACGGTGATGGCCATCGTGAGCGGCGGAGACTATCCGCTCCTCAGCCGTGAAGACTTGCGTGATCTGCCGCCGGCACACGATCCACGGCGCAAAGGCATCGAAGAAAAAATCGCACGGCGCATCGACACCTTCCGCCGCGATCCGCAGTCGCTCGAAGAGCACATACGCAGCGCCTTTCCATCTGCCGCGATGCCGCTCTGTGAGCTCGTACTCCGGGCCTGTCGGATCGAACCGGGCGAGCGCCGGCCCTGCGCGGAGTTGTTGGATCTCCTCAACTAGCGCGCGGCCGGAGTGAGCGCGCAATCAGCCCGATCCCGCCCACGAGCAGCACCAGCATCAGCAACGTGTTGAACAAACTCGTCGGCCGAAAGTAGATCTCCATGTGCGCGAGGATGCCGACGAAGATGATCACGGCGCCGGCGATCGTGAGGACCCATCCGATGATGGACTTGCCGTCGAAAAACAGGAACGCGATGCCGATGATGAACGGGAGCAGCGAGAGGCCGAAGGCGCTGCGGCCCCACAGGTTCCAGTAGCCGCTTGTGACCGTGACCTGGTTCGTGAGCAGCCACCCGCCCGCCACTGCCATCGCGAAGCCGATGAAAAACGTCGCCAGCCCGCCCTCGGTGCCGCCCGCGCCGCGGATTTCATTCATGGGCTAAGCATAGCCTCTCCGCCCTCTGCCCCTCCGCCTTCTGACTTACTTCCCTCTTTGCTTCCCAGTCACTTTTCAGGTACCCTGCTCGGCGGTCCCGCGTCCCACACAATTCGCATTTCGTCGCCGAAAAGGAGCGAAATATGACTCGGTTATCCGACCACCTTGCGGTCGCACCGGAGCAACGCGACATGTCGTGGCTGCTCACGTCCCTCCAATCCGCCGTCGAGCTCGAACACGCCACCCTCCCCCTCTATCTCGCCGCGATGTTCTCTCTCCAGACCCAGGGCTACACGGTCTACAACCTTCTCCGCAGCGTGGCCATGGAAGAGATGGTTCACATGGCCATCGCCTGCAACATCCTCGCGGCCCTCGGCGGGACGCCGAAGATCGGCGCGCTGAATCCGAAGTTCCCCGGCGACGGACTTCCGGGCGGCGCGGAGCCCGATCTCCACGTCATCCTGGCCAAGGTCTCGAAGAAACAGATCCAGAACTTCATGCGCCTCGAAGTGCCGCTGTTCCTGCTCGATCCGAAGTACAAGCACGAGACCTATCCGACGATCGGCAATCTCTACAAAGCGATCCGCGAGGCGATCGAGTCGAATGCCGACGCCTGCCGCGCGGCGATGAAGAAAGGCGGGACGTCGAACCAGGTCGGCGACGACATCGGCTTCACCACCCTCACCTACACCGAGGGACAGGATCCGCTGCCGCAGCTCTACAACGCCCTCGACGAGATCGTGCTGCAGGGCGAAGGCTCGCCGTCGAAGTCGCTGCACGCCGACAAATTCGAAGGCGAGGAATCGCACTACTGCAAGTACGCGGAGATCCACTACGGCCGCCGCTATCAGAAACCGGAAGGCCACGTGCCGCTCACGCGCGAGACGGAGCACGAGTACTTCAAGGGATATCCGATCTATCCGCCCGAGGTCCTGAACATTCTGGCGGTGCCCTCGGACGGCTTCGACGCGCTGCTGAAAGCCGATCCGAACGGCCCGACCGTCGAAGCGGCGATGGTGAAGTTCGATCAGGCCTACACCGGCATCATGACCGACCTCGAGAACATGTGGAACGGCCCGGCCGCCAAGGAGTGGCCGACGTTCGGCGACGCGGTCGGCAAGATGGGCGACCTGCGCGTCCTCGGCTGCTTCAACATCATGAAGTACCAGGTGCCGGCCGATCTCGTCTCCCAGCTGAAGACGATCTATCCCAACGACTACGACGACCTCACGACCTACACCGATCTGGACCAGCCGGTCTTCTACGCCCCGCGCTATCGCAATCTCAACGCTACCAGCTGATGGAGAAAAACGATGACGACTACCACTAAGAATCGTTATACCGACACGTTCCGCCCGTCCAACACCGGCCGCCCGCTTCCGCTCCCGATCGTCGACTGGAAACGCGTCGGCCACACCGCTCCGGTGGTGGTCGACGGCGTCTATGACGGCCCCGACGCGCCGCTCCCGAAAGCCGACGTCGTCGTCATCACGTGGACCTCGGCGGAGTGGAACGCCTTCGATCACGTGTTCGTCAACAGCTCGTCCACGCGCTATCCGGACGAGCGCGACTGGGAGCACGCGTGGCACCAGTACAGTAAGGACGTTCCGGCCAATATGACGACCGACAATACGTCGGCGCCCCTGTGGGGTCTCTATCGCCTCATCGACGTCAAGGCCTCGCGCGGCAAATCGCTGCGCGTGCTGCTCTTCAAATGCGACACGCACCTCGCCCATCCGCCGTACATCCAGGGGCTCGAGCAGATCACCAATCAATTGATCGACGAGACGGGCTGCTCCTGGATCTGGTCGATCGGCACCGCCGGCGGCTCGCGCGAGACCGAGAACCTCGGCGACGTGGTCATTACGAACGCCGGCCACATCCAATTGAAACTGTCCGAGAACCTCTCGTCCGGCCTCAATAACAAGTCCGTCAAAGGGAAAGCGTACCCGTCGACGAAGCTCTTCAATACCGTGCAGAAGAGCCTTTTCTTCGACATGGCCACGGTCGTGACGTGGCCGGTCTTGAAGTCGATGCTGGAACAGCTGCAGCAGACCGACGACGACGCGGACTCGCTGACGCTGAAGGATCTCGTCAACTCGCCGCTCGATCCAGCCAATCTCAAGCAGTCGAAGATCCTGTCCAAGGACGGCGAGCCGCTGCTGACGACCGACTATTACTACATCGCCTCCGGCAACGACTCGGTCAAGTGGTGCGTGCTGGAGATGGACGACGCGGTGATCGGCTATTACGCGCAGCAGAAAGGCACGAAATTCTGCTTCTCCCGCAATATCTCCGATCCCATCGTGCCGGCCAAGGCCAACGGCAAAGCGATCGATCCGGAAATTCGCAAGGACTGGTCGGGCGAGATTTATCAGCGCTTCGGCTTCTATACCAGCTTCAATGGCGCGCTGGCCACCTGGGCGGCGCTGACGGCAATGTAATTGGGTTGCCCAGTCGCCCGGTCCCCCGGTCTCCCGGCCGGGTCACCGGGTGACTGGGAGACCGGGAGACCGACATGAAATACGATCCGCCGCGTCAAACCAAACCGCGTCCCACCGGCGAGCCGCTGGAAATCGATCTCGTCTACAACGTCCGTCCCTGCGGCACGTGCTCGTTTTTCTGGCCCGACGATCCGTCGAAACAGCCGTACGGTCCGTATCCGACGTACGACTTTTTGACGAACACGCCGAATCATTACGACCCGAACAATCCCGGCGTCACGATGTTCAAGTGGCTCAAGGGAAAAACGCAGGACGAGGCCTTTACGGATCCGGAGATCATGGACGGCTGCCGCAAGGCGCCGATCATGACCATCGGCATCAATCCCAATCTGACGGCCTTCGCCCCGGGAACGCAGGGCACGAGCTGGTGCTATCCGCATTTCACGGACGACGACAAGACCGATCAGTGGACGAAATACGCGTTTTATTACCGCTACCGCACGGTCTATCAGGAATGCTTCAATCTGAAATGGATCGAGCAATTCCTCCTGCCCGACGACCGCGTGGTCGCGCCGAAGGACGGCTACGTCACATCCGCGCAGCGGACCAGCGATGCGCCCGGCTACTCGATCAGCGTCCGTTATGACGGCGACAAGACCGACACGACGATCGCGCTGAACCGCGACACCGGCACGCCGCGCTGGGTGCTGCTGTACGACGCGCACGGCCCGAACAATCGCTTCACGGCCGGCTCCACGATCGCGGCCCGGCTCAATGTGCCGGAAGGGAAATTGACCGACGTCTATCGCGATCAGATCGGCTATTACGAACAGTTCGTGCCCACGCTCGATCATTTCCAGGACACGATTCGCGCGAGCGGCCACAAAGAGGCGACGTTGAAGATGGGCGAAGACGTCTGCCAGCTGGACATGGTCGCCTGCGCGTCGCCGCACTGGAACGCCAATTTCCTCGGCGGCACGAAAGAGAGCGTGCAGACCATCATCGACAACTGCGTCTCGAAGAACGCCTGGGTGATGAAGCAGTTCGTGCAGACCCGCCCGGCCGTCCTCTACATCGTCGGCGAGTCGTCATGGAACATGTTCGTGGCCGCCTTCGGCGCGCTGGTGCACCGCAAGCCGGCCCTCTCCTCACGGCCGCCCGACGGCGCGTTCACGCTCCTGCGCGAAACGACCGATCTCGACACCCCGACGTACTTTGAATTCAGCACCAAGATCGACGGGCAAAAGTATTCCGTCAAAACACGCATCGTCATTACGCCGCACTTTTCCTACAACTCGAATTTCGCCTTGCAGTGGCGGCTCAGTCCGAAGGATTGGCAGTGGATGCAGGAGAAGGAGTCGGCGGTGGCGACGCTGCTGCAGAGCGACAAGCGCATCGCCTACCAGCCGGCGTCGAGCGGCAATTATGCGTCGTTCACGGTGCAGAGCCAGGCCGACGCCGGCGCCATCACCGCGCAGGTGAAATCGATGTCGCGCGCGGCGGCGAAAGTGCTGGCCGCGAATTACTACGACGCGCACGCGATGATGGCCGGCGTGCTGGACGCGATGTACAAGAAGGGCGAGCTCGCCTACGGCCGCGTCGGAAACATCGAAGCGCTCACGCGCACCGAGGGCGCGTGCCAGTTCTGTGTGAACGACCGCTGGAAATTCCCGCTCGGCTGTCCGTACGGCAAGCCCGAGGAGACCCAGCCGCCGGTGGGCTGGCTGGAGAAAGTCGCCGCCTCCCTGACCATCGCCGGAAAGCCGAAAACCTCGACGAAAGGAAAAACGTCATGAGCCCGAAAAAGAAAAAACTCGAGATTCCTCCCGAGGCCGTGCGGGTCTGGCGCGGCTACCGCTCCAGCGCAATCGACCAGCCGACGTTTTTCCAGCGCCTCGGCACGGTCTTCATTCCGTCGACCGTCGAGATGCAAATCGAGGCCGGACTCGACACATACATTCCTACCGTGCCGTGCGGCATGGCCAATAAACCGGCGACCACGCCCGATGAAACGGCGATCCTGTTCTGGGATTCGCAGGACACGTATACGAATTGCTTCCAGCTGCTCGCCTGCCGCACGTACACGCTGACCCACGGCGCGTGCTACACGCCGCAGAGTAACGCCGCGTTCCCGATTCCGTTTCCCGGCACGCTGACGGCCGAGCAGCCGGTGTATCTGATCCCAAAATCCGCCGACTGGATGCACGGCAAGGTCACGCACGTCATCGGCGGCCGTCCGGCCAACGTGCAGCCGGCCGATTTCATCAACAACGTCGCCACGGCCCTGAAGCCGATTCAGACCTCGAAGGTCGACGGCGCGATCGCGTGCGTCGGCAACGACTATGTTGTCTATTGGGTACTCAACGACAAGAAGAATACGGCCGGGACGATCGCCGCATTGTGCGACTGGAATTACGTCGTCAAGCCGAAGAACTACACGCTGAAAAAGGGACTGTGGGAGAAGTGGCCGGGCATGACCGTGAATCCCGGCAACAGCTTCAACATGCAGTTCAAGCGCAGGTGGGAATGATGGGCGCGCGCAGGAAGAAAGCCGAACCGGAGCCGGTCGCACCGAACACCGTGCGGGTGTGGCGCGGCTTCATCAATCCCGGCACGGATTACAGCCAGTTCGCGGATTTTCTCGGCCAGATCTTCGTTCCCGGCTGCGCGCTGTTGCAGCCGAATGCCGGACTACGGGCCTATGTACCGGCCATGCCGAGCCAGAAAAACAAGCCGGCCGCGGTGCCGGATCAGACCGCGTTGATGTGGTGGGCGACCACGACGGCGCACGACGAGGCCACGAAAACGCCGGCGGTGCGTATTTACCAGTCGCTGCACAGTGACGCCTACAACATGAAGGTCAGCAAATCCGACGTGCCGCTGCTGTTCGCCGGCACGTTGACGGCCGATCAGTCATATTACTTCTTCAAGAACAAGGCGGACTGGATGCTCGGAACGGTGCGCCACCTGGTCGGCGCGCCGAAATCGCCCGCGAATTTCCTGCAGACGCTGCAGACGTGGGCGGCGGCGTATCAGGCGAAGCCGCCGAAGGGCGTCGACGGCGCGCTGATCCTCGCCGGCACGAACAATTCCTACGTCGCGTTCTGGGAGCATTGGACCGGCAAGGCGAAATCGTCGCCGCTCGACGACCTGGCGAAAACCGTCACGCCGTATCTCAATGCCACCGCCGAAAACATTCCGCCGGGCGGCGGTCTGTGGAGCAACTGGCCGGGTTGGGATCTCACCAGGCACACGTGCATGAACGTGCAGCTGGATCGGCCGAAGAAAAAATGAGCTCCCTTCATCCGACCGAAAACATCTTCGGCGCGCTCTGGAAGTCGGCGGTCCATGAGACGGTCACGCGCCACGGCGGGGGCGCGGATCACCCGATGGTCAAGGCCGCCGACCATTACATCGACTCGCTGGAAAAGGGAAAACCGATCCCGCCGCCGAAAAAGCACGGCGAGCTGCACGACGACGATCCCGACGTCATGCCGTACCTGATGCAGCTGCATCATCAGTCGGCGCACGCGAACATCAATGACGACAAGAAACTGCAGGCGCAGCTCAATGAACAGCTCGGGCGATACGAGTACGGCAATCCGCTCTGGCAGCAGATGCTGATCCAGTATTTCGAGTATTACGCCCAATACCCCTATCACCTCGGCGGACAGCCCCATTACCGCTCGTGGAAGGACACCGGCGGCAGCATGGACTACGGCATCGTCGAGTGGCGCATCCCCGCCACCGGCCGCATCGCCATCATCGGCGACATCGGCACCGGCACCGACGTCGCCGCGGCGGTGCTTGTGTCGCTGCTGTCGTTCAAGCCGGACGCGATCCTGCACGTCGGCGACGTCTATTACTCCGGCACGCGCTTCGAGTTCGAGCATCGCTATACCGGTTTATTCGAAACCGTCTTCAAATCGGAAAAACATCGCGCGCCGGTGTTCGGCGTTCCCGGCAATCACGAATATTTCACCGGCAATGTCTCGTATTTCGAAACGCTCGACTCGGGCAAGCTGGCGCTGCATAAGAATCAGCATCAGCAGGCCAGCTATTTCTGCCTGCGCAGCGCGGACGACGGCTGGCAATTCCTCGGGATGGACACCGGATACAACGGCCATTACATGGCCGTGACCCCCGAGGCGCAGCAGAAGGCGCTCGATATCATCCATGCGAAACATCTGAAGGGCGATCCGTCGGAGGCCGATCTTCCAATCCAATTACCGCCGCCGCCCGGCCCGATGGTCACGCTGCGCGATGACGAGGTGCAGTGGCAGCTCGACAAAATGGATCGCTTTCCCGGCCGCTCGATTCTGCTGTCGCATCATCAGCTTTATTCGGCCGTACAGACGGTTGGGGTTGCACAGAACGGCGCGAGCGACATGAACCGGGCGTGGATCAATACCGCGATCTGGAAACAGCTCGGTTCGCGGTTCGGCTCGAAGGTCGCGGCCTGGATCTGGGGTCACGAGCACAACCTCGGCATCTTCGAGGACAACTATCGCCCCTCCGACTGGCCCGCGCCGGACGGCGTTTACAACACGCTGCCGAAGGGCCGCTGTGCGGGACACGCCGCGATCCCGGTGCAGGACACGGAGAAACCGTATGCGACGACGTATCCCGTGCCGCTCGTGAATTCCGATGTCGCGTTGGGACTCATCAACGGCTGGTATAACCGTGGTTTTGAGATTCTCGATTTAGGCGGCGCGGGAAAACCGGTTCGCGCGAGGTATTACCAGGTCGCGGAAGTCGATCCCGCGCCGGTTCTCATTTACGACGAACAGATTTCATAGGAGGAAGTCATGGCCAGTCCCACTCCCACTCTCTACAGCATCAATGCCGGCAGCGCGCGCGGCACGCTCGACGTCAAGGAAGTATGGTCGCAGGACGGCGACTCGCCGCTGCCGAGCGGCTTGAAACAGATCGTCCCGATCACCAGCGGCACGACCACCTATCTGATCGGCTTCGACGGCGGCGGCAAGGGCACGGCGCTCAAGACCACGAACGCCGCTCCGTTCCTCACACCCGTGGCCTCGAACATCGACGTCGGCGCGGCCGACATCATCAATCCGTTCATCCTCGGCAACAGCCCGTGGCTGCTCGCCTACCAGGCCGAAAAAGGCGTGCTTTCGTTCTTTCCCGTGACCAGCGACCTCACCGCGCCGAAGCCGCCGTTCACATACAGCCACAAGCGCGTTCCGCTGACCGCCAATTTCACGGTCTGCGAGCCGATCGTGATCAATGACCTGCTGTACGTGCTCATGTACAGCTTCAAGACCGGCGACGTGAATATCTGGTCCCTGAACGTCACGCCGTATCCGCAGGCGGGATCGCCTCCGGGAACCCCGGCCCTGAATATCCTGCCGGTGTGGGTGCATCAGTGGGCGAAGTCGTGGGACCGCTTCGCGTTCTTCTACATGGGCGGCGAGTCGTTTTTCTTCAAGATCAATTTCGGGCCGAAGCTCAATGTGAACATCGATCACATCCTCGACGATCCGTCCGAGGGGAGCGTCGAAGTCGGCACGTGGATGCAGAATCAGCTCACCGATCCGACGAAGATCGACATCGTCGAGCCGTTCACCATGGGCGCCGGCGAGCCGTATTACGTGACGTATCGCAACGACGGCTCCACCGACTGGTTCCGCATCCACGTCGACTGCCAGGGCTGGACGAAAGAATCCAGCGGCTCGACGGTCGCCAGCGCGACGCAGGTCGTGCCGTACCAGGTCGGCAGCGACCGCTTCGCGTTGTTCTATTAATGGAGCGGCGGGCTTTAGCCCGCCGAACGGGGACGGCGGGCTAAAGCCCGCCGCTCCACCATCTATTAAGGAGATCATCATGGCTCTCAGCGCAATCGGAGACGGCGGCAAAAAAGTCGATTGGTGGTTCATGTACAAGGTGCCGAAGGACGCGACGGCGCCGGACAAGAGCGGCAAGCCCGCCACCGGATACGAATACGCGTATTTCGATTCGGACAGCAAGGTGCTGGCGGGCTCGAAGCACATGCTCAATGACACGAGCAACGCGCTGCATCTGACGCTGCAGCAGATTCCGGCCGGCAGTCATCCGACGCTGGGCGCCGTGTTTTACAACGACGAATATCCGTCGAGCCTGAAAAAGACGAACAACGGCGACAAGGGGCATTGCAAGGGCGTGCTGGCGTTCGACACGGCGTCGAATACGGCGATCTGGCTCTTGCACTCGACGCCGCGCTATGCGACGCCGGGGTCGTTCGATTTCCCGGCCGAGGAGCTCGATTACGGGCAGACGTTCCTCTGCATCACCTTGAAAGACGTCAAGACCGCCGAGGCCATCGCCACGCAGATGCTCTCCCAGCAGGGGCCGCAGACGTACGGCCCGGCGCTGCCGAAGGGCGCGAGCAGCGTGTGGCAGGACCTCGCCGCCGGAAAGTTCACGCTCTCCAAGACGCCGAGCGACATCACGTTCAAGTCGAAGGCGGGCAAGACGTTCCGCAGCATCGCCAAGAGCCGGCTGTGGGGACAGGATCTCTGGAGCGACGAAGTGGGCGACGACCTCGGCGTAAATCTCGACGTCGAGTCGTGGCGCCGCGGGACGATTCCGTCGACGGAAGACAGCAACAAGAAGGACGACATCGTCGACGTCGTCGACGTCGACTTCGGGCCGCTGAAGTTCCCCTACTCCTGGCCGGAGACGAAAGACCACGCGAAATGGGCGCAGTCGATCGAGACCAAGGGCAAGCCCGCCGCCGACTGGGTGTGTATCGCCGACATCAACCGCCAGACCTCGCAGTCGAAGCGCGGCGGCGGCTCGATCTGCTTCCAGCACCCCGCCTTATGGAAATGCCTCGCCCAGACCGACCAGGTCACGCCGCCGGAGTTGAAGAAGAAGAAGCCGAAGAAATAGGTGTGGTGCGCGCCTCTGGCGCGCCCCCCGTCCACCAAGGCGCGCCGGAGGCGCGCACTACACCGCTGCTCGCGATCGACGCCGCGACGAGGATCGCGGCGCCAATCCAGGGCGCTCCCGCAATCAGCAGGCCCGCGCCGAAGACCGCCAGCGCAAAGGGGAACAAATTTGCCGTCCGCCGCGAGCGGCGGTAGATCATCAACAAATTGACCATCACGAACAAAAACGACAGCCCGAGGATCCACGGGCGGTGCGGCGCGAGCTGCAATCCGCTCAGGCCAATCGCGGCGAGGTACGCGCCGAGGCAGAGCGGGCATTTGGGCAGGAGCGCGATCACGAGCGGCGCGATGGAGGCGAGCGCCGCATCGCGGAGCACGCGCGGCCGCAACTCGGCCAGCACGTCCGCGACCTCCCACTGCATTCGGCTGAACGTCGCGACCACCCGCCCGCGCGCGTTGAGCACGTAGAGCTCGATGCGATGGCGGTTCGGGGTCGAGCCGATGTAGCTCACGCCGAGGTCGAAGGCGGCGCGGAGCGACTCGAAGCCGGCGCGCGTGCGGAAGAAGCGCGCGTCGTCGTGGAAGCGGAAGCCGCGGTTCTCGCCGAACAGCTTCATGCGCGGCGGAAGGTCGTAGAGCGGGTCGTAGGTGAACGCGGCGATGCGCACGTTGTCGCCGAGCTCCCGCTGCAATCGCGCGAGCTTCGTTACCGTCAGCGAGCACTTGTCGGGGTTGTCGCAGCGCGTGTAGAAAAACGCCACGACTGTCGGCTTGCCGCGGAAGTACTCGCCGAAGCGCAGCGTGCGGCCGTTCTGGTCTTCCAGCTCGACGTCGGCGTCGACCACGCGGCGCGTGCGATCCGGCAGGAACTCGAGGTCGCAGCAGTCGTCACCCTCGGCCGAGGCCCCGAGCCACGACAGCGTTTTGTGAATCTCCTTCGATGCATTCGTCGGATTCGCGACCGGCCAGCGCGGCTTGTAGCTGTCGAACGTCAGCGGCGCGTCGAGATACTCGATATTGCCGAGTGCTTTGCGCAGCAGCGGCGCGAACCGCGCGTCTGCCGCGCCTCCGCGCAGCGCCTTCGCCGCGCCGGCGACGAGATAGGCATCGCGGCCGCTCTCGAGCTCCTCGCACACGAACGGCAGCGCGTCGTGCGGCAGGCCGGCGTGCTCGAATGCGCCGAGGATGAAGCTGCGGATGCGGATCGTCTCGTTCGCGCTCCGCCCCGCGTACAGCGGATGCCGTTCCGGCAGCAGCGCGAGGAGCGCCGCCGCCGGCGCTCCCCCGCTCACCCACGCCGCGATCTCCTCTTCCGGAGTCGCGGTGTCGAAGTCGCGCGTCATTTGCGGCGGTGACGGGTCTTGAAGGTGCGCAGCGCCTTCTCCAGCTCACCCTCCTCGACTTCCACTCCTTCCGGAGCCGCGCTCGCCAGCGCGGCATCGGGCGCCGCGGTCTCGATCTGCTCGACCTTGTCGACGAACGCCGTGTCTTCGGCGATGTCGGTCGGGTTGCCGAAGTGCGCGAGCGCGGTCAGCGACGCCGCGCGCACGCTGTCCGCATCCGACTCATCGAGCGCCACTTCCTTCGCCTTCTGCTCGAACTCCTGCGGCGCGACGTTCACGAGCGCATTGGCGCTGGCCCGCCGCACGTCCGCGGACTCCTCCTTCTTCTGGAAGATGTCCATCAGCAGCGGCGCGGACGACGGATCGGCGGACAAGAGCCGCACGGCTTCGCGCCGCGTCGCCGGGTCGTCCGACTTCTGCGCGAGCTCGCGCAGCAGCGGGAAATGCTCCGCATGAATGTCGTATCCGAGGAGCTGGATCGCGCGCGCGGTCGGCACGAGTGGCTCCGACTTTCCGGTGAGCCCTTCGAGGAGGCGGCGCTGCGCGTATTCGTCCTTTTCCTGCGCGAGCGTCTCCAGCACCTCGTCGAGCAGCTTGCCGCTGCTGTTCTCGACCGCCGTGCGCAGCGCGTCGATGAGCTCCGCGCGCTTCTCGTTCAGGAGCTGGGAGTTGAACCGGAACAGCCGCAACACGGCCAGCGCCGCGCGCCGCGCATCTTCCGAGCTTCCGGCGTTTTTCAGGATCTCGAACAAACGCTGGATGCCGGCTTCGTCTTCGCGCGCGGTTTTCGCGAGCTGCCGCACTTCCGACACTTCGTCGTCCGGCGCCGCCGACGCGAGCGCGGCATCCGATTCTTCTTCCTCGGCGGCTTCCCGCTCGATTCGTTCTTCCACTTCCCGTCTGTAGTCCTGAATGTTCATGATCCCGCCTCGAACGGAACGTCGTCGTAGTCAAAGCCGCAGAAGTCGTCCGCGCCGAATATGCCTTGGTAGTCGATCATGTCGCCCACCGTCGGCTGGGGCGGCGGCCCGGCGGCGATGATGGATCTTGCGAGATCGCCGCCCGGGGCGGTTCTCGGCCGCTGGTTGGTCGTGCCGTTGCCGGTCACGCCGTTCCACGGCCACATCGTGTCGAGCTTGTTGTGGCCGACGCGCGTCGAGCCCGGATCGCCCGCCTTCCCCTGGAACCTGTACGCCGCGGCCTGGGACCCGTCGAAGCGCTTCTTCAGCCACTGCCACATCGCCCAGAGGCGGTCGACGTTGCAGTGCAGGAGGAAGAAGAGCGGATCGCGCGGCGCGGTGGCGGGGTTGTTGATGTAGCCGCTGAAGCTCACGTGCGCGGCGCCGTGCGGCTGGCCTTCCATCGCCACGAAGGACTCGTACAGCGACCGCGGCGCGCCGATGTTGATCGTCGCCGCCTCGATCATCACGGCTCCCATCATGCCGGACGCGCTTTTCCGCAGCGTGTCGAACAGGCCGCCGCGATCGACGCCCGTGCCGTTGTCGGTCTTCCAGAACTGCAGCGGATTGCTGGCCGCGAACTTCACGAAGTTCACGCCGCTGGCCGCCTGCACGGTCTCGCCGATGAACTGCTGCGTGAACAGCTTGCCGGCCGGCTTGTCGAAGCGCCAGTAATGCAGCGCGACGCTCGGATCGATGGCCTGCAGCTCGCGCTCGAGATCGAGCAGGTACGCGCGATGCCACGGCAGGAAGCCGTGGTTGCGATGCGACTCGCGCAGATCGGCGTCCGTGCGATGCATGTCGCGGAACTCGCTGAAGCGTCCCATGCCGCGGTTGTTGAACTGCGCGAACGCGGCCACGAAGCGATCGCGCTCGCCGGCCGTCAGCGTGTTCGCGTCCTTGCGCACGCGTACCATCAGCTGCGTCAGCGAGAGCACCGCGCCGCCGGTGTTGTTCACGACTTCGATCGCCGCGTCCTTGTCGTTCGTGCTCGGCGATTTGAATTTCCCGGCGACGAAGAAATTCACCTTCGAGCCGTCCTGCGGCAGCGAGAGCGCGAGCTTGTCGGCGGGCGGCCTGGTCAGGTCAGTGAAGAACACCACCTGGCCGCCGGTGGTGCGCTGGTTGCGCAGCGTCACCGCGACCGGACCGGTCGCGCCGGTGGCATCGCTGAGACGAATCGTGGCCGGGCGCGGAGCCCAGCCGATGTAGTTCGCGGCCGGGCTGGAACTGCCATTGAGTACGACGTCCGTTCTCATGGACCGTGGTTTCTCCTTCGAAGGGAAGTTTCATCATGGGAGTGACCGGGAAGGTCAATTCCCTACCTCGAAGTTACTTCCGCCGCCGCGCCTTGATCACGATTGACAGCTCGTCATTCCGAATGTTCACGAATCGCAACGTGATCCGCCCTTGCTCGTCGAGCGAGACCGTCGCCGGCACGTTCACCGATGTCAGCATCCAGCCCGAGGGAAGCGTCACGAAGTTGAGCGGGCGGCCGACGCTCCGCTTCCACGTCAGCTCGCCGCCCTGCGCGAAGTAGCCGGCGGGATCGGTGTACGTCTCCTCGACGCGGATGCGCGCGGAGCGGCCTTCGGCAACCGGCGTCTCGAGGTCGCCCTGCACGGCGACCGAGTCCGGCTCGACGGGGTTCGGGTAGTAGCCGAGGGCGTTCACGTCCTTGCCGGCGACGGTGTGCGTGGGTAGCGCCTTGCCGGTGTCGAGGTCGATCATCTTCGCGTCCGGCGACACGACGCTGCCTTTGCGCACGAAGCTGTGCACCGACTTCTGGCCCGCGCGCGTGACGGTGAAGTCGTGCGAGATGCGGAACTGGTGCGAGTCGGGATCGAGCAGCCAGTAGCGGATCTCGCGATCCTGCTCCGCGCGATGCGCGGATTCCTGCGCCAGGACGGGCAAGGCGATGAGCAACAACAGTGCGAGTCGCTTCACGGCAGCCTCCGCGCGACGATCTTCACCGGCAGCTGATCGTCGCGGTCGTTGAGGAAGCTGACCCGCACGCGTCCGCCGGCGTCGGTGGAGACAATGGCGGGCGATGCGCACTCGATCAGCTCCCAGCCTTTCGGCAGGAGGACGACATTGCGCTTCACGCCGAGGGGGCGCGAAAACACGAGCTGGCCGTCCTTTAGAAAGTAGGAGGCGGCATCGGTGTACGTCTTGAGGATGCGCAGGCGCGTCTCGCCGCCTTTCGGGACGGGTCCGGGGAGATGGACGCGGATGAACTGCGCATCGTCGGCGGTCTTGTCGGAGACGAGGCCGCTGGTCTTCGCCTCTTTCCCGCTCACGACCTCGAACTGCAGCTCCTTCCCGGTGGCGCGCGCGATCACTTTTTCCTTCGACGCGACCGAGCCCGGGCGGATGGGATTGAAAAACAGGCTCGCGCCTTCCCGCGCGGTGGTGACGTCGTACGTGATCGCGAATTGATGCGAGTCGGGCGCGAGGAGGTCGTACAGCGTGAAGTCGTCGTCGGCGTGCGCGGTGACGGCGGCGAGGAGAAACAGTGACAACGCGAGCCGCTTCATCGCGGTCAGTATAGTCATCGTTGTACGATCACAACCTCGGTCTTCAGAACAACGTGCGAATCCGTCTCACAGTGCCTCTTCTGGCCAGGGTCACCATTGCTCTGGCGCTCGTCGCGATCGTTCCGCTCGCGTATGCGATCTGGTCGCTGTACGACGTGAACCGCGCGGGGATGAACGAGCAGTTGCTGCGCACGCACGCCGTGGCCGCGTCGACGGCGGCCGAGCGCATCGCCGCGACGGTCGAGTCGCGGCGCGCGTTCGCGCGGTCGCTCGCGGCGAACGAATCGCTCGCCGCCGACGCAAAGTCGCCGATGACCCGGCAGTTCCTGAGCGATCTCCTCGCCGCGGACGCGTCGCTGCAGATGATCGACGTCGTCAGCACCAGCGGCGAAGTCGTCATCCGCGCGCAGCGGCGCGGCGCAACGGAGGAATTGGGACCTGTCATCAACGCCACCGGCACCGCGCCGCGGCTGTTCGACCGTGCCGGAACGATCCGCCTGCTCGTCGCGGAGCCGATCGGTGACGGCGCGTGGCTGCGCGTGGCCGCCGACGCGCTCCCGATCGGCGACGCACTCGATCCGACCGAGCTGGGCGAGCAGGCCGACATGGTCCTCGCCTCGGACGCCGGCCTCCTCACCGGATCGACGGACCTGGCGACCTTTCCCGCCGCGATGATCCGCGCGGCGCGCTCGGCGCGCGTGAACGGCACGGGCCTCTACGCGCATACCGACGGCTCGCGCGTCCTCGGCGCGTTCGCGCCGGTGAACGGGACGCAATGGTTCGTGCTCTCGCGGCAACCCGCCGATCTCGCGCAGCAGATCGCGACGAACCTGCGCCGCCGCGCCGCGCTCGCCGGCGGCGTGGCGCTGCTGCTCGCGTTGCTCGTCGCTGTCGCGGCGCAGCGCTCGATCATCCGCCCGATCCGCGACGTCGTGCGGGCGCAGCAGGAGCTCGCGGGCCGCAATCACTCGCGGCCCGGCACCGAGATCGAGCAGCTCCGCAACGCCACGGAATTGATCCGGCGCCGCATCACCGATCAGGAGGACCTCGGCCGCGCGTTTCTCGGCCGCTATCAGGTTCTCGGCATCATCGGCCAGGGCGGAATGGGAACCGTGTTTCGCGGCTGGGACCCGCGCCTGCGCCGCGAGGTGGCGCTCAAGACCGTGCATTTCGAAGGAGTCGAGGAAGACGAAAGCGAGGGGCTCGTGGAGTCGCTCCTCGCCGAGGCGATCGCCGCGGCGAGCGTCGCGCATCCGAACATCGTCGCCATCTACGACGCCGAAGACGCCGCCGACGCGGCGTTCATCGCGATGGAGCTCGTGAGCGGCGCGAGCGTGCAGGCGCACATCGATGAGCGCGGAATGATCCCGATGGAGCAGACGGCGATGATCGGCCTCGCGGTGGCGCGCGCACTCGAGGCGGCGCACGCGAACGGCGTGCTGCATCGCGACATCAAGCCCGCGAACCTGCTCCTCGGCAACGACGGCAGTATCAAGGTCACGGACTTTGGCCTCGCGACGCTGCTGGCCGGGAAAGCGTCGGACAATCTGGTGTACGGAACGCCGGGCTACATCGCCCCCGAGGCCGTGCGCGGACTGCCGGCCGACGAGCGCAGCGATCTTTTTTCCCTCGGCGTCACGTTGTACCAGTGCGCGACCGGCACGCATCCGTTCGGCGGCGACACTCCGCGCGACATGGTGCTCGCGACCATCGGCGAGATCCCGCCGCCGCTGGAGTCGCTGCTCGCGCCCGATCCGCTGGCGCAGGCCGTCTCGCGCCTCGTCCGGCAGATGATGGCGAAGGTGCCGGAGGAACGCCCCTCGACGGCAACGCAGGTCGCTATCGTGCTGGAAGCGATCGTCCACCGGCATCAGATCCGCTGGAACCCGGACGAGCTGCCGCGGCCGTCGCCGGCGAAGACCGTCCACTCGGCCATGCTGATCCAAACCATTGCTCTGGAGCGTCCCTCATGAAACAGCTGATCCTTCTTTTTTTTGCGTTGTGCGCGTTCGCGGCGGCGGCCGAGGACACCATCGGCTGGCATGTCGTGAAGGAAGGCGAGACGCTCGAGAAAATCACGCGCCGCTATCTCGGCACGTCGGAGGGGTGGCGGGAAAACTGGAAGCTCAATCCGCAACTCGCCTCGCCGCACCGGCTGCTGCCGGGGCAGCGCATTCGCGTGATCCTCGCGCGCACGCTGCCGGCGCGCTTCGCGCGGATCGATCGCGTGTCGCGCCACGTCGAGCGCAAGCCCGAGCCCGATCCGTGGACGGCGGCGAAGGCCGGCGACCAGCTCGCGGAACGGCACGGACTGCAAACGTACCGCGCGTCGTCCGCTGAATTGCGCTTCGAAGACGACACACAACTCACGCTTACTGAAGAGTCGCTGATCTTCCTGCGCTCCACGAAGTCGGCGCCGAAGCGCGATCGCACGGAGATCGAGATCGTCGACGGAAACGCCGACCTCGAAAAGAAGCGCACGGCGCACGCGCACGACATCGAGATCATCGTCGGCTCCGTCGTGGCGAAGCCGCAGGATGCGGCGGCGCGGGCGCGGTTCCGCAAGGACTCGGGGAAAGGAAACGTGATGTCGTATCGCGGCGGGACGAGCGTCGCGAGCGGCGGCGCTTCGGTCGACGTCGGCGAAGGAATGGGCGTCTCGGTGCCCGAAGGACAGCGCCCGCCGAAGCCGGAGAAGCTGCTCCCCGCGCCGTCGATCGCCGCGGTCGACGTGGCCACGGCGCGGCCGCTGCTGCGCTGGCCCGCGGTCGCCGGCGCCTCGAGCTACTCCGTCGAGATCTGCCGCGACGCGAGCTGCGGCGCGGTGGTCGCGCGCGCGGCCGGCCTCGCCGCGACCGAATGGCAGGCGCCGGAGGCAATCGGCGCGGGCGCGATGCACTGGCGCGTCACGGCGCGCAGCGCGTCAGGCCTCGACGGCTATCCCGCTGTCGCGCCGATGAACGTGCTCGCCGAGAGGCTCGAGGCGGTGACGACGACCGCGGATGCGGGAGAAGGATCGCTGCGCCAGGCCGTGCTGAACGCCAACGCCTTGCCGGGCGTGCACACGATCCGCTTTCTCGGCGGCGCTGCTGGCACGATCAAGCTCGCTTCGCCGCTGCCGGCGATTACCGGCGCGGTGACGATCGAAGGAGCGGCCGGCGAGGTTGCGGAGATCGGCTCGTCGACGAATGTCGGCTCGCGCCGCACACGTCTCCTCAATCCCAAACGCGCCGCGCTGACGATCGACTTCAACGGAGCGCCGGTAGGGTTCGATGCGAAAGGCCCGCTCACGCTCCGCAACCTCGCCATCGGCGGCGCGGCGACGCAAGTGCGCGCGGCGGCGACGCTCACCGTGGAGAACGTCGTTATCGGCACGCTCCTCGAGTCCGCGCCCGAAACCGGAATCGAAGCCTTCGGCGACGTGACCGTGCGGCGGACGCTCATCACCGGCATGCGCACCGCCGGCATCGCCCTGCGAAACAACGCGCGCCTCGACGCCGAGCATCTCGAAGTGAGCAACTCCGGCGACGCGATCGCGATCGAAGGAACAGGCTCGCGGATCCGCCACGCGCTGTTCTATCTGAATGCGAACGCCATCGCCGCGGCGAGCGCGAACGTGTTGGAAGAGTCCACGTTCCGCGGCAATCGCACCGCGCTCTCGCTTATGGGCGCGGTCCCATCCGACACCGGAAACGTGTTCGAAGACAACACGCTCGCCGCCGTGCGCGGAGGCCGCGTGTCGCGCATTTCCGTCGATTCGGACGGACGCACCGTGGTCTCGGGGACCGCCGCGGCCGGGAGCGAGATCGAGATCTTCACCGGCGCTTTGCAACGCGCGGCGGCCGGCAAAGCCGGCGCGGATGGGACGTTCGACGTGGTGTTTGTGAACTTCGGGAGTGCGGGGAAATGAAAAGGGCCGCGAGAGCGGCCCTTGGATCACATTCGTTTGGAGCGGGAAACGGGACTCGAACCCGCGACATCAACCTTGGCAAGGTTGCACTCTACCAACTGAGCTATTCCCGCCGATGCTGCTTTTCAAAAGTGACGGCGAACTGTACGCAGGGCGTATTTCGCTGTCAAGCACGGTGGCTAACCACCTGAACGCAGAGGCTATTCCGGCTCCGTGGAGCGGCGGGCTTCAGCCCGCCGGTTTCGATTCGGCGGGCTAAAGCCCGCCGCTCCACGGGTCACGACGGGCGCTCGACGCGGATGCCGTAGGCGTGCAGTTTCCGGTACAAATTGCTGCGCTCGACTCCGAGGGCGTCGGCGGCGCGGCTGACGTTGCCGGCGTATTCGCGCAGGCGGGCGAGGATGTACTGCTTTTCGAACTCGTCGCGCGCTTCCTTGAGGGTGAGATTCGCGGCGATTTGGGCGGGTTCCTCGACGCGCGCGCCGAGCTGCACGTCTTCGGGCTCGATGGTGTCGTTCGCGAGGAGGATGGCCAGTCGCTCGGCGACGTTGCGGAGCTCGCGGACGTTGCCGGGCCAGTGATACGCCTTCAGCTTCGCCGCGGCGCCGTTTGACAGTTTTTTGCGCGGCTGGCCGATCTCGGCGGCGAAGCGGCGGAGGAAGTATTCGGCGAGCAGCACCACGTCGTTGCCGCGTGCGCGCAGCGGCGGGACTTCGATGGGGATGACATTCAGCCGGTAATAGAGATCGCTGCGGAAGTTGGCGGCCTCGATCTCGTTCGCCAGGGTCTTGTTCGTCGCCGCGATCACGCGCACGTCCACCTTGATCGTCTGCTGTCCGCCGACACGCTGGAACGTCTGCTCCTGCAGCACGCGCAGCACTTTCGCCTGCGTCTTCAGGCTCATGTCTCCGACTTCGTCGAGAAACAACGTCCCGCCGTCGGCGAGCTCGAACTTTCCCTTGCGATCGTCGATTGCGCCGGTGAACGCGCCTTTGCGATGGCCGAACAGTTCCGACTCGATCAGCTCCTCGGGGATGGCCGCGCAGTTGACGTCGACGAACGGCTGGTCCGCCCGCGGCGACAGGCGATGCAGCGTGCGCGCGACGATCTCTTTTCCGCTGCCGTTCTCGCCGGTGATGAGGACGCGGCTGTGCGATGCGGCGGCGCTGCGGACCTGCTGCTCGAGCTGCTTCATTGGCTCGCTCTCGCCGACGAGGATTTCTTCGAGCGCGAGCCTTCGCAAGTCGCGCACTTGTTCACGCAGGCGGCGGTCGCTCAGCGCGTGATTGACGGTGAGCAGCACGCGCTCGAGCGAGAGCGGCTTCTCGAGAAAGTCGTACGCGCCGAGGCGCGTCGCGCGGACGGCGGAGTCGACGCTGCCGTGGCCGGAGATCACGATCACCGGCGTCCCTCCCGCGCCGCGCAGGCGCTCGAGCACCGCCAGGCCGTCGATGCCAGGGAGCCAGAGGTCGAGCAGGACGAGATCGAATTCTTCGCGCGCGAAAAGCGCGAGGCCTTCTTCCCCGGACTCGCACGCACTCGTTTTGTGACCCTCGTCCTCGAGGATCTGCGCGAGCGTGGCTCGAATGGCAGGTTCGTCGTCGACGATGAGGATGCGAGCCATTACGCGGGTAACTCGATCTCGAAGCGCGTGCCGCGCGGATGGTTGTCGTGCACGTGAATCTGCCCGTCGTGATCGCGCACGATGCGGTGCACGATCGCCAGACCGAGGCCCGTGCCGCGGGCTTTCGTCGAAAAGTATGGAAGGAACAACTTCTCCTTGTCGCGGTCGGGAACGCCGCGGCCCGGGTCGGCGACTTCGATGACGACGCGGTGCGGCGCGCGACGCGCGGAGACGCGGATCTCGCCGGAGTCCGTGGCCTCGACGGCGTTCTTCAGGAGATTGCCGACGGCGCGGTGGATCTGCTCGGGATCCATGAGCAGCTCGATGTCGGGCGCGACGTCGACGCTGATCGTGACGTTCGGCTTGGTGTCGCGATACAGACTGGCCGCCTGCTGCAGGATCTCCGCGAGCTGCGCGTGGCGCAGATGCACGGCCGGCATGCGCGCGAAGCGCGAGAACTCGTCCACCATTCTCTTGAGTTGGCTGACCTCGGAGACGATGATCCGGCATCCCTCTTCGATCGCCGGCTGCTCGTCTCCGAATTTTTTTGCGATGCGCTCGGCGGAGAGCTGGATCGGTGTCAGCGGATTCTTGATCTCGTGGGCGATGCGGCGCGCGGCCTCGTTCCACGCGGCGAGCTTCTGCGCCTGCACGAGCTGCGTGGAGTCTTCGATGGCCAGCACCCAGCCCGAGCCGCTGCCGAGGCGCGCGGCGGAGAGCTCGAGGTAGCGCAGCTCGCCGCCGACCACGAGCGCGACTTCGCGCGAGCGCGCGCGTCCACCGGTCAGCTCCGGCAGCGCATGCGCGACCGGCTCGAGATCGCCGGCCAGTAGCTCGTTCAGTGTGTGGCGACCGCTGCCCTCAGCGGTCGCGGTGCCGCTGGGGGCAGCGGCACCCACATCGAGATGCAGCATCTGCAGCGCCGCGCGGTTGATCGACAGCAGCTCCAACTCATCGCTGAACGCGATGATGCCGGTGCCGACGCTCTCCAGCACCGTGGCCATGAAGCGATTGGTCTCGGTCAGCTGCTGCCGCTTCTGCGCGAGCTGCGTCGACATGTCGTTGAACGACTCGATCAAGCGTCCGACTTCGTCCGTGGCCTCGACTTCGACGCGATGCCCAACTTCGCCTTCCGCGAGCCGCGCCGTCGCCTCGGCGAGCGCCTTGATCGGCACGGTGATGCGGCGCGAGGCGTAGATCGACGTCCAGAGCGTGCCGAAGAGAATCGCCAGCGTGATGGCGAGGAAGAGCATCGTCTGCGAGGCCTTGATCTTCTGCCGGCCGAACGAGAGTTGCTCGAAGTTCTGATGGGCGATGATC
Source organism: Thermoanaerobaculia bacterium (assembly GCA_035248585.1). GTDB lineage: Bacteria > Acidobacteriota > Thermoanaerobaculia > Gp7-AA8 > Gp7-AA8 > QHVT01. The sequence goes on from DATFHJ010000286.1 coordinate 25,117, forward strand.
GACTGATCGATCATCCGCGACATCGCGGCCGGGATGAAGACGCCCGCCACCGCGACTTCGTCGCCGAACGGTACACCGGTGCGAATCCATTTGCCGCTCAGGACGAGATCGATTTTCACCGCGCGGCCCTTGCGCGCGGCTTCTTCGAAAAAGCGCGGCGAGGGATCGGCGACTTCGTGGATCGGCGCGCGCGGATTCGCCTGCGCTTTGATCAGGATGCCGCCGCGATAGACGGCGGTGAGGTCGACGTCGTGAAACTGGCGCACGTGTCCGAGGACCGAGTCGATGCGCGCCGGGTCGCGCGCATCCGCGCTCGCGGCGATCTCGCGCGCCGCGCCGCCGGCAACGTCCGCGGCCTGGTCCTGCGCCATCTGCGCGATCGACTCGCCGTTCTCGAGAATCGTGCGCACGGGCGTCGTGAACCAGCGGTCGATCGAGACGCGCAGCAAGTCGGTGGCGACGACGAAGAGGATCAGCACGGGCAGCAGCGACGTCGCGACGTAGGTCACGACGAGCTTCGTGCGGAAGCGCGAGCCGATGATGCCGCGCTGCCGCTCGAGCACGAGCTTCACGATCCCGCGCAGCAGCACGAAGAGGATGCCGATGATGAGCAGCAGGTTGATGTTGGCGAGGACGAACAGGAGCAGCTGATTGTTCAGCGCGTCGGGGCTCAGCTCCTTGGCCTGCTCGATGAGGTAGTAGACGAGGCTCGTGACCGCGAGGATCACCAGCGGGACGGAGATGATGAAGCGCGGGTCCTTGCGATAGCGGAGCAGCAGCGAGCCGAGGTTCATGGCGCTACTCCGACTTGACGCGCACGTCGCGCCAGTGCGTGGAGATCTCCCACGGGATCACGTACATGAGCCAGCCGCGCATGAGGTCCGCCTTCACGCGAACCTTCAATTTGTAGGGCTTGCGTCCGCCGATCTCGAAGAGGCTCGGCTCGTCGATCGCGGTCATCGCGCGGATGAGCGTGGCGAGGTCGGTGAAGGTCTCGGAGCGGACGAGGCGGCGGTCGCGGCGGTAGTTGAGGAGGTACTCGCGCGTGACGGAGTTGAAGGTGCAGATCACCTCGACGCGCGCGCGGGCGATCTCTTCATTGAACCAGCGCGGACGATCGCGATAGATCTCGATGTTGTAGGTGAAGCTGGTCGGGAGCCCGCTCTGCAGCGCCTGCGTCATCTCGGCGATGCGGAACGCGCCGTCGAGCGTAAATCGCACGGACACTTTGCCTTGCGCCGCGATCGCCGAGAGGTTCTCGATCGTCGGACGCGGCGCCGCGGCGGCGGCGCTGAAGGCGAAGAGGAGAGTGAAGGCGAGGCGCACCTGTGGCGTTTTTACCACAGGTTGTGGAGCGGCGGGCTTCAGCCCGCCGAAATCAGCTCGCTGCGATCGGCCGGTGGGCTGAAGCCCACCGCTCCACAGGCTGCTCTTCACGAGCAACCGCCGCCTGGAGGATCTTCGCGACAAAGTGCGAGTGCATGGCGTGTCCAGCGCGGTGGGCGGTGATCTCGCCGGCGATCGGGCGTCCGATGAGGGCGAGGTCGCCGACGAGGTCGAGGACTTTGTGGCGCACGAACTCGTCCTTGAAGCGGAGAGGGCCGTTCACGACGTGCGTGTCGTCGAGCACGATCGCGTTCTCGACCGAGCCGCCGCGGGCGAGGCCGGCGGCGCGCATCTTCTCGACGTCGCGCAGAAATCCGAACGTGCGCGCCGGCGCGATCTTGCGCAGGAAGTTGTCGTGGCCGAAATCGAAATGCAGCGACTGCCGGCCGATCATCGGATGGTCGAAGTCGATGCGGTACTTGATGATGAGGCGATTGGCGGGGACGATGCGGATGCTCTTGTCGCCGTCGACGATCTCGACCGGCTCGCGCAGCCGCAGCACCGGAATCTCACTGCCAAGGTCGCGCACGCCCGCGGCGTCGATCAGGTGCATGAACGGCAACGCGCTGCCGTCGATGATCGGAACCTCGGGGCCGTCGATGTGAATATCGACGTCGGTGATGCCGCAGGCCATCAGCGCGGAGAGCAAATGCTCGACAGTGCCGACCTGCACGTCGTCCTTGCCGACCGTCGTCGCATAGTCGAGCGCCGTCGTCGACGCCTGCAGCGCCGGGATGCGCAGCCCGTCGAGGTCCGCGCGCACGAACGTGATGCCGCTGCCCGCGCCGGCGGGATGAAGCTCGACGGTGGTGTAGATGCCGGAATGGAGACCGATGCCGGTGATGCTGACGTCGGTGTTGATGGTCTTGCGTTGCGCAAACATTCGTGGCGGGAGGGAGCTAGGAAAGTGCCACGGGTGGGTCAGGTATCAGGGATTAGGTGTTAGGTGTTAGGAATCAATGAGTTACGCGGAAATGGCCGGATTGCGGCATTCGGGGTCTGTGTCGCCTTCGAAGGTCAGGGGTGTGGTTGGGCAACCACACCTAGTCCCGAAACGCCATTCGCCAGCCGAGATAGATCGCCGGTCCGCTGGGGCTCACGAAGTCGCGAAAGCCGGTCTGTTCATAGTCGTAATAGCGCGCGCGGACGAAGATGTCGTTCCGCCGGCCGAAGCGCCGCGCGATCTCTGCCTCGGCGTTCCAGGTGAATTCGGTTCCGTAATCGAAGACCGAGACGAACGTCGGTCCCGCTCCGGCGAGGATCGAGAAATGATTCGCGAACGTGTGCCGGAACACGAGGTCGGCGTGCGTGGCGGATGCGCCGCCGGCGTATGTGAGACTCGCGTACTCGTACGCGGCATGAACGCCGTAGCGGCCGTTGTGCACGAGCGCCTCGGCGCCGACGAGCGGCTTCGGATCATCCGCCTCGCTTTCCTGGGGCTGCATGCCGACGGCGAGGCCGGCGTCGAAGTGAAGCTGCGCGGAGAGAGGAAGGGCGAGAAAACAGAGGAGAAGAAGAAGGGCACCGGGTTTCATGCCCTGATATACGGAGGTCAGCGCTCTTTCATCGCCTGCGCGGCCTCGCGATCCAGTTCGCGCTTCCGCTCCGTATCTCGCTTGTCGTACTGCTTCTTGCCGCGCACGACGGCGATCTCCGCCTTCACTTTGCTGCCCTTGAAGTAGAGGCGCAGCGGGACGATAGTCAGTCCTTTTTCCGTCACTTCGACGTGCAGCTTCGCCAGTTCGCGGCGGTGCAGGAGCAGCTTGCGCGTGCGCTCGGGCTCGTGGTTCTGCAGATTACCGTGCGTGTAGGGCGAGATGTGCACGCCGAGGAGATATGCCTCACCGTCCTTGAACGTGACGTAGCTGTCTTTCAGATTGGCGCGCCCCGCGCGCAGCGACTTGACCTCGGTGCCGGTGAGAGCGAGTCCCGCTTCGAACTTTTGCAGGACGAAGTAGTCGTGGAACGCTTTCTTGTTGGAGGCAATCAACTTCTCGCCGGAGTCGGGCTTGGCGGCCATGGGGAGGCGGATTCTACGTTAGAATCCGCGCCCGTTATGACGAAGAAAACCATCGTCCACGTGGTCGGCACGGGCACCATCGGCGAACCGCTCATCGGATTCTTCACCGACTTCAAGGACAAGTGGGGCATCGACGAAGTCACGTTCCACAAGCGCACTCCGGCGCCGAACGACCGGCCGATGGTCAATCACTTGATCGATCGCGGGGCGCTGCTGGTGGCGGACGAGGAGGCGCGCGAGGAGTTCGCGCGGCTCGGGCATCGCGTCGCCTTCACGACCGAGGAGGCGCTCGAGCGGGCCACGGTCGTCGTCGATTGCACGCCGGCCGGCAACGACAACAAGGCGAAGTATTACGAGCGCATCAAGGGGCCGAAGGGCTTCCTTGCGCAGGGATCGGAGTTCGGGTTCGGCAAGCCGTACGCGCGCGGGATCAACGAAGAGGTGCAGAGCCCCGACGACCGCTTCGTACAGATCGTCTCGTGCAACACGCACAACATTTCCGTCCTCATCAAAACCCTCGGCACATCCGGCGGCAAGATCAGCCTCGAGGCAGGCCGCTTCGTCTGCATGCGCCGCGCGAACGACGTCAGCGACACGAAGTCCTTCATCGCCGCGCCGGAAGCGGGCAAGCACGATGATCCCGATTTCGGCACGCACCACGCGCGCGACGCCTACCACGTCTTCCAGACGCTCGGCGAGAAGCTCAACCTCTTCTCCTCGGCGATCAAACTGCCGACGCAGTACATGCACACGCTCTGGTTCGATCTCGAGCTGAAGCACGAGACGACGCTCGAGGAAGTGAAGGCCGCGTTGCGCAACAACTCGCGCGTGGCGGTGACGAACAAGCGCGCGGTGAACCAGATCTTCTCCTTCGGCCGCGACCACGGCTACTTCGGGCGCATCCTGTCGCAGACGGTGGTGCCGATCCCGACGCTGACCGTGCCGACGCCGAGGAAGATCGTCGGCTTCTGCTACACGCCGCAGGACGGCAACTCGCTGCTCTCCTCGATCGCCGCGACGCTGCGCTATCTCGACGAGACGAAGCTCGAAGAGCGTCTCGACGCGCTTCGTCCTTACATCTTCCGCGAAGTGTGATGCGGCTGCGCCGCGTCGCCGTCCATGCCGCCGCCGCGATCTTCGCGGTGGCGCTGGTGCGGCATTTCTACGGCCTCGGCGCGCCGTACTTTGCGATTCCGGAGACGATTCAGGATCACGTCTCGGTCGAGCACCCCGCGAGCCGCGACACGATCGTGATGGCCCGGCGCGCGGCGACGCTGATCCCGCGCGGCGCCACGGTGACGGTGATCGGCGATCCGACGCTCTCGTACGTCGCCACGGGCCTCATGCCCGATCACGCCATCGTCGCCGCCGGCGGGCAGTACGTGATCCTGATCCGCGGCGCACTCGACGACCCCGCGTACGCGCTGCAGAGCGAATTTCAGGAAGGGAAGATCTACGTGCGGCGATGATGACGCACGTCCTCTTCTTCGCCGGGTTCCTGACGCTGCCGCTGTTCGGGTTGTGGACGTGGCGGCTTTCTTCCGTGCAGCAGTTGAACCTCGCCGGACGCATCGCCGTGGCGGGATGTGCGGGGGCATTGGGCACCGCACTGCTCATGTCCGTGTTCCCGTTTTGGACTGCGGCAGCGCAGCTGCCGCTTTCATTAGCTCTCCTGTGGAGCGGCGGGCTTCAGCCCGCCGGCTTCTTTCCCCGGCGGGCTGAAGCCCGCCGCTCCACAAGCCTCTACATCCTCGCGTTCATCGCGCTGACGGTGTACGGGATCCTCACGGCGCGCGAGAGCGCGGGGGACCTGCACTTTTTCTGGGGGCCGAAGGCGATTCATTTCGCGAAGGCGGGCGGGATCGACGTGGCGTTCCTCGCGAACAAGACCCATCCGAATCCCGACTACCCGCCGCTCGTGCCGCTCGTGTTCGCGTGGTGCACGTACCTCGCGGGCGGGTTTTCGTGGTGGGCGGCGCTGCTCTCGAGCGCGCTCTGTCTCGCCGGCTGCGTGGCGATCGTCCACTCGTTCACCGGCGATGACGCCGGCACGCTGCTTCTCGCCTCGACGCTGGCCTGGTGCTTTGCCATCGGCTACGCTGCCGGCGGCGCCGATCCTCCCCTCTTGCTGTTCGAAACGCTGACGCTTTGCGCGCTGACGTTCCGCAAGGACACAGACCTCCTCGCCGCGATCGGCCTCGCCGGTGCGGCGTTCACGAAGGTCGAGGGGGCGACGTTCGTGATCGCGGTCGTGCTGGCGATGTTCGGCAAGCGCATCCTGAAAATCGCCGCACCGGCGCTCGTGATTTTGAGCGCGTGGCTCGCGTTCCTCATCGCCAACGGTCTCATCTTCGGCTACGGCGGCGCGAAGACGCCGATCCATCTCGACATGGTCACGCGCACGGTGACGCTCGTGTTTGAAGCCGGTCTCTATCGCATGAACGGGTTGCCTTGGATCGTTCCGATTCTCCTGCTCGCGTACAGAAGACGTGCCTTCCCGCTGCTCGTCTGCGCGCTCACGCTCGGCGCCACGATCTTCTTCTATATCCACTCCCGGAACCCCGACTGGTGGATTTCCGCCTCGGCCATGCGAGTGCTCATGACCCCGCTGACGGCGCTCATCGTCGCTGTGCTACAGTCGCGCGCCGATGGCGTGGTTCCGCAAGGAGAAGAAGCCGAAAGAAGCGGTCGAGAAGGTCGCGATCCCCGAGGGGCTTTGGGTCAAGTGTGACGACTGCAAAGAGATCGTCTACCGCAAGGAAGTCGACGCGAACTTCAACACCTGCCCCAAGTGCGGCTACCACTTCCGCCTCTCCGCCCGCGACCGCTTCGAGCTGTTCTTCGACGATCACAAGTTCAAAGAGTTCGCGGGGGACATCCGCTCCGGCGATCCGCTCGGGTTTCGCGACACGAAGCGCTACGCCGACCGCCTGAAGGTTTACCAGGCGCGCGTCGGCCAGGGCGACGCCGTCCTCTGCGCCGAAGGGAAGCTCGAGGGCATGCCGGTCGTGATCTGCGCGATGGAGTACGCGTTCATGGGCGGCTCGATGGGCTCGGTGGTCGGCGAGAAGATCACGATCGCCATCGAGCGCGCGATCGAGAAAAAGGAGCCGCTGATCATCGTCTCGACCTCGGGCGGCGCGCGGATGCAGGAAGGGATTCTTTCGCTGATGCAGATGGCGAAGATCTCCGCGGCGCTGGCGCGGCTCGCGGACGCCGGCCTGCCGTTCATCTCCGTGCTCTGCGACCCGACCACCGGCGGCGTGACGGCGTCGTACGCGATGCTCGGTGACCTCAACCTCGCCGAGCCGAAGGCGCTCATCGGCTTCGCCGGCCCGCGCGTGATCGAGCAGACGATCCGCCAGACGCTCCCCGAGGGTTTCCAAACCTCGGAGTTCCTCGTCGAGCACGGCATGGTCGATCTCATCACCCCGCGCGCGGAGATGAAGGCGACGATCGGGCGCTTCCTGCGCATCTTCCGCGGTCAGTGACGCCTCTCGACTGGCTCGACCAACTTCAGGGCTCCGGCATCCGCCCCGGCCTCGGACGCATGCGCGCGTTGCTGCGCGCGCTGCACTCGCCGCATAAAAAGTACCGCTCGATCATCATCGCGGGGACGAACGGCAAGGGCTCGACCTCGGCGACGCTCGCTTCGATTCTGCACGCGGCGGGACATCGCGTCGGCCTCTACACCTCGCCGCATCTCGTCGAATTGCGCGAGCGGTGGATGATCGGCGGCGCGATGATCCCGCCGGAACTGCTCGACGCGTGCATCGAAGAGTTACAGCGCGCGGCAGAGAAGACCGGCATCGCGCCGACGTACTTTGAAGCGTTAACGCTCATCGCATTCATTGCCTTCGCGCGCGCGGGCTGCGACGTGGCGGTGCTCGAGGTCGGAATGGGTGGGCGCCTGGACGCGACGAACGTCGTCCGGCCGGTCGCCGCGCTGATCACGCCGATCGGCTTCGATCACATGGAGTTCCTCGGCAACACGATCCGCAAGATCGCGGCGGAGAAAGCGGGAGTGATTCATCGCGGCACGATCGCGCTGACGACGAACGACGAGCCGGTCGTGCTCAGCGTGCTGCGAAAGCGCGCGGAGAAGTTCGGGAATCGATTCATTCATGTCGAGGACGAATACGACACGCCGCTGGTTGGGGCGTTTCAAAGACGCAACGCGGGGCTGGCGGTGAGGGCAGCACGCGAACTTGGGATCGCAGAGGACGCGATAGGACGAGGCGTACGCGAGACGCGATGGCGCGGACGGTTGGAGCGAATGCGCATCGGCGAAAAAGAAATCTGGATCGATGGCGCGCACAACGCGCATGCCGCGGCGCAGATCGCGCCGTTCCTCGACGCGCACGTGCCGCGGCCGCGATTGCTCGTGTTCGGGATGATGAGCGACAAGCACATCGAACCGGTGAAGGAGCTGCTCTTTCCGCTGTTCGATCGCGTGATCACGACCGAGCCGTATCCGCCGCGTTCCGCCAAAGCCGCGGACCTCGGCGGCATCCCCATTCCGAATCCGGACGACGCGTTCCGCGCGGCGCTCGCCTCACCCGAGCGCGCGATCGTCGTGACCGGGTCGCTCTACCTCGCCGGCGCGGCGATCGCGTATTTCGATCGCGAGCACGGCCAGCAGCAACACGACTGACGCGATCCACGCCGCGGCGACGGCGATGCGCTGCCGGCCGAAGTGCAGCGTGACGAGCTTCGTGCCGGCAGGAACGAGCACGCCGAGGCGATCGATGTCGACGGGGAACGTCGCCAGCTTCGTGTTCCACGCGGAAAAGTACGTCTGATTGACGAGCAGCATCACCGGACCGTCCGCATCGACGCGGATGTAGATCGTCTGCCCGTGCTCCTGATAGCGCAGATTGCGAACGCGCGCGGAGCGGAAGCCGTGAAAGCGCTGCGGCGCGACCGCGAACGCCCGCGGGTCGAATCGCGGATCCTTGACGATGCGCACCGCTTCGCGAAGATCGCGCGCGCCGAGGGCGACCGGCACGGCCAACACCGGCGGCAGCAGTTGGATCTCGAGCGCGCGATCCTTCGCCAGCTCCAACGCCGCGCGTGTCATCAAGGAATGCATGTTATCCGGCGACGGCACGAGCGCGTAGCGAACATCGGTGACGGCGCCGAACAGAGGCTCCTTCGCCGCGGCGCGTTTGCGGTATTCGACGCGCGCGGGCATGACACCGGAGGGAATCGTCGACTTCGCGTGCACGCGCAACGCGGGCGCGGAGCCGTGGATGTCGTACGGCGCGAACCAGTCGATCGGCAGCGCGCGACCGGCGGTGATGATCAGCGGCACGAGCGTGATCACGGCCCATGCGACGCGATAGCGCGTCGACTCGAGGTAGCGCGCGATCAGCACCACCAGCGCGACCACGAGCACGAGCACGAACTTTTCGGGATAGCGGCCGGCGCGCGGCGCGTGGTCGACGAGCCAGTAGACGACCGGGTTGTTGCGGCCGAGGGCGAGGAAGAGCATGAGCGCGGCGAGGACGGTGTAGCGGTGTGGTGCGCGCCTCTGGCGCGCCCCCGCCCGAAGGCGCGCTGGAAGCGCGCACCACACCAGTGCGATCAGCGCGATTGGCCCGAGGAAGATCGTCGAGAACAGACGCTCCCGCGCCACGCCGCCGCCCGGCTCGTTCAACACGCCGGTGAGCGGCCAGAAGAAAAGCTCCGCGACGCGCGTCGCGTTCAGCGACGTGTTGAGCGCGGTGCGCGTCGAAAAGCCGGCCACGCGCTCCACTTCGCCGGAGATCTCGGAGTAGGCGATGAGTTGGGGGGAGGCGATGAGCAACGCGAGGAGCAGGGCCAGCGCGAGCTCGCGCAGCGGCATACGTCCGACGATCAGAATCGCCACCGCCGCCCCGAAAATCAGCACCGGCTCCGCGGCCAGTCCCATCAAACCGCAGGCGATGCCGAGGAGGCGCCAGGAGCGGCGCTCCGCCGCGTACAACGCGAACGGAATCAGCGCGGCGTAGACGATGAAGTTGTAGAACGCGGTCGAAGAAATCACGACGCCGCTCAGGACGTAGATCGTCGCGGCGAGCGAGGAGCGGCACAGAGCGCGCATGGCGAAAAACGCGGCGGCCAGGTGCAGCAGGAAGTGCAGGTTGAACGCTGTGTGCGGGGGCAACAGCAGATAGAGAACGTTGTCGGGATAGAACGTCTGCGCGCCGGGATTGCCGGCCAGCGCCTGGCCGCCGGAATCATGGAAGTTCCAGTACGGAATCTCGCCCGCGCGGAACCCCTTCGCGGAGAGAACTTTCAGCGGGTAATGGGTGCTGAAGTTGTCGCGGTAAAAGAAGAATCCGAACTGCGCGATGAGCGCGAAAGCGGTCGCGGCCGCGAGCCAGGCAACGAGCCGTCCCGCCTTCGGCATGTGCGCGGAATTATCGAGTAAGATCGCCCGCGGAGTGCATCGATGACCACTGTTCACGAAGAAGCATCAGCCGCGACCGGCCACGATTTCCTGCACCGCTCGATCGCCGAGGTCGACCCTCAGATCGCCGACGCCATCCAGCTGGAGACGCAGCGGCAGAACGACACACTCGAGCTGATCGCCTCGGAGAATCACGTGTCCAAGGCCGTGCTCACGGCAATGGGCTCGGTGTTCACGAACAAGTACGCGGAAGGGTATCCGGGCAAACGGTACTACGGCGGCTGCGGTCCGACCGACATCGTCGAGACCATCGCCATCGAGCGCGCGAAGAAGCTCTTCGAGGCGGAGCACGCGAACGTGCAGCCGCACTCCGGCTCGCAGGCGAACATGTCGGTCTACTTCGCCATGCTCAAGCCCGGCGACGTGATCATGGGCATGGACCTCTCGCACGGCGGCCACCTCACGCACGGCCATCCGCTCTCCTACAGCGGCCGCGATTTCAAAGTCGTCGCGTACGGCGTGCGCAAAGAGGATGAGCTGATCGACTACGACGAGATGCAGCGGATCGCCGAGGAGAACAAACCGCGGATGATCATCTGCGGCGCCTCGGCGTATTCGCGCGTGATCGACTTCAAGCGCATCCGCGAGATCGCCGACGGCGTCGGCGCGCTGATGATGGCCGACATCGCCCACATCGCCGGCCTCGTCGTCACCGGACATCATCCCTCGCCCGTTCCGTACGCCGACTTCGTCACCACCACCACGCACAAGACGCTGCGCGGACCGCGCGCGGGTCTGGTGCTGTGCAAGGAAAAGTACGCGAAGGACCTCGACCGCGCCCTTTTTCCTGGAGTCCAGGGCGGGCCGCTCGTGCACATCGTGGCCGCGAAGGCGGTGGCCTTCAACGAGGCGCTCACGCCGGAGTTCCGCGAGTATCAGGGACAGATCGTGAAGAACGCGAAGGCGCTCGCCGAGGCCGTGAAGGAGACGGGCTTCCGTATCGTCTCCGGCGGCACCGACAACCATCTCTTCATGACCGACGTTTTCTCGAAAGGCATCACCGGCAAGGACGGTCAGAACATCCTCGAGGCGGCGAACATCACCGTCAACAAGAACACGATCCCGTTCGATCAGAACAAGCCGATGGTGGCCTCGGGGCTGCGCATCGGCACTCCGGCCGTGACCACGCGCGGACTGCGCGAGCCCGACATGAAGACGATCGCCACGCTGATCGCGCGCGTGCTGGATTCGAAGGGCGACGCGGCGGTGATCGAGCAGGTGAAGGGGGATGTGAAGGCGTTGTGTGACCGGTACCCGATTTATTGATGAAGAAGTTCCCCTACTACCCCATCTTCCTCGACATCGAGAACCGCGAGGTCCTCATCATCGGCGGCGGGAACGTCTGCGCGCGCAAGGCGGAGACGATGATGAAGTATGGGGCGCGGGTGACGGTCGTCTCGCCGGAGTTCACGGACGAGATTGAAGAATGGGCGCGCGAGGGAAAGCTCGCCATTCAACGCAAACACTATGAAGAGAGCGACCTCGAAGGCGCGAACATCGTCATCGCCTCGACCGACGACACCGGCGTGAACGAGCAGATCGCGGCCGATTGCCGGAAGCGAAAGATTCCCGTCAACGTCGTCGACGTCACGCCGCTCTGCGAGTTCATCGTGCCGGCGATCGTGGACAAGGGCTCGGTGCACATCGCCATCTCCACGGAAGGCAAGTCGCCCGCGCTCGCGCGGACGCTGAAAGAGGATCTGCAGCGCCTCATCGGACCGGAGTACGCCGAGGTGAACGACGTCCTCGGCACGCTGCGCGAGGAGGCGAAGCGCGTGCTGCCGACGGACGTCGACCGCAAGCGGTTTTTCGACGGAATCCTCGCCGGCGGCATTCTCGAGCTGCTGCGTGAAGGGCATCGCGCGGAGGCGCGGGAGACGATCGTTCGCGCCTGCGAAGAGGCCGGAGTGGCGGTTAGTGACGCGGTCCGCGCAATGCGTTAAGCTCCCGCGCTTCAAATGCCCCATCGCGAGAAAAAAGTCATCGCCGTTCTTCCCGCCTACAACGCCGAGCGCACGCTCGCGGCGACGCTCGACGACATCCCGAACGACTGGGTCGACGAGATCCTGCTGGTCGACGATTGCTCGAAGGACAGGACGGTCGAGCTCTCACAATCGCTCGGCCTGAAGACCGTCGTGCATCCGCAGAACCGCGGCTACGGCGGCAATCAGAAGACCTGCTATCGCACGGCGATGGACGAGATGGGCGGCGAGATCATGGTCATGGTCCATCCCGACCATCAGTACGATCCGAAGATCATCCCCGAGCTGGTGAAGCCGCTGCTGCGCGGCGACGCGGACGCGGTGTTCGGCTCGCGCATGCTCGGCGGGCGTCCGATCGAAGGGGGGATGCCGAAGTGGAAGTACTTCGCGAACCTCTTCCTGACGATGGTCGAGAACGCGACGTTCTACGTCTACCTCAGCGAGTACCACTCCGGCTTCCGCGCGTACTCGAAGAAGTTCCTCGACACGGTGAACTTCGAGGCGAACTCCGACAACTTCGTGTTCGATACGGAGATCATCGCCCAAGCCGTGGCCAAGGGACTGAAGATCACGGAAGTGCCGATCCGCACGCGCTACTTCGATGAGGCGTCGCAGGTGGGATTCGTGCGCGGCGTGCGGTACGGTCTGTCGATCCTGAAGACGATGGTGTTTTACAAACTGCACAAGAAGGGCGTCTACACGCATCGCATTTTCCGCGACCGCGTGCCGGAGCGGACTTGAACGCTGCGCCGCGGCGCCGCCCCGATCTCATCGCCGCCGCGATCCTGCTTCTCCTCCCCGCGCTCTACTTCCTCGACGTCGTCCTCGGCCGCCGCGCGTTCTTCTTCATCGATCTCGTCCGCTTCACCCATCCCCTGAAGAAGGTCCTGCGCGACATCGTCCTCGGCGGCGAGTTTCCGTATTGGAATCCACTGCTCTCCGCGGGCCAGCCGCTCGCGGCGAATCCGCAGCACGAAGTCTTCTATCCGCTGAACTGGCTGATCTTCCTGCCGAGCTACGACTATGGCTTTCAACTCCTGGTTCTCGTGCACATCGCCGTCGCACTCCTCGCGATGTACGCGCTCCTGCGATCGCTGAAGCTGCAGCCCGCGGTCGCCGCGACCGGCGCGATCTCGTACGGTCTCGGCGGGGTGATGCTCTCGCTCCATCAGCTGCTGCCGATTCTTTTCTCGGCGGCGTGGCTGCCGCTGACCTGTCTCTACGCGCGGCGCGCGACCGTCGAGCGGCGCGCGCGCGACTTTGCGCTCGCTTCCTTCTTTCTCGGTTTGCAGGTGCTGGTCGGCGAGCCGGCGACGCTGCTGCAGACGGCGACCGCGGTCGCGGTGTTCGCGCTCTTTCGTAAACGCATGGTTCCCGCTCTCCTGCTTGCGGCCGCCATCGGCGTTGCCGGCTTGTTCGCCGGCGCGGCGCAGATGCTGCCCGCGCTCGATCACACGCGCGACTCGGTCCGCAGCCGCGGCATTCCGTGGGAGCTGGCGAAAGTCTGGAGCCTGCCGCCGATCCGCCTCGGCGAGTTGTTCTATCCGAATCTCCTCGGCCACATGACCCGCGGCGATCGCGTGTTGTTCCGCGGCGCGTCCGAGTACGGCGACCGGGCCTCGCCGTATCTCTTCAACATTTATCCGGGGCTGCTGATCACCGTGCTGGCGCTGGCCGGCTTCGCGCGCCGTATTCGCGGCTGGCCGCTCGCCGCCGCGCTGCTCGCCCTCGGGCTTCTCTTCGCCCTCGGCGAGCACACGCCGTTCGTGCGCATCCTCTATGACTGCGGCCTGACGTTCCTCCGCTACTTCGAGAAGTTCATGTTGCTCGCGGTGTTCACGCTCGTCGTCTTCGGCGCGCGCGCGCTGCAGCACCTCGTCGACGGCGACCGGCAGCTACGCATCGCGGCGATGAGCTTCGCGGCGATCGTGACGGCGATCGCGGTCGTGCTCGCGCTCCGCGGCGCGGCGTTGCCGATCGACTGGTGGCTCGCGGCGCTGCGCGGAGGCGCGCTGCTGTTGTTGCTCGCGTTCTTTCCGCGCATCCGGCATCCGCTCGTCTGGGCCGTGTTCCTGATCGCGGATCTCACGCCGGTGATTCCCGAGATCACGCCACGAACCGACGTCTCGCTGTATGAATCGACACCGGTCGCCGCGCAGAAGCTGCGGCAGTGGCCAACCTCGCAGTTCCGCATTTTTCACGAAGCCGATTGGGACGCCCGGTCCGCGGCGACATACGCGCGATCGATCGATCTGCATTTCGAGCCGTTCCGCAACGCGATGCTGCCGCCGATCGCGAACGAGTTCGGCCTCGCGACGGTGATGGAGAACGACTACGACCTCACGGCACTGCTGGCGACCGATGAATTCGTGGAGTCGATGGCGAAGATCGGGATGCGGACGAAGTCGGGCTGGCCGCAGCCGATGGCAGCGATGTCGAACGCGTGGATCCGCACGCTGTACCGCCCGGTCGCGGATGCAGCCGCCCGCGCGCGCGGCGACGTCCGCCAGTTGCAGCCGGTCGCGTTCCTCCCGCTGGCGCGCCAGCCGAGGTACTACTTCGCGGGTGA
>DATFHJ010000287.1:0-8035 GCA_035248585.1 Thermoanaerobaculia bacterium
ATTCGCTCATGCGGTTCCTCCGTGGGGCGGATTCTAACTTGACATCACGGGCGCGCCGAGGATGATCGGAGGGGTATGGGAAAGACCGTTACGCTCGATGATGATGTCGCGGAGAAATACGACGAGAAAGCTACGCGCGACGGTGTCTCGCTGGATCGGGTGGTGAATGACACCTTGCGAAAAGAAAACGGCGATGCACCCCGCAAGCGCTTCGTCGTGCGAGCACGGAATTTAGGCGTCCGTCCCGGCGTGAACTTCGAATGTGCGTGGAAGCTCCTCGACGAGCTCGATGAGCCGCAGGGCGAATGATCGTCGTCGACGTCAACATTCTGATCTACGCATACGACGCCGGCGCTCCGGAACATCCGAAAGCCCGCGCCTGGATCGAAGACGCTTTCTCGGGCAGCGGCGATCCCCTGCTGGTACCGTGGGCGGTCGTTCACGCTTTCCTCCGCCTGACGACCAAGACCCGTCTCCTTGCGCATCCTTTTACGATCGAGCAGGCTCTGACGATCGTCGAGGAATGGTTCGGTTCCGGCGCAGTCCTGCCGATTGAGCCAGGACCACGCTATTGGTCCATCCTGCGCTCGCTTGCCATCGACGCGAATGCCGTCGGCGATCTCGTGGCGGACGCCCACATTGCAGCCTTGGCGCTTGAAAATGACGCGGTGATCTGCACCGCGGATCGCGACTTCAACCGCTTCCCCGGTGTCCGCACGCTCAACCCTCTCGCCTGACCTTCCTCCCCACCATCAACAGCCCTGGCCCGAACGGCAGCCATCGGAACAGCGAGTCGATCGCGAAGACGGCGCGCACCACGTTCACGAGCGCGCGCGAGCGGCCGGCGCGGGCGACGTTTTGGAGCGTGGCGTCTTTTTCGACGTTGCCGCGCGCGCGGCGTTTGTTCATGGGGAGGAGGAACAGCGTGTCGTACGTGAGGACGACGGGGAAGCCCCAGTAGGTCGCCTTCGCCACGGCGAAGCCGGCGGCCTCGAAGAGCGACTGCAGTTGCGCGCGCGAGTAGCGCCGGCGGTGTTCGGAGTAGTCGTCGGAGGCGTTCCAGAGGCTCTGCAGCGCGGGGACCGTGGCGATGCAGGTCCCGCCGTCGCGCAGGACGCGTCCGATCTCGCGCGCGGCCGCGGCGTCGTCATCGAGATGCTCGAGGGTCTCGCCGGTGGTCACGCCGTCGAAGGCTCTGTTGCGATACGGGAGGCGGGTCATGTCGCCGACCACCGCGGGGATCGTCGACGTGCGCTTAACGTGCAGCGCGGCCTCGAAGGAGTAGTCGATGCCGAAGACGCGGTAGCCGCGCTGCTGCATTTTGGCGGCGAGCGTGCCGAGGCCGACGGCGCCGTCGAGAATCCGCGCGGCGCGCGGGAGATGTTCGGCTTCGCGCACGATCATCGCGAGGCGATGCTCGTGGCGCGGGCCGAACATCTCCGGCTGTGTGCCCCACGCGTGGGTCTGGGTCTTTGTCACCTCGGCATGGCAAACGCCGTGAGGCTGTCGAATGATCCACACGGGTTCGTGATGCGCACCCAATACGCCCCGATGTCGTTCACCGCGGGCGTGGTGTAGGACGCACCGGTCGCGCCGGCGATCGGCGAGCGATCCATGCCCGAGTAACCCGTGTACCACTGGTACTTGAACGGCGGAGAGCCGATCGGCGTGACGGTGAGAGTGGCCGTCTTGCCGGGATCCACGATCTGCGTCGTTGGTTGTCCCGTGCCGAGGACCGCGGGCGCGCGGCAGTCGACGTGCGCGATGATCGTCGCGAATCGCTGGGTGTCGGCCGTCGTCGATACCAGGTTGACGACATACGAACCCTGCGGCGTGTCATTGCCGGCGAGGAGCTTCACGGTCGTGAAGTAACGGCCCTGGCTGTCTTTCACGACCGGCGAGAACGTCACGGTGCCGTTCGGCAGGCCGGATGCGGAGAGCGTGAACGGAACGGTGTCGAAGACGAAGAAGAGCTCGGTCGGCACTTCGACGGCCTGGTCATAGGGAAGCACGATCTCGGTCCGCTGCGGCGCAAGCAGCGGCGCGGTCGCGCCGGCGATGCCGCCTTCGGCGATGAAGACCGCCGAATCGAGGATGCCGTCGCCCGTGTCCGCGATGGCGATTTTGATGTGATGGGTGACGTTCGGCTCGACTTCGGCGAAGGCGTAGAGCAGCGTCGTGTATCCGTCGAATTGCGTGTCGGCGCCGTTTTCGTTGTCGCGATAGAACTGCGTGTTGCGGAGGTGGTTGATCGAATCGACCATCACGCGCTTGTCGGATCCGGGTGCGATGGCGATGTTGCGTCCGTCGAGATAGAACGCGAAGACGTCGTTGAATCCTTTATCGACGAACTCGCGATACTCCTCGGAGGCGAAGACGTAGCTGATGGTGAAGAACACCGTCTTCGTCACGACGTCGAACTCGAGGATGGCCGCGTCGCGCGTCGAGTTCGGCGAGACGATGCCGTCGAGCTGCGAGTCGCCCGGCTGGCCGAGATCGGCGCCGGCGCCCTGCTCATCGTTCGGACCGATCGCCGTGGCGATGTCGCCGCTGCTGATGACGATGCCGCTCGAAACGCCGAGCGTGCCGCCGGCGAACGTGCCGAACGACTTCGTCGCGCCGGTCAGCTTGACGTTGCTGATGGTGCTTCCAGGACCGGTCAGTTTGGCCGCCACGTCCGCCGGCGTCACACCCTCGGCGACGCTCTTGGTCGTCAACGAAAACGCCGGCACCGCCGCCCACAGCATCGCGAGCGCGCAGAAATACGCTGCTTTACGCATGCTCCACCTCCACATCCTCAGCCCTAAAGAATAGCCGAGTTGGGCTGAAGGACGGAAATAGCGGCTATTTTTTCGCGGCGGGCGCGGCGCAAGCGGGTTTGGCTTTGGCGAGGGAGAGGCAGAGTTTGCGGAGTTGGGAGACCTGTCGAATTCGAATGGTGACGGCTCGATCCGAGTAATCGACACTTTTCATTCTTCGCCTCTCAATCGCCTGATATCGACGAGATCCTGATCACTCGATCGCAACAACTTCAACTTGATCAGTCCTTCCCGAGAAACGACCCACAGGTCCGCGCCCTGCCAGATCATGCGCTCGCGCGTCTGCCAAACATCCTCCACCGCAGGGGTTACAAGAAGGAGGTCCAGCATCAGGACCTCACCATCATTCGGATCAATCTTCGAAATGCGGCGAATCTCAGTTGCGCCGCGTGAGAAGCTCATGGGCCGAGCTTCGATCATGAAACCGCGCGTTCTCGCCAAGTCTCGAGCGCGCGGCTCCGATTCCTTCGGAATCAGAACGTCGATATCAACCGTGGCGCGTGGAAAGCCATGAACTCCAACGGCAAGGCCGCCGCAAAGCGCGTATGGGACCTCGTTTCCAGTGAACGCGTCCCGTAAGGCGCGAAGCTCCTCCTCTAAATCGAACACCCCGCGATTCTACGCGCCCAAAATCTCCCGCAACGCCGCAGGCGCCTGTTCGAGGGCTTCGTTCAGGCGATCGGCATCCTTGCCGCCGGCTTGGGCGAGGTCGGGTTTGCCGCCGCCTTTGCCGCCGACGATGGGGGCGAGTTTGCCGATGAGGGTGTTGGCCTGGACGCGGTCGAGGAGGTCTTTCGTCACGGCGGCGAGGATGGCGGTCTTCCCTACGCCTTTGCTGCCGATCACGACGACGCCGCTCTTGAGCTTCGAGCGCATGGCGTCGGCGACGCTGCGCAGGTCGACGCCTTCTTCGACGATGCGGGTCACGAGTCGCACGCCGTTGACCTCGATCGGTGCATCGTCGTCCGCGCGCGCGCCGGAGGCGAGACGCATCTTCAGTTGCTTGAGCTCTTTCTCGAACTGCTTCTGTTTTTCCTGCAATTGCTGCTGCAGTTCCTGAACGTTCGATTCCAGTTTGTACACGTAGTCGAGCGCTCCCCTGCCGGTGAGCGCTTCCATGCGGCGCACACCCGCGGCAATGGACCGGTCGCTGACGATCTTGAAGACGCCGATGTCGCCGGTGCGATTGACGTGACAGCCGCCGCAGAATTCGCGCGAGTAGTCACCGGCGGCGACGATGCGCACCTGCTCGCCGTACTTTTCGCCGAACATCGCCACGGCGCCGCTCTTCTTCGCTTCCTCGATCGGCATGGTCGTCTTCGTGACCTCGAGGTTCGCGCGGATCTTCTCGTTCACCGCCGCCTCGATGGCTTTGAGCTGCTCGTCGGTGAGCGGGTGGTGATGGGTGTAGTCGAAACGCAGTCGATCGGGCGCGACGAGCGAGCCGGCCTGCTGGACCGTCGGGCCGAGGATGTCCTTCAGTGCTTTGTGGAGAAGGTGCGTCGCGGTGTGATTCGCGGTGGTGTCGAGGCGCTGCGGCACGGGCACCGAGGCGAGAACGCTCGCGTTCAAAGAAAGCGAGCCTTCCTCGACGCGCACGCGCGACACGATCACGTCGCCGACGGGCTTCTGCGTGTCGAGCACCGTCGCGCGGCCGTCTCCCCACTCCAGAATCCCGGTGTCGCCGATCTGCCCGCCCGACTCGGCGTAAAACGGCGTCGGCGAGAGCACGACGTCTCCTTCGCTGCCGTGATGCAACGAGTCGCGCTGCTCACCGTCGACGACGATGGCCTTCACGTGAGACTCGATGCTGGAGTATTGCTCGTAGCCGACGAACTCCACCGGCGGCATCGATGCGAACACTTCGACGTCGCGAGCCTGAAACTTGGAGCTTGCCTTCGCCTTCTTCCGGGCCTCGCCCATCATCAGCTCGAAGCCTTCGCGGTCGAGCGTTACCCCTTCCTCCTCCGCCATCTCGGCGATGAGGTCGATGGGGATACCATAGGTGTCGTAGAGGCGGAAGATCTCCGCGCCGCCGAGGGTGGTCTCGCCGCGGCGCCTAACCTCGTCAAGCACTTGACCAACGCGCTCCATGCCGGTCGTCAGCGTGCGGGAGAAGCGCTCCTCTTCCGACTCCAGCGTCTTCACGATGGCCTCACGGCGCTCGCGCAGCTCGGGATAGGCATCGCCCATCATCTCGATGACGGAGTCGATGAGCTGCGTGAGCAGCACGGCGCTCGGCAGCTTGCGGCCGAAGCGGATGGCGCGGCGGATGATGCGGCGCAGCACGTAGCCGCGTCCTTCGTTCGACGGAATCACTCCGTCGGTGATGAGGAACGTGGCGGCGCGGGCATGATCGCAGAGCACGCGCACGGCCGTGTCGAGGTCATCGTCCATGTCGCCGCGGTAGGTGTAGCCGGACACTTCTTCGACGCGGCGCATGATGGCGCGGAAGACGTCCGTGTCGTAGTTCGTCTTCGCCTTCTGCAGCACGAGCGAGAGGCGCTCGAGGCCCATGCCGGTGTCGACCGAGGGCGCGGGCAGCGGATGCAACACGCCGTTCTCGTCGCGGTCGTACTGCATGAAGACGAGGTTCCACACCTCCATCGTGTCGTCGCCGGGGCCGTTGACCAGCTCCGCGACGTTCTTCGACGGATCGTCGCCGCGGAAGTAGTGAATCTCCGAGCACGGCCCGCACGGGCCGGTGTCGCCCATCTGCCAGAAGTTGTCTTTCCGTCCGAAGCGCAGCACGCGCTCCGGGCGCGCGCCGGCCTTGATCCAGAGCCGCTCCGCTTCTTCATCCGCGGGCACGTCTTTGTCGCCTTCGAACACGGAGAACCAGAGGCGCTCGACCTCGAGGCCGAGGACGTTGACGAGAAGGTCCCACGCAAACCGGATCGCGTCTTCCTTGAAGTAATCGCCGAACGAGAAGTTGCCGAGCATCTCGAAGAACGTGTGATGGCGCGCGGTGCGGCCGACGTTCTCGAGGTCGTTGTGCTTGCCGCCGGCGCGCACGCATTTCTGCGACGTCGTGGCCCGCGCGTAATCGCGCTGCTGGCGGCCGAGGAAGACATCCTTGAACTGATTCATCCCGGCGTTGGTGAAGAGCAGCGTCGGATCGCCCGCCGGCACGAGCGAGGAGCTGGGCACGCGGCGGTGGCCGTTCTTCTCGAAATAGTCGAGGAAAGCTTCACGAATCTGGTTGGTCGTCAGGATCACGGATCAACTCCCAAATGAGCGCGGCATCGTAACCCTGCTTCAACAGATATTGGGCCAATTTGTTTCTCTCGAGATGCCCGCGCCGCGCGATGAGCGCGCGCACCTGCTCGCGCTCTTTTTCGGGATCGATGTTCTCGCGCACGGCGCGCGACGCGATGCCGTCATCGACGCCGGCCGCGCGCAACTCGAGGACGATCCGTTTCGCCCCGATGCGCTTCCGCGAGCGCGTCCGCGCGAACGCGCCGGCGAAGCGCTCGTCGTCGAGCCACTTCTCCTCGCGCAGCCGCGCGATGGTGGCGTCGATGACCGGCTTTTCGAATTTCTTGCGCCGCAGCTTGCGGCGCAGCTCCAGCTCGCTGTTGAAGCGATAGCCGAGGATGCGCAGCGCGGCGACGTAGCAGCGTTCGGCGTCGGTCACTTGCCGACAAACGACAACAGCGCCTTCCCGACGTCGGTGTTGTCGATGAAGCCGTGGAACCTCTCCCCGCCGGGGCCGAAGGCGAAGAGCGGGAGCGAGGTGCCGGTGTGCTCGACCGTGGCCCACTCCATGCGCCAGCGATGCTTGTCGCGTCCCTGAAAGATGCGCAGGCCGCCGGTCTCGTGATCGCCGACGGCGATGACGAGCGTGTCGGTGCGCGCGGCGGCGAAGTCGAGGGCGACGCCGAGCGCGGCGTCGTACTGCGCGAGCGCCTTGCGCAGATTGTCCGACCGGTTGCTGTGGCTCGACGAGTCGATGCCTTCGTTCTCGATCATCAGAAAGAAGCCGTCGGGATCTTTGCTCAGTTTGTCGATCGCCCATTTCGCGAGCGTCGCCAGCGGCGCCTTCGGATCTTCGAGATCGTCGTCCTGCCGCTGATTGACCGCAAGGACGCGCGCCGCGTTCGTGGCCTGCAGCTCCGTGAGTCCGCGAACCATGATGCGGTCGGCCGCCTTCAGCTCCTCGGCGGTCGGCAGCGGCGCGGTTCCGCGCTCGTCAATGCCGCCTCCGATGATGACGTCCGTGCCGCCGGCGACCATTTGCTGGGCGATGATCTTCGCGTCTTCGTAGCGCTCCTTCGCGTGCGCCGCAAACGCCGCGGGCGTGGCGTCCCAGAAGTCGGTCGTCGTGACGAGCCCCGTCGCTTTCCCGCTGGCGTGCGCGGCTTCGACGACGGTCGTGCGCGGCCTGCCCTCGGCATCCACGCTGACGGCGTGATAGTTCGTCTTCTCCCCCGTCGCGAACGCGGACGCCGCGGCCGCGGAATCCGTCACCGCCTCATCGGCGCAGTGCGTCGACATGAGCGCCGTGTGCGGCATCCGCAACAACTGCAGCTTGTCGCCGAGGAGCCAGCGCGCGGCGGTCACGTGCGCGGGACCCATGCCGTCGCCGACGACGAGGATGACGTTCTTCGGCCGCGGCGCGGCGTAGCTGGACGTCGCGAACAGGAGAAAGAAAAGCAGCGGGCGCATCAGAGAGTGTTGCTGAAATCGAACGGCGACTCGTCGGCGAACGGATCGTCGGCCTGGCCCGACACCGTGAGCTTCGCATCCATCTCGTCCTTGGCCATGTCGGACGTCGACTGGATGCCGGAGAGCTTGAGGCGGAACTCGTCGGGATTCGAGGCGCGGCGCAGCGCTTCATCGAGCGTGATGAGGCCGTTCTTGTAGAGGATGTAGAGCGACTGATCGAACGTCTGCATGCCGTACTGCGACGTGCCGGCCGCGATCGCGTCTTTGATCAGCTTCGTCTTGTCCTTGTTCTCGATGCAGTCCCGGATGTACGCCGTCGAGATCAGCACCTCGGCCGCGGGCACGCGGCCGAGTCCGTCGGCGCGCGGCAGGAGGCGCAGCGAGACGACGGCTTTCAGCACCGCCGCGAGCTGCAGGCGGATCTGCTTCTGCTGATGCGGCGGGAAGACGGCGATGATGCGGTTGATGGTCTCGGTCGCGTCGAGGGTATGGAGGGTGGAGAACACCAGGTGGCCGGTCTCGGCGGCGAGCAGGCCGGTCTCGATGGT
>DATFHJ010000288.1:0-2825 GCA_035248585.1 Thermoanaerobaculia bacterium
CAGGCGCCGCGCAGCACGCTCGAGGAAGGGCGCCTGTCGGTGTACTGGCTGCCGCACATCCCGCGCTGGCAGCTGATGAAATTCGTCGCCCGCTATCTCGCGGGACGCATGCGCGAAGTGCCGGGCTTCCGGTCGTTTCGCACGCAGCGCATGCGCGTCCAGTCGTCGCGCCCGCACCTCCACGTCGGCGTCGACGGCGAGGTCTTCACGTTGCAGACGCCGCTTTCGATTACGATCGTGCCGCAATCGCTGCTGGTGCGAGTGCCCCGATAGTTCTTATGTCCGGCACCTTCGCCTCCGTCCTCGACCCCGAAGTGCAGGCGCTGCTGCGCCGCGAGCAGCGCCTCTTGGTCGAGCTGCGTGAAACGCTGGAGCGCGAACAGGCCGACGACCGCCGCCGCGTCGATGAGCTGATCGCCACGCTCGAAGATCTCTTCACGATCGTCGTCGTCGGCGAGTTCAACTCCGGCAAGTCGTCGCTGATCAACGCGCTGTTCGGCGAAAAGCTGCGCACCGAGGGACCGATCCCGGTCGACGACATCATCTCAGTCCTGCGGCATGGCGAGAAAGCATCGCAGCGGCGCATTTCCGACTATGTCGTCGAGCAGTTCTATCCGATCGAATTCCTGCGCAACATCACACTCGTCGACACACCGGGCACGAACTCGATCGTCCAGCGGCATCAGGAGATCACCGAGGACTTTGTCCCGCGCGCGGACCTCGTCCTGTTCGTCACGTCGATCGATCGCCCGCTCTCCGAGTCGGAGCGGCGCTTCCTCGAGTACATCCGCGAGTGGGGCAAGAAGGTCGTCTTCGTGCTGAACAAGATCGACACGAAAGACGAGGCCGAGCTCGCGCAGGTGATCGAGTACCTGCGCACGAACACGCGGGCGATCTTCGGATTCGATCCGGTGATCTATCCGATCTCGACGAAGACGCGCAGCCGCTTCGACGCGCTGGAGGATTACATCTTCCGGGTGCTGTCGGAGAAAGAGCGCGTGCGGATCAAGCTGACCGCGCCGCTGGAAACGATTCTCTCGCTGGCGAAGAAGCAGTTCCGGATGATCGAGTCGCGCCGCCAGGTGCTGGCCTCGGACAAGTCCCACATCGATACCGTCCAGGATCAGCTCGAGCGCGCGCGCGCCGATCTGGTCTCGAACTTCTCGCAGTTCGTGATCCGTATCGACAACCTGCTGATGGATCTCGAGCGCCGCGGCCTCGACTTCCTCGACCGCTACGTGCGCATCCAGCACGTGATGCTGCTGCGCGACGCCAGCCGCTTCCGGGAGGAGTTCGAACGCCAGGTGTTCATGGGCTGGCGCGGCTCGATCGATACGACGATCCAGGAGGCGGTGGACTGGCTCGTGCGCGAGAACATGAAGTTGTGGAACGGGACGGTCGATGCGTTCCAGCGCCAACGGCGCGAGGAAGTGATCGGCAACGTCGGACGCGAGTTCGCCTACAACCGCGAGGAGGTGTACGGGCGGATGCACCGCAACGCGGAGCAGCGCCTGGCCGCGTACGACGTGAATCTCGAGAGCCGCCGCATCATCGACAACGCCATGCGCGCCGTCCTCCACTCCTTCGGCCTCGGCGCCGGCGCCCTCGGCCTCGGCTACCTGATCACCAGCGCCGTCACCAGCACCGCCATCGACGTCACCGGCCTTACCGCCGCGACCATGCTCCTCGTGACGAGCTTCCTCATCCTCCCGTACAAACGGTCGAAGGCGAAGGACGAGTTCAAACGCCGAATCCAGGAGCTCCGCGAACAACTCCGCGATTCCCTCGACCGCGAAAGCACCGTCGAAATCGACCGCATGCTCCGCAACATCAAATCCGCCTTCGAACCGTACGAGCGGTTCTACGCGGCGGAGTCGGAAAAGGTGGAACGCTTCGCTTCCAAACTAACCACCATCGAAAGCGAAGCGAACGACATCCTTCGGAACGCCGGCGTCCTCGCCGGCTGATCCGGCGGCGTCCCGCCGCCGGCGTGCTATCCTCCGATTCCCCACACGTCCGTCGCCGTCCCTCTCTCGGCTCACCGGACACACTTGCGCCACGACAACTTCATCCCCAACGTAAAAATCAAATCCCGCGGCCGCAAGCCCCACTGGCAGGTCGATGACGCCGTCTACTTCATCACTTACCGCCTACGAGACGCGCTTCCTCGCGACATCGCTCGGACTCTCCGATTCGAGCGCGAGCGAATGCTGCGGAGCGCGTCAACCGACGCCGACCGTGCGCAACTCGATCACGCCTTCGGCATTCGCCTGGATTGGCATCTCGATCAGGGATACGGCTCATGCATCCTGCGCGAACACGGGGAGCTCATAGCGAACGCGCTAAAGCATTTCGATCGCAGCCGGTACGAACTTCACGCGTGGTGCGTCATGCCCAATCACGTGCACGTCATGCTGCACATTCAACGTGGCCGCGATGTGCCGGACATTCTGCATTCGTGGAAGTCGTACACCGCGCACGAGATGCACCGTGGCATCGTGTGGCAGCGTGAATACTTTGATCGGGTCGTGCGAAGCCCAGCAGAGTTCAATGACACGCGGCAGTACATCCATGCGAATCCGTACAAGGCTGGATTGAGAAATTGGAAGTGGGTGGGATAACGGGGCGGGGCGGCGAGACGCCGCCCGATCAGATGAGATGAGAAGGCCAACCTCCGCGCAGTGGCAGAATCTGCGCTGCAAGGTTTTGACGTGCTCGAGGCACAGAAAGGAGATTGGCCATGAAGAAGTCTATCCGCAAAAACGCAGGACGAAGCATCGAGGTGGACTGGCAGGCTGTGGCCGTCATCGGTATTGATCTGGGAG
>DATFHJ010000289.1:0-9019 GCA_035248585.1 Thermoanaerobaculia bacterium
CTCCGGGTCGTCAATGTCGACCGTCCGGGCGTTCCGCTTCTGCGTTTTCCCCCAACGGATCTTGTTGAAGGCCACGTTGCGGGCGATGCTTTCGAAAAACGCCCATTCCGCGTCGCCGCGATACTCGTCCATCGCCTCATAGAAGCGCAGAAATGCCTCTTGCGCGAGCTCTTCCGCGTCTTCCTCGGCGAAGCGGAACGCGCGGACGTAGAAACGGACGACTCTCCGGTAATACTTTTGATACAGAGTCTTGAATCGCTCGTCACGTTCGACGGCGGCTCCGGTCTTCATCGCGCGTTCTCGCTGTCGAATAAGTATCGTATGCGGAGCGTGAAACGGCTTGCCATCGCATTCATCCTGTGCGGGATCGTAGGTGGCTGTCACAAGGAGAAAGACACCGCCCCACCCGATCTGTGGGTCCGCACGGTCGAGCCGCGGCTGACCCGCACATCGTGGAAACCATGCCGCATTCTGCCGCTCGCCGGCACGCGCGTCGTGCAGGGCGCCGCGTGCGGCGAGCCGGTCGTGCAAAGCAATCAGGCGTGCAGCAAGGACATCACCGATCACGCCGACGCCGTGAGGATGCTGTCGACGCACCCGCGCTGCATCCAGCAGGTGATCGACGCCTTCGAGCGCTTCGCGCGCGGCGACGCACGCATCTGGAGCGATGTGTCCGCGGCGTATTACGTGCGCGCACAACGGGAAGATCGCGCGTCGGACTTGCTCGCCGCGTTGGCGGCGGCGGAGCGGGCATTACAGGCTGATCCTCACAATACGCACGCGCGATTCAATCTGGCGCTCGCCCAGGAAGCCCTCGGGTTTTCCGCGGAAGCGAGGAGCTCGTGGAGCATGGTCGCGAACGCAAAGGAGCCGAATTGGAGCGCCGAGGCGCAGGAACATCTGGCGCGGCTGCGGCCGGCGGATGCGATGGTCGAGTGGCAGAGCCGCCGGCAACCCTTAGCCGAGGCCTTGAAGCGAGGGAATCGCGCCGAATTGGCAAAGCTCATCGAGCCGTTTCCACGTCCGGCGTTGCTGTATTTCGAATTCGAGCTGCTGCAAACGGGCGATGCCGCCGCAATCGCGCTGTTTGCAAACGTCTTACATGAGCGATTGCACGACCGCTATGTACTGGATGTCGCCTCGGCGGCGGCGAACAACAAGGATGGCCAGCTCGCGCTGCAACAGGCGCCTACGGCGGAGAACTTTGAACGCGCGGAGCGATTGCTGCAACGGGGCCGCAGTCCCTTGTATCTCGAGGCGAAGCAAAAGCGCGCCGTGGCACTGCTGCTCGCTCTTCCTTCCGAAGCGAAAGCGCTTGCGGCAGCGGCCGAGCGCGAGGCGCGCCCTTATCCGTATCTTCATGCTCAAGCTCTGCTCACGCTTGGCTACGTTCAGGCCACGCATAGTGAATACGTCCGCTCGATCATCGCGATCGACGAATCGAAGACGACGTTCATTGCGATCCACGATTTTCAGAGTCTCGCCCAGGCCTATCGCTCCAATGCCGGCAATTACAGACTGGCCGGCCAATACGAGCTGTCGATGCGCGAGGCCATTCAGGCCATGCGCCTTCTTCCGAAGATCGCACACACCCGCATCCGCCACGGCGTCATCGGGGAGACTGCAGGCACGGCGCTGGCCCTCGGCCACCCCTCCGCTGCGCTGATGCTGCAGGATTACGCGGTGGCCACGCTGCGGGGCGAGCTCACGCAGACCACGGAGACCGCGAAAATCACGGAGATTCTCCAACACCTCGCGGTCGCGGTTCGCGAGCGCGCCCGCATCGAGCTCGTCCTCAATGACTACACGGGCGCGCGGCGCGACTTACGGGAATCGGAGCGGCTGCTCGGCGTCAACGCGCAGAAAACCGACAAATCCGTGCAGCGCTGGTTCGAAGCGGCGCTCTCCGAAGTGGAAGGGCGGGCGCTCCTCTCCGTCAATCCGATTCGCGCGGCGAGCGAATTCACCCGAGCGCTGGAGCGCCTCGAGCCCGATGAACTGCGCACACTGCGCGCTTCGCTGCTGCTCCAGCGCGCGGAAGCGCAGCGGAAATCGGGACGTGCCGCGGAGGCGGAAAATGACCTCG
This sequence comes from Thermoanaerobaculia bacterium, assembly GCA_035248585.1. Taxonomy (GTDB): domain Bacteria; phylum Acidobacteriota; class Thermoanaerobaculia; order Gp7-AA8; family Gp7-AA8; genus QHVT01. Next base: position 2,087 of record DATFHJ010000289.1, read on the forward strand.
ATCTGGCGCTGAAGGAGCTGGCGCTGGAAGAGCGGGACATTCTGCAAAAGCGCGCGCGCGGACAGGCGGAAACGATCTGGACGCCGTATTTCGCGCGCTTCGAGGACGCGCGCCGGCAACGCATCCGCCAATTGATGGAGCAGGGCGATGCGGAGCAGGCCTTCGCGCGTGTCGAGCGGATGCATGCGTTCGAGCCGCTCGATCTCGTCCTGCATCTCGATTTCCTCCCACCCGAATTTCGCAAGCTCACCAAAGACGGACCGATCTCGCGCAAGGACATTCAGGCCAATCTGCTGCCCGGCACGGTCCTCCTTCAATACTGCGTGACGCCCGAGCGCACGTTTGTATGGATCTTGTCGCGCGAGCAATTCCAGTCGCTGGCGCTCGAGGTTCGCGCAAGCGATATCCAGCGATGGACGCGCGAGCTGCAGAACGCGGGACGGCGGCTCGACACCGGAGCGTTCGTCAACCGCCTCGACGCTCCGTATCAAGCGCTCCTCGCTCCCGTGCTCGAGAAAATCGTCACGCCCGTCGAGCGGCTGGTGATCATTCCCGACGGCGCGATGCACGGCTTGCCGTTCGCGGCGCTGCACGATTCCACCTTGAACCGGCATCTCCTGCAGCTCGCGCCGGTGGAGATCGACGGCAGCGCGACGCTCTACATCTTTTCCCTGATCCGCGACCGCGCGTTAGGCCGCGATCCGTCCCCGTCGGCACTGCTGGTCGGCAATCCGACGTTCGGCCGTCAATGGACGTTCGCTCACGGATTGGAGCCGCTGCGCTATGCCGAGGAGGAGGTGCAGGAAATCCGCGCGCTCTATGAGCGTGCGGACGTGCTCACGGGCGGCAACGCCACAACGCAGCAATTCCTCGCACATGCACAAAAGAAAAGCGTGGTGCATTTCGCCGGACACGCGCTCGTGTTTCCAACTGATCCGGAGAAATCGCTGCTGCTCCTCGCACCGTCCGACGCGCACAGTGGTGCACTGGAGGCGCAGGAGCTGCTGACTCATTTGAAACTCGATCAAACCCGTCTCGTGGTGCTGTCTGCCTGCAGCAGCGCCGGAGGCTTTCCCGTCGGTCCTGAAGGTGTGGCGCCGCTCGTACGGCCGCTGATCGCCGCAGGGGTCCCGGCGGTCCTGGGCACATTGTGGGATGTGAATGACGCCACAGCGAAGCAGCTGTCGGTGTCTTTCCATCGTCACTATGAACAGGGGCACGATGCCGCGAAGGCACTGCAACTCGCCCAACTGGACCTGCTCCGGACCCGCGGCTCCCAGTACGCCGTGGCGTGGGCTTCGTTCCAGGTGATCGGTCACGCATCGTCACCGTTCGAGTCGACGCAACGAGTCAATGGAGGAACACACCTTGGAATTCATCGTACGAATCCTTTTCAGCGGGATGATGGTATTCGTCCCCAATAGCAACGGTACCGAGCTCGACGTCGTTCTCCTCAATATCCCCCACGCCCACGCGCTCTCCGACGGCACGACGCTCGCCCATCACAAACCCGTCGTCATCGCCCGCGCCGGCGACTGCACCGGCACCTGCCCCACCACCGACTCCGGCATCGCCACGTATCTCTTCGCCGACAAGGCAAATGACGCCGCCGTCGACACGCTCGAAACCGCCGTGGACGGCGGCGGAGCCTGGGACATTTCCGGCTCCGACATTTCCGTCCTCAAGGGCGTCGGCGACGACGACCTCCCCGCGCTCGACATCGAGACCGGCGTGCGCGGCACGTCCATCATTCCGACGACGTCCACGGAGCGCGAGGATTACGGCTGGCTCGCGAAACTGAGCGAGATCTGTTCGAACTGCGGCTTCGATTCCGACGTCCTCGGCGCGGACCCGCCCGAGGGTCTCGTCGCCGCGCGCTTTCATCTGACCAGCGGAAAGATCTTCACCTATTCGGTCGCACGCATCGGCTCCAACGTCACGCCGGTGCAGTTCAAGCGCCTCGACGGCCAGGGCAGCGCGTCCGCGTATTCACAGGCCATCGCCACCTGGGTCGGCGCCGACATCACGGTGTCGGGCGACAGCATCCGTCTCGTCGAAACGAAATTCGACAACAGCAGCGGCCGCACCATGACCCTCACTCCCGATTCCAACGGCCGCGTCGAAATTGCCGTGCTCAATCTCCCCCCGCTCGTGCCGGCAACCCCCGACCCGACTCCCGGCGTCGGCAAACATTTCGAGCGCTATTACGACGTCGCCACAAACCCGCCGACGTCCACGGCGCGGCTCGTCCCGCAGCCGGGCGCGGCGCCGGGTGCACCGTCGTACTCACAAGTGACCTGGACGTCGATTCATCCGCAGCAGACGCTCTGGTCGGAGCTGCTCAATGCACTGCGCATGAACGTCAGCCGCTCCGCCTACGACGTCGCACTCTGTCCTCCCGTAACCGCCGAACCATGAACAGTGGAGGACAGGCACTCCTGCCTGTCCCAAACAAAAGGAGGACAGGCAGGAGTGCCTGTCCTCCACTTCAACGAAAGGAGGCACGCAAATGCGATCGATGGTCATTGTCGTGATGATCGGCCTGACAGCGGGCTGCGAGTCGAACCGGCGGCCGGCCAACGATCAGGCGCGCATGATTGCGGCGCAGGCGTTTACGGACCATTACCGGCGCAATGGTCTCGCGCCGTGGCACATCCGCGGACAGGCCGCGGGATCCGATTGCAGCGTGCTCTTCGTCGAGACGTCGATCATCCTCGAAGACTCGATGGTCGAGGCGCTGCATTACGGCGCCGGCGCTTATGACGTGTACCGCGGCGGCGTGATGCAGTTCTCGCGGCAGCGCGCATTTCGCGGCGTCGCCTACAAGGACAGCACCGGAAAGTTGTGGACGTTCGGCGACGTCGGCGCATCGGAGGCCGCGGCGCTGGAGATGTGCCGGTGACCGCACATGAGGCATGCCGCCACCGCGCTGTTCGTGCTTTGCGCAATCGCACCGGTTGCGCACGCGGCCCGGCGCGCCTTGCTGATCGGCATCAATGACTACAGCGCCTCGCGGCTCGGCCCGCAGGTCGCGATGCCGGCCGACCGCGATTGGGCCGAGCTCAAAGGGACGGTGAATGACGCGCGGGCGTTGCAGCAGATGCTCGTGCTGCTCTATGGCTTCAATGAAAGCGACATCGTCACGCTGACGGATCAACAGGCCACGCGCGACGCCATTCTGCGCGGTATCCGGCAGCATCTCCTGGAACCGGCAACGAAAGACGACATCCTCTTTTTCTATTTCGCGGGACACGGATCGCAGGTGCGCAATTCACAGTCGGACGAGCCGGATGGACTGGATGAATCGATCGTTCCGGCGGACTCGCGCACCGGCGCCCGCGACATCCGCGACAAGGAGCTGCGCCCGCTCTTCAACGCCATCCTCGATCGCGGCGCGCGCCTGACGATCGTGCTCGACAACTGCTACAGCGGCTCGGGTGCACGCGGACTCTTCACGGGCGCGCATCCGCGCGGCATCAAGGCCGATGCGCGCGACGTCGCCGATCGCACGCGCTACGGACCGCGCCCCGAGGATCGCGGCGCGCTGGTGCTCGCCGCGGCGCAGGACTTCGATCGCGCGTGGGAAACGCGCGACGAGCAGAAGGCGTTTCACGGCGTGTTCTCGTGGGCGCTGCTGCGGGCGATGCGCGACTCTTCCGGCGAGGAGAGCGCGCGCGATTTGTTCTTGCGGGCGCGGGCGCGAACGCGCGCGGAGACGCCGTTCCAGGAGCCGGTGATGGCCGGCAATGCCCGCGCACGCCTCTCCCCGTTCCTCGGCGCGCGCACCGTCCGCCGGCGCCGCGGCGTCGTGTTCGTCGAGAAAGTACAGCGCGACGGCACGGTGGTGCTGTTAGGCGGATGGGCGCACGGCCTTACGATCGGCAGCGAGCTCCGCACCGGCAATGCCCGCCTCCGCGTCACGTCGCTCGTCGGCCTCGACCGCGGCCAGGCGCGCGTCACGAGCGGCGGCGCCGCGATCCGCTCCGGCACGATGTTGGAGGTGGCCGGTTGGGCCGCACCCGCGCGTCCGCTGCGCGTCTGGGCGCCGCGCGTCGCCGAGCCTCCGGACGCGATCGCAACGATCGCCCGGCGGCTGTTCGAAACAGCGGCGCGCCACGGCATTCGATGGGTTCGCGACCCGACCGAGTCGCCGGCCACGCATCTTCTTCGACGCGGCAACGCCGGCTGGGAGCTCCTCGGCTCACGCGTCGAGCTACTCGCCGCGCAGCCGCGCGACGCGATCGCCGCGATCGCGAAGCTGCCATATGGCGCGTCGCTGTTCGTGCAGCTTCCCGCGCCCGCGACCGTCGAGGTCGCGCGCGAAGGCGTCGAGCCGGCGGCGCGGCCCGACGAAGCGGACTACATCCTCGTCGGCCGCTACGCCAGCGGCGGCGGCGTGACGTACGCATGGGTGCGGCCGGCGACCACGATCGCCGACCGGCGCAAGATCGGACTGCCGTTTCGCAGCGACTGGATTCCCGCCGGCCAGCCGTCCGCGCTGCGCGACGCGATCCTCCGCCTGCGTCGCATTCACGACTGGAATCTGCTCGAGTCGCCTCCCGTCGAACGGCCCGCGTATCAGCTTGCGCTCCGCCGCGTGCGCGACGGCGAGATCGCGAAGGACGCGCTCATCGCCGGCGAGCGATACGAGCTTGCGCTGCGTCATCGCGCTGCAGCGCCGGCTCGCCAACGCTACGTCTACATCTTCACCATCGACCGCTTCGGAAAAAGCACGCTGCTCTTTCCGCGCTGCGGCTCCGTCGAGAACCGCATTCCGCTCGCCTCCCCCGCGCCGCCGGAGATCCGCCTCGGCGTGCAGTTCGAGATCGCGCCGCCCTACGGCATCGATACCTACTTTCTGCTGACCACCGACGAGCCGCTCGCCGATCCGTGGGTGCTCGAATTCGACGGCGTGCGCAGCCGCGGCGGGCCGGCCCTCACGTCCGCCAGCTGGTCCGTCGAGCGGGTTGTTTACGAATCCGTGCCCCGCCCGGACGGTAAATCCCCCACAAATGTCCGTCTCTAGTGTCAAGGGAAATGACCTCCTCTCCGATCCGGACAGCTGCCGGACTCTCGATCACTCCTTCGACACTTCCACCGGCGGCGGCGGACGGCGAGGAGGTCATGACCCGGAGGATGAATGGCGCAATACAAGTACCGCGAGCACGTGCTTCACGTGGACGGCAGTTGTTTCGATACGCGTCACGCACCCGGCACCATCGCCGTCAATCCGGGCATCTATCGCTGCTCCGTCTGCGGCGACGAGATCACCGTCCAGAAAAACCAGCGCCTCCCGCCCGAATCGCATCACCCGCATGACCCGAAGCAGCCGCGGATCACGTGGCAGCTTTTGGTGTATGCGCAGGAAAGCCGGTGAGTTTTGGAGGGCAGAAGGCAGAAGGCAGAAGGCAGAAGAGGATGAATGCAGAATGCAGAATTCAAAATCAGTAGTGTCCAAAACAGGGAACGCCGAGGTTCCTGCAAAATGGTCTTGTCGAAGGATCAAAGAGCAGGAGGTTCCCGGCGTTGGGCCAATTTTCGAGCGTTTTCAGCCAGATACTCAAGCTGTTTCCTCGCGCCGAGTTTGCCGAGATGGTCAAGCGACACGAGGGCGATCGCCACGCCAAGGGATTCCGTTGCTGGACGCAGTTTGTCTCGATGACGTTCTGCCAGCTGGGCCGAGCACAGTCGCTGCGGGAGATCACCGATGGACTGCGCTCGTGCGAAGGGAAGCTGCAGCATCTGGGGATCGAGGCTCCGGCCCGGTCCACGTTGGCCTACGCGAACAAACATCGACCGTGGCAGCTCTACCGAGACGTCTTCGCAGCGTTGCTGCACCGCTGTGAAGCCCTAGCTCCCGGACATCGGTTTCGATTCAAGAACAAGCTTTACTCACTGGACGCGACGACCATCACGCTCTGTGCGTCGATGTTTGACTGGGCTCGATACAAACGGAAGAAGGAAGGAGTGAAGGTCCACCTGGTGCTCGATCATGACGGGTATCTGCCGACGTACGCGGTCATTCGCGAAGCGAAGGTGTTCGACATCGAGGTTGCTCGCGGGCTGGAGTTCCCGGAGGATTCGATCGTGGTCTTCGATCGCGCGTACAACGACTTTCAGTTCTTTTACGACCTCACCCGACGGAGCGTGTTCTTTGTCACCCGAATCAAGGAAGCTACGCGTTTCGTCGTGCGCGAGGAGCGGCAACCGCCGGCACGATCACCGGTTACCGCGGATCAAACCATTGTCTTCGTCAAGGAGTTCGAGAACGTGGCGCCGGAACCAATGCGTCGGGTGGTGGTCCGCGGAGATGATGGCGAGGAAATCGCCTTCCTGCCCAACATCTTTCATCTGAGTGCGCGAACCATCGGGCAGATTTACCGGAGCCGATGGGAAATCGAGAAGTTCTTTCGGGCGATCAAACAGAATCTGCGCATCAAGACCTTCGTCGGCACCTCGGAGAACGCTCTTCACATCCAGATCTGGACTGCCTTGATTGCTCTGCTGACCCTGCGCTACCTGACCTTCCTCTCAACCTACCGCTGGTCGTTGTCAAACTTCGTGGCCATGCTTCGTCATCAACTTTTCGTCCACCGAGATCTTCGCGCCTGGCTCGATGCCCCCTTCAAACCGCCGCCCGAGCCTGACCTCCAAGCCGCGTTCGCAGCTTTTGGATAGCCGCAACTACCAGACCTGTTTCCTACACCCAAGTCTCGCAAGCCTTAACCCGCTGATTCTACTAACCCGAGTGTTTGACACACGCGCTATCTTGGACAGCACTGATGCAGAATGCAGAATGCAAAATGAAGAATTGAGAATTGCTCGGCCGGGTGTGCTTCTCAATTCTGCATTCTGCATTCTGCCTTCTGCATTCATCCTCTTCCGCCCTCCCCCCCTCCCCCCTCCGCCCTCCCCGTAGGCACGCCTCCCGCA
>DATFHJ010000290.1:0-15521 GCA_035248585.1 Thermoanaerobaculia bacterium
CGCCTGGCACTGCGCCACCTCGCTCCTCGCCCATCCGCAATACTTTGCCTACTTCAACGCCTTCGCCGGCCGCGATCCGTCGCGCGTGCTCGTCGACAGCAATCTCGATTGGGGACAGGACGCGTTGCTGCTCAAACAAAAGCTGCGTGAGAAACGCGCGAGCGAAGTCGGCCTCGCGCTCGTCGGCATGCACGACTACCGGCGCCTCGGCTATCCGCCCAACTATCCCGTCTCCGCCGGCGTCCCGGCCACCGGCTGGATCGCCGTCAGCGATCATTTGTACCGGCTCGAAAACTACCGCTGGCTGCGCGGGCGGCCGTACGAGCGCGTCGGCGCCTCGATCCGGCTCTATTTCATTCCTCACACTTCCCCTGCCGGGTGATCGCGCCTTTTTGGACCTTGCTCGACTCACGGATACTGTGAGTTCGAGCAGCCCATGCTGATGTCGTTCGGGTCGTTCGGGTCCTTCTTGCGCGCCGGCTTGTCTTCCTTCGGCACGCGTGCGTCTTTCGGAATCTCCTTGAGCACGAAGAAGTGCAGGAGGAAGTCGAATTCCGATTCTTCCTTGTCGCCGACGTGCGAGATATGGATCGAGGCGTTGTCCTTCAGATAGATGAACGACGGCTCCGTCTGGCGATTCCAGAATGAGCTCACGCGGAGCCTGGGCGTGCCCTCCGTCTCGGCGTTCCATACCGCGTAATAGGCGCCGTCCACCGGTTTCGTTCGTTCGGAGGAGATCGTGCCGCAGTCGGCGATCTCGAAATAGCAGGCGGCCTGTCCCTTCTCCAGCACGTCGATCGAAGGCCCCGGCGCCTCGTCGGTGTACGCGCCGAGACGCGGAATGTCGTCGTACGTCGAAACAGATTCGCGCGACGGCCCGACCGTGCCGTCCAGCGAAAGCTGCACGCCGCACAGTTGCCATTCGCCGTCTTTCCCGGGAATGGCCTTCAGGCCTTCGAGGTCGCCTTCGATGCGGTCGATGTGCTCCCGGCCGATGATCAGCTTCGGAATGTGCGGCGGGACGACGTATTTTTCGTTGATGTACGCGCCGTGCTCGGCATGCACGAGGACCACGCGATGTCTGGCGCTGCCGAACGGACGGTGATGGGTACAGATGCCGGTGAATTGGACTTGAACGCTCATGATCAGCTCCTTCTCTCTCTCGTCGGGATGCTGCGGGTGCGTGACGCGATGGCGCGCCACGCGGATGAAGAGCGAGCCAGGGCTTCCAGCTGCGCCGCGCGCACGGCATCGGCGGGAGTGGCGCCGGCGGCCAACTGCCGGTGAATCGACCGGAACAGCTCGCGCGCGTCGGCGTCGGCGATCGGCGTGAGCGTGCCGATGACGTCCGTCGCGCCGGCGGCGAGAAAGCCGTCGCCGGGAGTCATCGAGCGCACGTTCGCCGGCGCGCGTTGTTGCAGCGTCGCGCACGCCGCGAGCACGACCACCGGGGCGCGCGGCAGGCGCTGCCTCGCAATCGCGCTCCAGGTCACGCGGCCGCGCGCGAAGACGAGCGCGGTGCCGGCGTCGTTCGATTCCTGCGCCGTGTGACCGGCGATGTGAATGACGTCCGCTCGCGGCGCCGCGCCGGCGAATGCATCGAACGTCGCGCCGTCGATCGTGGTGGCGCTCGGATAGAGCGGAGCGATGTCCGCGAGCTCGCGCGACGTCTCCGGCAGTCCGGCATTCGCATCGCCGGAAGGCAAGGCCACCGCGAGCAGCGACGCGGCGCCGTGCGCCGGCACGGGCTCGAGCGAGCTCGCGCTCAGCGCCGTCGACACGGCGAAGCGCTCGATGAGATGGCGACGCGAAGTGCCGTCGTAGAGCGCGGCGAACGGCACATTCTGCAGCGAGCGATCGGGAATGATGATGAGGTGGGTCGACGACGCGAGCATCGCGTCGAACGGACGGATGATTGCGTCGTAAAGGTCGGATGCGTTCACGTGCCGCTGCATCGCCGCGTCGCGTGCCGTCACGCAGATTGCCACCAGCTCGTCCGGCAACGCCACGAGCTGCAACACCGCGGCGTCACTCGCTGCGAGCCGTTGTTGCAGCTCGCGCAACGTCACGGTCTTCGATCCGAGCTGCGTGCGCGAGCGCTCCGTGTACTCGAACGCGCGCTCGACGTCGCCGCGATCGGCGCAGAGCCGGATCGCGTCTTCGAAGAGCGCGTTCCCCGCGTTCAGCACGCCCGTGCCGATCACCGCGCCCGTGCGGACGCGCGAGCGTTCCAGCGCCGCGATGCCGCTTTCGAGATCTTCCGCCGCACGATCGGGATCGCGTTGTGTGCGGGCGCGTAGCAGATAGCACTCCGGCAGGAACACGGTGCGGCCGTTGGCCTGGTACTGATCGATCGCGCGCGTGAGCATTTCCTTCGCGCGCGCGCGATCCGAGGGAACGAGTGCGGCGGCACCGGCCAGTTCTAGGTGCGTTTGTGCAAGTTCGCGCAGGGTCGTTTCGCGGATGCGCGCCGTTGCGGCGGTGGCCTCACGAATCCGGCGCGCCGCGTCGTCGGCATCGCCGAGCGCGGCGCTCGTCATCGCCGCGTGAATCAGCAGATCGGCCGCATTCGCGTCGCTTTCAAACGTGCGCGCCGTGGCAACGTCGAACAGCGTGCGCGCGGTGGCGAGATGTCCGCTGCGAGCCTCCAGCTGCGCGGCGGCCTTCATGCTGACCGCCAGCCGGTCGCCGCGGCTGTCGTTGCTGAGGATGGAGAAGGCGCGGATGCGCGCCGCCCAGGCTTCGTCGCGGCGGCCGAGGGAAAGCAGCGTGTCGGCGAGCAGCGACTCGAGGAAGCCGAGGTGATTGCGCTCGCCGAGGCGCAGGAACGCGGCGCGCGATTGTTCGAGCAGCGGCAGCGCGCCGCTCCAGTCGCCGTCCACCATTAATGTGAGGGCGAGCTCCCAGCGCACCTGCGCGCCGAGGGCGACGAATTGCGGGCGCGCCTCCGCCTCGGGGAGGAGCGTCTGCAATTCGCCGCGCGCGCGGGCGACGTCGTTCTGATCGAAACGCACGCTCGCGGCGTAGTAGCGCGCGACGAATCCCATCGGACTTTCTTTGAACAGCACCGCCGCGCGCGTCAGATCGGCGAGCGCGGGCTCGAGCTGATGCTTGCTGTACGCGATGCGTCCGCGCCGGTAGACGACGTGTGCCTCCGCGAGCGCCGGCACGGTCGCATCGTCGATCGCGCGCACCGCTTCGCGCAGCAGCGCTTCTCCGGTCTTCTCGCGCAACGCATCGCCGGTCGTCCGCGCGCTGGCCAGCTCGCGCTCCGCACTCGCGGCGTCGCCGCGTTGCCGCGCTTCCGCCCAGCGCCCGAGCGTTTCCGCCTCGGCGAACGTGCGGATTCGCTGCGCATCGGGCGCGGTCGACGTCGTTTCGAGCTTTGCCAATCGCGCGCGCGCTTCGACGGCCCACGGCGACGCGGAGTCGAGCTCGAGGTAGTGCTTCCACGCCGCGCGCGCTTCCTGCGTGAGGCCGAGGCGCTCGAGGGTCAGCGCGCGATTGAAGCGCGCCTCGGCGAGTTGCGGGTCGAGACGCAGCGCGCGGTCGGCCGACTCCAGCGCCGCGGGCAGCAGCGACGGCCGGTTCAGATGCAGCGCGGCGGCGTATTGCGCGGCGGCGAGATCGCTCCACGCGGCAGCGTCCTTCGGCGCGGCTTTCACCGCTTCTTCGAGACGCGCGATCGCCTGCATCGGCTGATCGACGAGCACGAGTGCGACGCCCGCGGCCTGCTGCGCGTCCGCCGAGCGATCGCGATTCGCGCCCGCGACGATGTCCCCCGCGGCGCCGACGAGCCGCATGCGCTCCGGGTCGGACTCCGCTTCCTCGGCGCGCATCGGTCCGCGATACGCCGCCCACGGAAATCCGCCGGAGAGCCGCGCTTCGACGCCGCGCGCGGAACGCGGTGCCAGCTCGATCAATCGATCGGTCGACGACGTTTCACGCCACGGGCGAAGCACGGCCAGCGAGATCACCGCGATCACGATCGCCGCCGCGGCGGCAAGCCACCACGCCGGCCGAGCTGTTGCGGTTGTCCGCGTCGCGATCGTCTCGTTGGCAATCTCCAGCGCCGCCATGCAGTCCTCACATCCGTCGATGTGCTCGACCAGAGCCGGCATTTCGCTGCGCTTCACCCGCCCTTCGGCGAATGCGGCGATCGTCTCCGCATCGGGGCACATCACGATTCCTCCATGGACTGACTCGATTTGTCCTTTTTCCCATTCATCAGGCCAAAATCCATTTCTTTGAGGTCGTCGCGTCCGACGAGGCCCTCGGCCGCGTCGCGATCGATGCCCGCGTCCGAGAGCGCGCCGCGCAGCCGCACGAGCAGCGAGTCGAGCCGCCGGTACAGCGGGCGCTGCGGCAAGCGCATCATCCGCGAGATGTCGGCGATGCTCATGTCGGATGCGAAGCGGAGGCGGATGAGCATGCGGTCCTCGACCGGCATCGCGCGAAGCAGGTCGCGCACCGCGGTGCCGGCGACGCTCGCGACGCGATCCTTGTCCGCGGCCGTCACGCGCACATCCGCGGCTTCGCCTCCCGCGATCGCGTAGCTGATGGAGTCGAGGTCGACCGCCTTCGGCCGCCCCGTGCGCGCGGGCAGGCGGTCGAGCAGCGCTTCCATTTGTTCGCGCGTGATCTCCGGATGCGCGGCGCGCATGTGCGGCAGCGCTTCGTCGAGCGAGCGGCCATCGCGGCGCACGAGCGTCTCCAGCAGCACCGCCGCCGGCCCGAGCCGCTGCGCCTCCGACGACGCATGCCACCGCCCTTTGTTGCGCATGCGGTGATCGGCGAGCAGGCGCTGGATGACGACGGCGAGGAAGGTGTCGACCGACGAGCGCCTCTCCCACCGCCGCATCACTTCATAGTCGTTGTCGATCAGCGCGAGCCGCACCTCGGACCCAAAGTCCTCGGCATCCGGCCCAAACAAACCGGCGCGGCGGCACACCATCGCGATGATGCGCTCGACCGCGCCGAGATTGGTCTCGAAGAGCTCTCGTCCATCCATGGGGGAAGCGGGAGCTCAAGAATAAACGAATGGGGCCGCGACAGAGGTAGGGAAGCCGTCATTCGCGGGCTCTCCCATTTTGGTGAAGCGATTTGTCGTCTTCGTTCTGCTCGCTGGCATTTCCGTTGGCTCGCTCCGTCGGAGGGATGCCGGCGATGACTTCCGGCAGCTGATCTCAATGTCAGGTCTCCCGATCTCCATGGCCCGCCTCACGGGTTTTGGTCCTCCGCCAGACGACCCGCGACAAGTCAACCCGGCCGTTCCGTCGCGGATCAAATTTTGGCTGAATGCCGGCGAACAATACGAGGCTCGCGAAGGCATTCGTCTCGGCTCCTACTCGGAGATACCAAGAATCTCAATCCACCGCCGGTACCCGGATGCCCGGATGTGGAGCAACATCGCACTCGCCCGTGCAGCAAGCGGCGACCTCGGAGGAGGCGCCACGACCTTTGAAATCGGCGCATTCGTGAGCTTTCTTGATGACAGAGACTTGTCCGCCGGGATGCTCAACGATGCAGCCGCGCTCCGGTTGCTGTTGTTCGACCGGACGGATGACGTCTCCCAAATCCTGCGGGCTCTCGTGCTCACCGACGATGCGATCCAAATCGGCGGATCGATTTCGCAAGCGCATTTCAATCGTGCCCTGGCATTCGAGAAGCTCGGTCTCTGGACGCCGGCCGTCGATTCTTATCGCCGGTCGCTCGAGGTGAAAAACGCCGGCTGGTATGGCGAAGTGAAACGTCGAATCGGCCGCCTCCTTTCTCAGAGGCGGCGCAGGAGTGATGGCGGGCAACTCTCACGACATGCTCGTGCGCAGGCAGAGATCGTGACTCGTCTGGCGGAGAAAGGAGAGCTGTCGCAAGCGCTCGAAATCTACAGGCGTGCACAAGCGGAGTTCGAGCGTCTTCACGACGACGAGGGTGTTGCGCGGATGCGCACGTTGGCTGCGCACATGCTCACGCTGCTGGGTCAGCCGGTCGAAGCGTGGCGCGTTCGCCGGCCGGCCCTCCGAATCGCCGACGACATCGGCGGGCCGCTCCTCGAATTCGTCATTCGACACACGGCTCAGGATGAGCGGTTCGAGAAAAACGAACGGTCGGCGCTGGCGCTTTACACCGCCGTGTTGCCGTTGCCTCAGTCCCAGCAGTTTGCGCCGACCGAGCTCCTCCTCGACTCGCTTCACGAACGGGGATTTTCTGCGACGGATCAAAACAGCATTCGCTTCGCTCGCGCGATCGGTCTGTGCAGGCGGAAGCCGCGTGAGGCGGAGGCTCTTTTATCCGAGTGTCTCGCCGATTCGCACGCGACGGGGCGGTCATTGATGCTTCCCTACGTCTATCTCTATCGCGCGATTGCGCGTGACAGGATGTTCGATACTGCCGGCGCGATTGCAGATCTGAAGCAATCGATCGGGATTCTCGAACAACGCCGGAAGAAGATCGGCCGGCGCGATCTTCGGGATCTGTGGAGCAGGATCGCCGATGACTCGTTCGATGTGCTGACGGAGATCTATTGGGATGAGAAGCAGGACGAGCTGATTTTCGAGCTCGGCGAGCGAAGGCGCGGACTCGTATTTCTCGATGGTGCCACTGCCGCGACGCCAGCGAGGCGGCCGTTGACGGTGAGAGAGGTCGCGAAACGGCTGCCGCCTGGTGTAGCCGCGATCGTTCTCACTTCATCCGGCCGCCACATGCTGGTGACCCTTGTTGAGAGAAACCGATTTACCGTGCACCGTGTAGCGGAGACGACCGCTCGGCTGCTTCAGCGCCGGTCGGACTTGCTCGATGCGATTCATTCAGGAAGACAGGCCCGGATGGAGTTGCTCGCCGGTGAGCTCTACGACCTCCTGATCGCGCCGCTCGAGATCGATCGAAAACGCGTCAGGAGTCTCCTCATCGTCGCCGATCCGCCGATGCACGACGTGCCGTTTGCGGTCTTCTTCGATCGCGCACGAAACGAATACCTGATTGATCAATTCGAGTTGCAACGCGCTCCGAGCGCCTCGCTGTTTGCTCAAACGAAATTCGTTTCGCCTCTCGCGCTTCAGACGGCTGTCACCGTCGGCGACCCGGCGTTCGATCAACGCGCCTACCCAGCGCTGCAGACGTTGCCGGCGAGCCGGAACGAGTCCGTCGACGTGGCACGTGAGTATCCCGCGGCGGATGTGTTGATGGGACCGGAAGCGACGCTTCAGAATCTGGCGCGACGCGTTTCGACGGCGGATGTTCTCGACATCGCCGCGCATACAACGCCCAGTGCGGAGGAGCCGGCGCTCTTGAAACTGCTGCTCGCGCCGGGCCGCGGGCACAACGGCGCCTGTAGTCTGCAGGACATTTCGCTGCTTCCGATCAAGCGGGGAAGCATCGTCGTCATCGCGGCCTGCCGCAGCGGAATCAGCCGCGAGCCGGGGTGCCTGCGCGATTTCGCGGGCTCATTTCTCGCCGCCGGCGCGCGGAGTGTGGTCGCCACGTTGTGGGATGTGGAAGACGAGGCGACTCACGAATTCTCGCTCTGTTTTCATCGCGCGCTTCGTAAGAAGCGCTCGGCAGCAGCGGCGATGCAGTCTGCTCAGCGAGCGATGCTTCACTCGCGTGATGCTCGACTGCATGCCACTGCCGCCTGGAGCGGGTTTCAGGTCTACACGATCGGCTTCGAATGATCAGAACCGGTACGTCACCCTCGTATAAACAAACCTCCCGTTCATGCCAAAGACCGAATTGATCGGATAGGAGTTCGTGCCGCCGGTGCCGGATTGCTGAGTAAGCACGCCGGGGAGGTTGGTGCCGGGGCCGGTGCCGGGGCGGAAGAGGCGGTTGCGGTCGGGGAAGTTGTCGAAGATGTTTTCGGCGCCGACGGCGAACGTGTAGTCGCGCCAGCGGTACGACACTTCCGCGTCGGAGACCCATTCGGCGGCGTAGGTTTGATCGTCGACCGGCGCGAGGGTGAGGCTGCAGTATTCGCCGTAGCGGGCCTCGCGCAGGGTGACGCCCCAGCCCTGGCGGTTCCAGCTCTGCAGGAGGCGCACGTTGTTGCGCGGCTGGCCGCACTCGAAGCGGCGCAGCTCCTGGCGGTCGAAGAGCGTCTCCCCAAATGCCTGCAGCGGGCCCGGTGTCGGCTCGACGTGCACGACCTCCGTCTTGTTGTTGCTGTACGCGGCCGAGAGGTCGACGCGCCCGCCGAGGAGCGGGTGCTGGTAGTTGGCAACGAGGTCGTAGCCGTCGGTCTCGGTGTCGATGGCGTTGGTGAGGAAACGAACGCCGCCGACGCCGAACGGCTCGAGGATCGGCTTGATCGCGTTCTGATTGAAGTTGCCGGAGTAGACGATGCGGTCTTCGATGTCGATGTGGAAGTAGTCGGCGGTGAGCTCGAGATTCGACAGCGGCTGCCACACGAATCCGCCGCTGTAGTTCTTCGATTTCTCCGGCTTCAGATCGCGGGCGCCGAGCGCGCGCGAGATCGGCGCATTCACGCGGAACGTGCCGACCTGCACGGCTTCGACGACGCCCGCGCTGTTCGGAATGAAGTTCGTGCTGATGGCCGACCAGTAGCTCTGATTCAACGCCGGCGCGCGGAAGCCGGTGCTGGCGGAGCCGCGCAGGACGAACTGTTTCACCGGCTCGTAGCGCGCGGTGATTTTGCCGGTGGTCGTGCCGCCGAAGTCGCTGAAGTCTTCATGCCGGCCTGCGACGCCGAGGCGCAGTTTCGCGAGCACGTCGCCTTCGAGATCGGCGTACACCGCTTTACTGTTGCGCGAGACGTCGATTTCATTCGACGGCTGGAAGCCGGGGAACACCTGCGCGCCGGCAGCGGCGCGGCCGCCGGCCTGGTTCGGCACTCCGCCGTTGATCCAGGAGTTCTGTTCACCGGCGTGCTCTTCGAAGGAGTCGCGGCGATATTCGGCGCCGACGGCGACGTTGAGCGGTCCGGCCAGACCGGCATTGAAGCGGCGGGTGAGATCGAGATTCGTGGTGATCTGTTTGTCGCCGAGCGTGCCGGCGTAGAAGCGCGTCTGGTTCGGCGGCATGTTCGGGCCGAGGGACGCATTCAGCGAGTCGGTGACGTAGAACGCGTACTTGTTGCGGCCGTACGCGGCGCTCAGATCGTAGTACCACGTCGCGAGCTGCCCGCGCGCACCGGTGGTGAGCGCGGTATCGGCGACGCGCGGCTGAATCAGCGGGAGGAAGCCGTTCGGATAGATGTTGCGCCAGTTGTTCGCGTCGATCGGGCGGCGGAAGTTGCCGCCGTGCGATCCGTGGCGAAGGCTGTAGCCGCCGAACGCGTAGAAGATCTGCTTCCCATCCGTGGTCATCGGCAAGTTGAAGTTCGCGAAGAACAACGTGTCGCGCGCGTAGGAATCGCCCCAGTGCGTGTTCGGCTGATCGATGGCGTTGTTGCCGGCGTCGCCGCTCACGAATTGATCGCGCAGGTCGTTGTTCGCGCGATTGGTGTCGTAGCGCGTGCGGTGCTCGCCGGCGACGAACAGCGCGCCGCGTCCGAGGGACCAGCCGCCGCTCAGCGCGAGGTTCAGCATCTCGCCGTCTTCATGCGTCGTCTGTCCCGCTTTCACATCCACCTTCAGCGGCTCGGGCGACGACTTCATGACCACGTTGATCACGCCCGCGATCGCATCCGATCCGTATTGCGCGGATGCGCTGTCGCGCAGGATCTCCACGCTCTCGATCGCCGACGCCGGAATGGCGTTCAAATCGACGCCGCTCGTTCCCCGGCCGATCGTATTGTTTGCATTCACGAGCGCGCTGGCATGGCGGCGCTTGCCGTTCATCATCACCAGCACCTGATCGGGCCCGAGTCCGCGCAGCGTGGCCGGACGCACGGTGTCGGAGCCGTCGCTGATGGTCGGCCGCGGGAAGTTGAACGACGGCGAGAGCTTCTGCAGGATCTGATTCGTTTCCGCCGAGGCCACGCTCTCGATCCGCTCCTGCGGAATCACGTCGACCGGAACGGCTTTCTCCTGCTCCGCGCCGATCGCGCGCGAGCCGACGGTGATCTCCTGCCCGAACTGCACGTGCAGGGAGAAGTCCTGCGTGACGTCTCCCGATCCGCTGACGTTCACCGTCGCGGCGCGGGTCTGGAATCCTGCCAGCATCGCCGTGACTCTGGCGCTGCCGCTATGGCCTGAAGCGTTGAGGCTGTACTGGCCGTCGACGTCGGTGACGGTGGTCAGCCCCCATTCATCGACGGAGACGGTGACGCCGGGAAGCGGTGAGCCGTCCGACTGCAGCACGACTCGACCTCGAATCGTCTGCGCCGCGAGCGGCATCGTTAATGCGAGAAGGAAGAAGAGAACACGCCCGATCCGGACCATTGGGAGTACTCCTTTCGCCGATTTGGATGGCGAGAAGTATAGCCGCGGATCGGGCGTTGACGCCGTTACACCGGGATCTTCAACTTCTGCCCGACTTTGATCTTGTCGGGATCATTCAGCTGATCGCGATTGGCCTCGAAGATCTTGCCGTGCTTCGATGCGTCGCCGTAATACCGCCGCGCGAGATGGCTGAGCGTTTCACCCGACGCCACTTCGTGCATGCGCTGCTCCGTGGCCGTGGTGAGGCCGGGCGCCGCTTTCGCCGCCAGCGGATTGGCGAGATTCGGCGCGGGCTGATTGACGGTGAGATTGTTGACCGTGTTCTTCGTCTCGACCGCGTCATTGAACGCCGCCATGATTCTCGACTTGGTGTCGAGGTCGCTCGCCGATCCGGTCAGCGTCACGGACTCGTTGTCGACCTGAGCGTTGATGTTGGAGCCGGGAAATTGCCCGCGCACTCTCTCGAGCGCGCTCTGCACTTTCTCATCGAATGATTTGCCGAACAGTGCCACTACGTTGCGCGGAACGGCAATGATGAAGAAGTGGATGGCGTTCAAAGAGGACCAAACATGAGCAACGACAAGAGCTACGAGGTGTTCTCAAACAACGGCTCGCCCATCAAGGCGTGGACGCGCGGGGTGCCGGTCGAGTCCGAGGCGAAGCAGCAGTTGTTGAACATCGCGCAGATGCCGTTCATCTACCGCTGGATCGCGGTCATGCCCGACGTGCACCTCGGCAAGGGGGCAACGGTCGGCAGTGTGATTCCGACGAAGCAGGCCATCATTCCGGCGGCCGTCGGCGTCGACATCGGCTGCGGGATGATGGCCGTGCGGACCTCGCTGAATGCCGGCGATCTGCCGGACGACCTGCATCCGCTGCGCTCGCTCATCGAGGCGGCCGTGCCGCATGGCCGCACCGACAACGGCGGGCGCAATGACCGCGGCGCGTGGCGCAATCCGCCGCCGCGGAACGCGGAGGCGTGGGCGAAGCTGGAGCCGGTGTACTCGCAGATCGTGTCGAAGCACCCGAGGCTGGGTCGCGGCAACGACTCGAATCACCTCGGCACGCTCGGCACGGGCAATCACTTCATCGAGATCTGTCTCGACGAAGAGGATCACGTCTGGATCATGCTGCACAGCGGCTCGCGCGGCGTCGGCAATCGCATCGGCCAGTTCTTCATCGAGCTGGCGAAGGAGGACATGCGCAAGTGGATGATCAACCTGCCGGATCGCGATCTCGCGTATCTGCCCGAGGGCACCGAGCATTTCAATGAGTACGTGAAGGCGGTGCACTGGGCGCAGAAATACGCGATGACGAATCGCGAGCTGATGATGGCCTCGGTGATCGATGCGCTGCGGGGCTCGAAGGACCTGCCGCCGTTCGACGCGGACGTGGAAGTCGTGAACTGTCATCACAACTACGTCGCGGTCGAGGAGCATTACGGCGAGCGCGTGTTCGTCACGCGGAAGGGCGCGGTGCGCGCGGGGCGCGACGACATGGGAATCATTCCGGGCAGCATGGGCGCGAAGTCGTTCATCGTGCGCGGGAAGGGGAATCCGGAGAGCTTCGAGAGCTGCAGCCACGGCGCGGGCCGGGCCATGTCGCGGACGGAAGCGAAGCGCCGCTTCACGCTCGACGATCACGCCAAGGCAACGGCGGGAATCGAGTGCCGGAAGGACAAGGACGTCATCGACGAAACGCCCGCGGCGTACAAGTCGATCGAGAAAGTGATGGAGGCGCAGAGCGATCTCGTCGACGTGGTGCATACGCTGCGGCAGGTCGTCTGCGTGAAGGGGTGAGTCACCACACGCGCGTGAAAAAGTCCGGATAGTCGAGCAGCAGTCCGTCCTCGTCGACCGGCAGCTCCGCTTTGAACTCGCTCTCCAGCGACTCGTACAGATAGCGCGCTTCGTCGAGGCGCGTGTAGCGCTGTGCGAATTTCTCGAACGTGCGATTCGCCGGATCGATGAAGACGACGTCGATGGCGCGCGACTGACCGCGCTGCAACTGCAGGCGGCGGATGGGGAGCGTGTTCGTGAACGGCGAGGCGCGGAGATCGATGTCGATGCAGCCGTCCAGCGCCGGCTCGTTCTGCCAGTGCCCTTCACCGTCGGCGTGTAGCGTCAGCGATCCGATCGTCACCTTGCGCACGCGCCACTGTTCGTCGCATTCGATGAGGTAGTGCGCGCGGTACGCGGCCACGCTCGTGCGGCGCACGATCACGCCGTCGGCGACGATGCGTCCATCCGATTGCGACAGCCGCAGATGCTCGAAGCCGTCGTCGGTCGCGGATCTCCAGAGGGCGTCTTTCATGGCGCTTGACATCGTACGCATTTAACCGGTAGGCTAATTAACGGATAGGTTAAATACGCCGATGACCTCCGACGACCTCGACGCCACCTTCGCCGCACTCGCCGATCCGACGAGGCGTGCGATTCTCGCCAAACTCGCCTCCGGCGAAGCGACGGTGATGGAGCTGGCCGAGCCGTTCGAGATGAGTCTCCCGGCGATCTCGAAGCATCTGAAAGTGCTCGAGCGCGCCGGTCTCATCGCCCGCGGCCGCGAGGCGCAGTGGCGTCCCTGCCGCCTCCAGCCCGCGCCGCTCAAAGAAGTCGCCCAATGGGTCGAGCACTACCGGAAGTTCTGGGAAGAGAGCTTCGGCCGGCTCGACGCGTTCCTCCGCGAATTGCAGAAGAAGGAGAAGAAGAAAGATGCCCGACAACGACAAACCAAACGCCGCTGAGGCGCAGGAGCTCGTGATCACGCGCGTGTTCGACGCGCCGCGCGAGCTCGTGTTCCGCGCCTGGACGGAGCCGGAGCTGATGAAGGAGTGGTGGGGGCCGCGCGGCTTCACGCTGCCGCATTGCACGATCGATCTGCAGCCGGGCGGGAAGATTCATTTCTGCATGCGCTCGGCCGAAGGCTTCGACATCTGGTGCGGCGGCGTGTACCACGAGATCGTGCGCCCGGAACGGATCGTGTCGAGCGATTACTTCTCGAATCCGGAAGGCGACGTCGTCTCGCCGGCGCAGTACGGCATGCCGGACTGGCCGGAGGAAATGATGATGACGGTCACGTTCACCGAGGAAAACGGCAGGACGACGCTGACCGTGCGCCAGACGGCGAAGACGCCGATGCCGAAGGAAGGACGCGACGGCGCGGATGTGGGCTGGAACGAGCAGTTCGACCGGCTGTCGGAGTATCTCGTCTCCGATCGCGGCATCACGGTCACGCGGATCTTCGATGCGCCGCGCGAGCTGGTGTTCGACGCGTTCACGGATCCGCGGTACGTCGGCGAGTGGTGGGGCCCGAACGGCTTCACCATCACCACGAAAGAGATGGACGTCCGCCCGGGCGGCGTGTGGGATTTCATGATGCACGGTCCCGACGGCCGCGACTATCACAACAGGATCGTCTACGTGGACGTCGAGCGGCCATCACGGCTCGTGTACGACCATGAGACCGGCCCGCTCTTCCGCGCGACCGTGACGTTCCTTCCGGCGAAGGGAAGTCAAACCGCGGTCACGGTGCAGATGGTGTTCGAGACCACCGAGTCGCGCGACCACGTCGTCAAGGAATACGGGGCGATCGAAGGCCTTCACCAGACCCTCGGGCGCTTCGCCGAGCATCTGTCGAAACGGGGTGCGGCATGATCGAGCGATTTCGTTCCTGGGCGCCTCACATCCTCAGCATCTTCCGCTTCCTCGCGGGAGTGATGTTCGCCTGCCACGGCGCGCAGAAACTCCTCGGCTGGTTCGGCGGCCTGCCGCCGGGCATCGAGGTGCCGGGATACATCAAGTACGGCGCGGGCGGGCTCGAATTCTTCGGCGGAATCCTCCTCGCTCTCGGCCTCTTCACGCGCCCGGTCGCGTTCATCCTCAGCGGATTGATGGCCGTCGCCTACTTCAAAGGCCACGCGGTCAACGGCTTCGTGCCGAAGGTGAACGGCGGCGAGCCGGCGGTGCTTTACTGCTGGCTGTGGCTCTTCATCGCCGCGTATGGTCCGGGGCCGTGGGCTCTGGATCGACTGATCTTTCGTACGCGTCCATGAGCCGTTCGGCGGCGCGCGCATAGCCGAACTGCTGTGAGCGCGCCGCCATCGCCTCGTTCATCGATCCGCGCGCGAGCAGCGCGGCCGCGGTGGCGGCGAGCGCCTCGGGTGTCGACGACGCGGCGATGTGCTCCGGATCAATCAGCGCGTGCACGCCTTCGATCGGAAACGTGGCCGGCGGAACGCCGCACGCCATCGCCTCGAGGATCGCGCGGTGTCCTTCGTCGGAGCCGCGCGCGGTGAAGAGCAAGAGCGACGACGCGCGGTAGTGCTCGGCGAGGTCGTCCTCGTGATAGCCGGCCCAGATCACGTGCTCGGCGATGCCGAGGGAGTGCGCGAGCTCTTCGAGCACTGGGCGATGCTCGCCGTGGCCGATGATCATGAGTCGCGCGGCGACGCTGTTGCGAAGAATCGCGAACGCCCGCAGCGCGTCTTCGAAGCCGCGACCCTTCGACAGCTTGCCGATCACGGTGACGATCGGTGGCTCGAGCGGAATCGCCGGACCGTCAGGATGAAACTGCCGGTGATCGAGCGGCGGCGGCGTGAAGATCGCGCCGGACAGCGCTTCGTGGAACGCATCATTGATGACGAAGCGCAGCTGCGTGCGCCGCAGGAGGAGACGCGTGAACGGATCGCGGCGCAGCACGCGCCGCGAGTGAAACGTGCGCGCGAGAACGATCGGGCGTCCGCGAATGACCATGCGCGCGAGCCAGTGGTCGTGCGTCAGATGCGCGTGCAGGACGTCGAAGCCGTGATGGCTGATGATGCGGTCGAGCTTCTCGACGGTGCGCGCGAACGCCAGCGGATCCTGCGACTTTTCGATGAGCGGATGGGCGAAGTCGTGATGGGCGAGCTTTGCCTGCAGCTTGTAGCCGCCGACGTACGCGTAATGCGCGTCGACGCCGGCCGCGCGCAACGCCTCGACCTCCGCGAAGGCCGGCGCGGCCGCGCCGGTCCAGCGATTTCCTGCGGCGAGGTGGAGAATTTTCATTTCGAGTCAGTGGAGCGGCGGGCTTCAGCCCGCCGAGGATACGGCAGGCTAAAGCCTGCCGCTCCACCATCCCTCTGTTATAGTCCGCGCGATGGCTGTCGACCAAGAATTGCTCGAAATCCTCGCTTGTCCGCTCTGCAAG
>DATFHJ010000291.1:0-28591 GCA_035248585.1 Thermoanaerobaculia bacterium
CGCGGTCCGTGGGCGCAACAGCGCCGCGAGCGCGGACTGCCGATCCCGCCGCTGACCGATGTGCGCGACGAAATCCGCGACGCGGTGAAATCCGCCTCCGTGGAGAAGCGCCGCTTGATGTCCTGAATCCGCGCTTCGATCGTGTCGTGCGGGATGTCCTCCGCGCCGAACCGTTCGACGTCGCGATAGCGCAGCGCCTGCGCGATCAGCGCATTCAACACCTCGCGGCGATGCTCGTCGTCATTCGGCGCCAGCCGCGGAAAGAAGCGGATCTCCACCATCTGCGTGATCTCGCTGACCGCCAGCACCTGCTGATCCACCACCGCCGCGATGCGATCGACGGTGACGGCCGAGGCCGGCAGCGCGAGAGCGCAAAGAAGAAAAAATCGCCGCATGTGCAACACGAGACTAACCGCGGCCGGGGTGCACCGTCCATTCCAGTATGCGACGCCTCATTCTGATCCTTCTGCTGGCAGTCACGGCAAGCGCGGGGCAGCGGTTCTCGTACGTGTACTCGCGCGGGAACAACGCCATCATTTCCGGCGGCTCGGTCGATGACATCCTGCGCGTCCACAAGCGCTACAGCGGGCCTTATCTCTGGGTGCGCTCCGAAGGGCGCGAGTACGTCATGCGGGATGCGGGCGTGTTGGCCGAGGTGAATCGCGCGGCGGCCGCGATGGAGGCGATGGAGCCCGAGCATCGCGAGCTGAAGCGGAAGATGAAGCCGCTCGAGCGGAAGCAGGATCAGCTCGAGGATGAGCTCGACGAGCTGTACGACAACGAAGACGATGAAAAAATCGATCGCGACCGGCTCCGCGACCTGGAATCGCAGCTTCGCAACGTCGAGCGCGAACTGCGCGTCTACGAGCGCGAAGAAGAGCGCTTCGACCGGCGTCATGACCAGATCGAAGAGGCCTTCGACGCCGAGCTGAAGAGGATTGTCGAGCGCGCCATCCGCAACGGCATCGCGGAACGCGCGAACTAGGGAGGCACCGCATGCGACGCATCATTCTCCTTCTCCTTCTCGCACTCACGGCAGGCGCGGAGCAGCGGTTTTCCTACGTCTACACGCGCGACAGTGCCAGCAACTGGACGATCTCCCGCGGCGATCTCCAGGACATCGTCAAGCTGAAGAAACGGTACAGCGGCGGGTATGTGTGGGCGCGGGTGGACGGGCGCGAGTACCTGATCCGCGACGGGGCGGTGCTCGACGAAGTCCGGCGCGCCGCGCGGCCGCTGGAATTGCTCGAGCCCGAGCAGCGCGCGATCGCTCACCGGATCAAGCCTATCGAGCGGCAGCAGGAAAAGCTCGAAGACGAGCTCGACGAGCTGACGGATAAAGAGGACGACGAGGAGCTGACCGCCGCCGACCACGTTCGCATTCGCGAGCTTCGCTCGCAGATCCGCGAGCTCGAGCGCCAGCTCCGCCCGCTGGAGCAGGAAGAGCGGCAGATCGACCAGCGCGAAGAAGAGCTCGACCAAGTGTTCGATGACGAAGTCGAGAGGATTGTGAAACGCGCGATCCGCCTGGGCACCGCGGAACGCGTGCAGTAGACGGTGGAGCGGCGGGCTTTAGCCCGCCGGAAGAGTTCGGCGGGCTAAAGCCCGCCGCTCCACCGGATTGTTGCCACACCCTCCGCCTGTTACAGTTGCCTGGCGCTCCACGCGCCCGACTGCTAATGGGAACGTCAGATCTCGACCCGCGCGCACGCGAGGTGCTGCGCGAGATCGTCAGCCAGCACATCGCCAGCGGCGAAGCGATCAGCTCGCGCACGCTGGCGAAGTGCGGCCGCTTCGATCTCTCGCCGGCCAGCCTGCGCAACGTGATGGCCGATCTCGAGGATCTCGGCTATCTCCAGCAGCCGCACACCTCGGCCGGCCGCGTGCCGACCGACCGCGGCTATCGCTTCTTCATCGATCACCTCATGCGCTCCCGCGCGCTCTCCTCGAAAGAGCGCGAGGTGATCGACGACCAGGTCGGTCACGCCAGCGAGATCGAGCAGGTCCTGTCCCTCGCGTCGAGCCTCCTCTCGAAGCTCAGCGATCAGGTCGGCGTGGTGTTCATGCCGACGCTCCTGCAGTTCGCCATCCGCTCGATGGATTTCGTGCTGGTCGGCGAGAACAAGATCATGTGCGTCATCGTCGGCACGAACGGCGTGGTGGTGAACAAGATCATCCAGACGCGCTTCACCTGCTCGCGCGACGAGCTCGAGAAAATCAGCCGCTACATCACCATCGAGTTCTCCGGCTGCACGCTGGAAGTCATCCGCCGCCGGCTGGTCCGCATGACCGCGGAGGAGCGCGCGCAGCACGATCAGATGCTGCAGAAGACGATCTCCCTCGGCATCGAGGCCGTGAACGACGTCGCGCCGTTCGAGCACGAGCTTTACGTCGAAGGCGCGGCCTCGATTCTCAACAAGCCGGAGTTCTCCGACGCCGCGGCGCTGCGCAAGACGTTCCTCGCGCTGCAGGAGAAAGAGAAGCTGATCGATCTCCTCGAGTCGTGCCTGGCCGAGGATGGGCTGCAGATTCTCATCGGCTCGGAGAGCGATTTCACGCAAGTGCACAACTTCAGCGTCGTCGCGCGCCGCTACGGCTCGCACGCGTCGCCGCTCGGCATGGTCGGCATCCTCGGCCCGATGCGCATGGAGTACGCGCGCATGGCACCGCTCGTGGACTACCTCGGCCGCGCGCTGAGCCGCAAGATCGAAGAAGAACAGGAGCATCACACCTGATGGACGAAAACAAACCGAACCCGGAAGACGACGACGCCTACGTCATCGAAGACACCGGCGAGTCCGTCGAAGAGATCGAGCGGGAGATGGAGGCCACGGCCCAGGAAGCGGTCGCGGCATCGGAGCCCGCGCCGGCCGCGCCCATCGTCGACGAGGAAACCGCGCAGCTGCGCGATCGCTATCTTCGCCTGCTCGCCGAC
Organism: Thermoanaerobaculia bacterium; assembly: GCA_035248585.1. Taxonomy (GTDB): domain Bacteria; phylum Acidobacteriota; class Thermoanaerobaculia; order Gp7-AA8; family Gp7-AA8; genus QHVT01. Next base: position 2,936 of record DATFHJ010000291.1, read on the forward strand.
TTCGAAAACTTCCGCCGCCGCGGCGAGCGCGAGAAAGCCGACTATTACAAATACGCGTTGGCGGGAGTTCTCAAGGACCTCCTGCCGATCATCGACAACTTCGACCGCGCGCTCGATCACGCCGAGGAGGGGGACGAGTTTCACAAAGGCGTGCTGCTCATCTACAAACAGCTCTTCGACGTGCTGCAGAAGCACGGACTCAAGCTGATCGACGAGTCGGGCGTCCCGTTCGATCCGAACATTCACGAGGCGGTGGTGCGTGAAGAAGACGACTCCGTGCCGTCTCATACAGTGACGGCCGTGCTGCAGAAGGGCTATTTCCTCCACGACCGGCTGCTGCGGCCGGCGATGGTGAAAGTGGCCGTAGGCGGACCTGAGTGACCGTTCCGGTTTAACATCAATTACCCATGGCCAAGATCCTCGGAATCGATCTCGGGACGACGAACTCCTGCGTCGCGGTCGTCGACGTCACGACGCCGCAGGTGATCCCGAATCGGGAAGGCAGCCGCACCACGCCCTCCGTCGTCGGATTCACCGAGGACGGCGACCGGCTGGTCGGACAGATCGCCAAGCGGCAGGCGATCACGAATCCGTTCAACACCGTCTTCGCCATCAAGCGCCTCATCGGACGCAAGTTCGACTCGGACGAAGTCGCGCACGCGAAGAACGTGCTGCCGTACAACATCGTCCCGGCGAACAACGGCGACATCAAGGCACGCATCCGCGAGAACGAATACTCGCCGGAAGAGATCTCCGCGTTCGTGCTGATGGAGATCAAGGCCTTCGCCGAAGAGTTCCTCGGCGAAGAGATCACCGAGGCCATCATCACGGTGCCGGCGTATTTCAACGACTCGCAGCGCCAGGCTACGCGCGACGCGGGCAAGATCGCGGGCCTCGAAGTGCTGCGCATCATCAACGAGCCGACCGCCGCGGCGCTCGCCTACGGCCTCGACAACAAAGCGAACCAGCTCATCGCCGTCTACGACCTCGGCGGCGGTACGTTCGACATCTCCATCCTCAAGCTCGAAGACGGCCTGTTCGAAGTCCTCTCCACGTCCGGCGATACGTACCTCGGCGGCGAAGACTTCGACAAGCGGGTCATGGACTGGCTCATCGACCACTTCCAGCGGCAGACCAACATCGATCTCCGCGACGACCGCATGGCGCTGCAGCGCTTGAAAGAAGCGGCCGAGCGCGCGAAGTGCGAGCTGTCGATGGAGCAGGAGTCGCGCGTCACGCTGCCGTTCATCTCCGCCGACGCGTCGGGACCGAAACATCTCAACGCCGTGCTCACGCGCCGCGACTTCGAGAAGATGGTCGAGGATCTGATCCAGCGCACGATCGATCCGGTGAACGACGCGCTGCGCTCCGCGGGGCTCCTGGCGAAGCAGATCGACGAGGTCGTGCTCGTCGGCGGCCAGACGCGCATGCCGAAGGTGATCGAGGCCGTGCGGCAGGTCTTCGGAAAAGACCCGAACCGCAACATCAATCCCGACGAAGTCGTGGCCGTCGGCGCGGCGATCCAGGGCGGCATTCTCCGAGGCGACATCAAGGACATGGTGCTCCTCGACGTCACGCCGCTCTCCCTCGGCATCGAGACGCACGGCGGCCTGTTCACGAAACTGATCGAGCGCAACTCCACGATCCCGACCAAAAACTCGCTCGTGTTCACGACCGTCGCCGACAACCAGACCAAGGTGCAGGTGCACGTGCTGCAGGGCGAGCGCGAGTTCGCGCGCGAGAACAAGTCCCTCGGCAAATTCGACCTCATCGGCATCCCGCCGGCGCCGCGCGGTGTGCCGCAAGTCGAGGTCACGTTCTCCATCGACTCCAACGGCATCGTCAACGTCACGGCGCGCGATCAGGCCACCGGGCAGTCGCAGGGCGTGCAGATCAATCCCGCGGGCGGCCTGTCGAAGGACGAGATCGACCGGATCATCAACGAAGCCTCCGCGCACCAGCGCGCCGACTCCGCGCGACGCGAAATCCGCATGCTGCAAAACAAGCTCGAGGGAATGATTTACACCAATGACAAGGTCTTCAAAGAGTTCGGCAAGCTGCTGAACGAAGACGATCGCAATCGCGTGCTGCGGATTCTCACGCGGGCGAAGGAAGCGGCGGGCGCCGAGGAGAAGCAGCTGATCAACGACGCGATCTTCGAGCTGCAGGCGGCGTCGCGCATTCTCACGAGCGTGATGCTCTACAACCCGCTGAAGGTTTCGGCGTCGAGCGATTCGACGTCCACATAACGATGATGGCAACGACAGAAAAACGCGACTACTACGAGGTCCTGGGCATTGCGCGCTCGGCGACCATCGACGACATCAAGAAGGCGTACCGCAAGCTCGCGCTGAAGTATCACCCGGACAAGAATCCGGGCGATGCCGATGCCGAGGAGAAGTTCAAGGAGGGCGCGGAGGCGTACGGCGTGCTCTCCGACGAGGAGAAACGCGCGCGCTACGACCGCTACGGCCATCAGGGCGTCGGCGGCTCGCCCGGATTCGATCCCAATCAGTTCGCCGACTTCGGCGACATCCTCGGCGATCTGTTCGGCTTCGGCGATTTCTTCGGCAACCGCGGCGGCCGGCGCGGCAATCGCGCCGCGCGCGGCAACGATCTCCGCTACGACCTCACGCTCGAGTTCATGGAAGCGGTGTTCGGCAAGGAAGTCTCGCTCAACGTGCCGCGCGTCGTGACGTGCACGACCTGCAGCGGCGCGGGCGCGAAGCCCGGTACGCAGCCGGTGACCTGCACGGGATGCGGCGGGCGCGGACAGATCCGCTACTCGCAGGGCTTCTTTGCCGTGGCCCGCACGTGCCCGCAGTGCGGCGGCGCGGGACGGGTGATCAAGGATCCGTGCGTCTCGTGCAGCGGCGCGGGCCGCGTGCGCGAGGAGAAGAAGATCTCGGTGAAGATTCCGGCCGGCGTCGACGACGGCTCGCGGCTGCGCGTGGCGGGCGAAGGGGAGTCAGGCTTCAACGGCGGACCGGCCGGCGATCTGTACGTCTTCATCAGCGTCCGCGAGCACGCGAAATTCCAGCGCCGCGAGTACGACATCCATTCGGAAGAAACGATCAGCATGACCCAGGCAGCACTGGGCGGCGAGGTGCAGACGGAGACGATCGACGGCTCCGAATCGCTCCGCGTCCCCGCCGGCACGCAGCCCGCGCAGGTGTTCCGCCTTCGCGGCAAGGGCATTCCGTTCATCGAAGGCGCCGGCCGCGGCGATCACTACGTGCACGTCGCCGTGCGCATCCCCACCTCGCTTTCCGGCGAACAGCGCGCGCTCCTCGAACAGCTCTCCGCCCTCGACGGCGAGACGGGGACGGGGGAGAAGCCGCTGCTGGAGAAGGTGAAGGAGTTTTTCTCGTAGGCGTAGCCGTGTCCAATTAGGACATGGACATGTCCTTGACGACGGTCTGTGTCTCGCCACCGTGGTGGCAGAAACTCCTCGTCGTCTTCTTTTTCTTCTGGCCGTTCATCACCGTGATGTTGCTGCGTCGCGGCCGGTCGCCGATGCCGCTGCTGGCGATGCTGCTGCCGTTCGCGCTGGCGAACGCGGGGACATGGCTCGGACTCGCTCGAGTGATCCGCGGTCATGCTCGCGCTCGCGATCGCCGCGCGGATGGCGTACCATCAACGCCGGTCCAATGAGTCGAGCCCCGTCGCCGCGTGAAGTCCCGCGCATCGAAGAGCAGCTGCATCGCTTCGGCACCGCGATGCTGCTCTGCTTCGCCGCCGCCGTGCTGCTCTGCCTCTTCATCGTGAACACGCGCGGCCGCCTGGCAGGAGACGTTCTCCAGCCGCTCGCCTCCCTCGGCGTGGCGTTATGGCTCGCCGGCCTCGTGCTGCTCCCGTTCGTCGCTTATTACCGCGCGTTGCGCCGCAGTCCATAGCTGAGACTTACAATGCCGCGCGATGAACTTCTCGCGCTGGCGTCCCCACCCGTGGCACGGGCTCTCCGCGGGCGAGGATGCGCCGCGCGTGGTGAACGTGTTCGTCGAGATCACGCCGTTCGATCTGATCAAGTACGAGGTCGACAAGGCCAGCGGCTATTTGAAGGTGGACCGCCCGCAGCGGACGTCATCGCAGCCACCGGCGCTGTACGGATTCATTCCCCAGACGTATTGCGCGGAGCAGGTCACGCGCCTCTCGGCGGGCGCGGAGAAAGGCGACGGCGATCCGCTCGACATCTGCGTGCTCAGCGAGCGCCCGATCTCGAAGTCGGAGGTGCTGATTCCGGCGCGCGTGATCGGCGGGCTGCAGTTGCACGATCGCGGCGAAGCGGACGACAAGATCATCGCCGTGCTGCAGGGCGACTACGTCTGGGGCGGCGCGACCGACATCACCGACGTGCCCGATGTTTTGGTCGAACGGCTCGAGCACTATTTCTCGACCTACAAGCTCGTACCCGGCGAGCCGCCGCGCATCCGTCTCGTCTCGCGCTACGGCTTCGATCATGCAGCCGCGGTCGTGCAGGCGGCGATGGAAGACTATCGCGCCCACTTCGGCAGCGGCGATGCGTGATTACATCCTCGAGATCTTCTTCGACGGCGACGACGAAGAGCGGATCCAGTCGCGCCTCTTCCTGACAAAGTCGACCGGCAGCACGTCGAGCGAAGGTCTCGTCAGCGCGTACTTTGATTCAGCGGAAGATCGCGCGGAAGCCGCGGCGCTGTTGAACGAGTTCGAGGTGCAGCACGTCGAGCGCGAGCGCGTCGACTGGCTGGAGGTCTACCAGCAATCGCTCGAGCCGATCGTGATCGGCGAGCGCTTCGTCGTCGCGCCTGACGTGTCGCTGCTGCCGGAGGGCAGCGATCGCCTGACGATCATCGTCCCGCAGGAGCAAGCGTTCGGCACCGGCTCGCACGAGACGACGTCGCTTTGCATCGAGATGCTGGAATCGCTCGCGCTGCAAGACAAGCGCGGCCTCGACGTCGGCTCCGGCAGCGGGATCCTCGCCATCGCCATGCTTCGCCTCGGCGCGTCGAACGTCATCGCCTTCGACAACGACGTCGACGCCTACGGCGCGCTCCGCGACAACAACCTGCGCAACGGCGTCGCGGTCACGCTCTTCATCGGCGGCGTCGAGGCCTTGCGCGGCGGCGCGTTCGACGTCGTGACCATGAACATCATCCCCGAGGTCATCTTGCCGCTGCTCCCGCAAGTCGTGTCGCGGATGGCGGATGGCGCGCAGCTCATCCTCAGCGGCATTCTCACAATCGCGCGCGACACGGTCGTCGACGCGGCGCAGGGCAACGGGCTCCAGCTCGTACGCGAGAGCGAAAAAGGGGAGTGGTGGGTGGGCGTGTTTCGGAGGTGATCAACCCCGGTTGTCGATCGCCACGTAGTCCCGCCGTTCCGGCCCCGTGAAGATCTGCCGCGGGCGCGCGATCTTCTGATCGGGATCGTTCAGCATCTCCTGCCACTGCGCGAGCCAGCCGGAGACCCGGGGAATCGCGAAGAGCACGGTGAACATCTCCATCGGGAAGCGCAATGCCTGGTAGATCAGGCCGGAGTAAAAGTCGACATTCGGGTAGAGCTTGCGCTTGATGAAGTAGTCGTCTTCGAGCGCGATGCGCTCCAGCTCCACGGCGATGTCGATGAGCGGATTCTTGCCCGTGACCTCGAACACCTCGTCGGCCACCTGCTTGATGATCTTCGCCCGCGGGTCGTAGTTCTTGTAGACGCGGTGGCCGAAGCCCATCAGCTTCGTCCCTTCGCCGCTCTTCACGCGCTTGATGAAGTCGGGGATGGCGCTCAGCGAGCCGATTTCCTTGAGCATGTGCAGCACGGCTTCGTTCGCGCCGCCGTGCAGCGGTCCGTACAGCGCGGCCGCGGCCGCGGCGACGGCGGAGTACGGGTCGACGTGCGAGCTGCCGACCGCGCGCATCGCGTTCGTCGAGCAGTTCTGCTCGTGATCGGCGTGGAGGATGAACAGCACGTCCAGCGCTTTCTCCAGCACCGGGCTCGGCGTGTACTTCACCTCCGTCATCTTGAACATCATGTTCAGGAAGTTGCCGGGGTAGGAGAGGTCGTTGTCCGGATACGCGTACGGCATGCCGACGGTGTGGCGGTAGTTGAACGCGGCGATGGTGATGACCTTGGCGATGATCCGCTCGATCTGTTTCTGCCGGGTGGCCGGATCGAAGATCTCTTTCGACTCCGGATAGAACGTGCCGAGGGCCGCCATCGTGGAAATGAAGCGCCCCATCGGATGCGCGTTGTAGCGGAACGCGTCGATGAGATGCCGGAAGTTCTCATTGAGGATCGTGTGATGCGTGACGGTGTACTCCCATCCCGAGAGCTCGTCCTTCGTCGGAAGCTCGCCGTTGAGGAGGAGATACGCCACTTCGAGGTATGTGCTCTTTTCCGCGAGCTGCTCGATCGGATAGCCGCGATATTCGAGGATGCCGCGGTCGCCGTCGATGTAGGTGATGGCGCTGCGGCACGAGGCCGTGTTCATGAACGCGGGGTCGTAGGTCATCAGACCGAAGTCGTCGTCGTCGACTTTGATCTGCCGGAGATCGAGTGCTTTGATCGTCCCTTCTTTGACCGGCACGTCGTACGTTTTGCCGGTCCGGTTGTCAGTGATCGTGAGAGTGTCGGCCATTGCGGCGGTGAATCTACTACAGATCGCCGAAGCGGGCAGCGACGATCGTCAGCGCGACGATCGCTGCCGTTTCGGCGCGCAGCCGGCGCGGGCCGAGACGCTGAAAAATCGCCTGCTGCTGCTCGGCGAGGTCCAGCTCGCGTGGCGAGAAGCCGCCTTCGGGACCGATGAATGCGGTTGCGCGGTTATGCGGTTGCGCGGGGGATGGGGAGAGGTCGGCGTCGAACACGATCTTCGTTCCTTCGCGCGTGATGACGTCGTCGAATTTCTGTGGGGATTCGATCGCCGGAACGAGGCCGCGGCCGGATTGTTTGACGGCTTCGAAGACGATGCGCTGCCAGCGGTCGGCCTTGCCGGCGTAGCGCTCGGCGCGCAGTTCGATGCGGTCGGTGATGAGCGGGACGATCGCGTGCACGCCGAGCTCGGTCGCCTTTTGCAGCACGAGCTCGAATTTCTCGAGCTGGATGATCGACATCGCCAGCGTGAGCTGCAGCGGCGATTCGCGCGACGCGATCTCGTCGCCGACGTTCAGCACCGCGTGATCTTTCGCGATCGTCGCGACGACGGCCTTCGCCATTTTTCCCGCGCGGTCGAAGACTTCGACTTCCTCTCCTTCGCGCAAGCGGACGACGCGGATCGAGTGATGAAACTCGTCGCCGCTCACGGTGACGGTTGACTGAATCGCGTCGATCAAAATTCGATGGTGCATCGGTAGTATGCGCAGCAGTGCTGCAAACGCTCGCCAACGCGAAGAATATCGCCTACGTCTTCTCCGGCGGCTCCTCCCGCTGCGCATTTCAGGTCGGCGTGGTCGAGCGCCTGCACGCCCTCGGCATCCGCCCGTCGGTCTGCATCGGCGTCTCCGCCGGCTCGTGGAACGCCGCCGCCTTGGCCGCGCATCGCGTGCATCGCCTCCGCTTTTTCTGGAAGTCGTACATGCGCATGCCGCACGTCGATCTGCGCAATCTCTTCATCGAGCTGTCGCCGTGGCGCTACGCGGGCATGCATCGCCGCAACTTCCGCGCTTCATCGGCGACGCGCTGTCAGCGCCCGACGCGCTGCCGTGCTACGTCTCGCTGACGCGCCTGCGCGATCGCACGAACGTGATCGTGCGGGGAACGAATGTCGACACGTTCATCGCCGCGAATTACCTGCCGCCGTTCTACACGAGCACGCCGCGCATCGACGGCGAGCGTTACGGCGACGGTGGCGTTACGAACAACGCTCCCTACGAATTCGCACTCGCCCTCGGATGCGATGCCGTGGTGCTGCTGTCGCTCAAAGGCGAATCCGAGGGCGGCATTTACAAGAACGCGTCCGACACCGATCACGAGATTGCCGACCCGCGCGTGCTCGTCATCCGCCCGCGCCATCGCCTCCCGTACAGCTTCACCGAGCGCCGCTGGGAGAAGCTCGTCGAACTGATGGACCTCGGCGATCTCCGCGCGCGCGAGGTGCTCCTCGGCGAGCGTCATCCGGAAACGGACGTCCGCGCGAAAGGCGAGTCGCCGAGCGCGCGGCTCATACGTCTGTGGCGACTTGTGTCACCTCGCCCCGCACTCGCTCCCGGATCAGCGGCAGCAGCGCCAGACCCGGAATCGCCAGCGCGGCCGTGATCGCAAAGTACTTCGCGAACCCGAAGTCCTGTGCCAGGTAGCCGCTGATCATTCCGGCGCCGGTGCGTGAGATCGCGAAGAGCGCGGTGATCATCGCGTACTCGGTCGCGGCATTCGCGGGCTCGCAGATGAACATGCAGAAGGAGAGGAAGGCGGCGGTGCCGAGGCCGTCGCAGAAGGACTCGAGAATCGCGGCGCCGTACAGCGCCGGCCGGCCAGCGCCCGAAATGGCGACGTAGGCGTAGCCGAGGTTCGAGAGCATCTGCACGAGGCCAAGCCAGAGCAGCCCGCGAAAGATGCCGTAGCGCGTGACGAAGATGCCGCCGGAGATCGCACCGGCGATGACGCAGACCATGCCGATGGTCGTCGTCACGTTGCCGACTTCGGTTGCGGTGAAGCCGCGCGAGATCCAGTAGGGCGCGATCATCGGGCGCAACGCGGAATCGCCGAGGCGATAGAGGAGGATGACGGCGAGCAGCGAATACGACCCCGGCCGGGCGAGCCATTCGAGCAACGCGCGCACCGGATTTTCCTGCCGCTCGACGCCGCCGGCATCGCGTGGGACGAGCAGCAGGATCAGCGCGAAGATGACGATCGGAACCGCGGCGCCGACGAAGAACGCTCCGCGCCATGCGATGCGGTCGGCGAGGATCGCCAGCCCTCCGCCCGCGGCGATGAACGCGATTCGCGCCGCGGTGACGCGAATCGAGTTCACGGGGCCGAGCCGCTCCGGCGGCGTGACGCGAATCGACAGCGCGTCGATGGCGATGTCCTGCGTCGCCGAGGCGAACACCATCACCGTCGCCGCGATCCAGAACCCCGTGCTCGCGGCCGGCACGACGCCGAACGCGGCGAGCGCTCCGGCGAGCGCGACCAGCGAGCCGAGGATCCACGCGCGATAGGTTGAGATCGCGTCGACGAGCGGCGCCCAGAGGAACTTGAGCGTCCACGCCAGACCAACCGTGCTGAGCAGCCCGATCGTGGCGAGCGGGACTTTCTCGACGCTGAGGTAGAGGTTCAGCGTGCGATCAAAGATTCCGAACGGAAACCCTTGATTGAAATAGAGGATAGCGATCAGCGCGGGGAGGTGTTTCGGCCTCAAACTTGCTCCATTGTGACGCAGGAGGAGCAATGATGCGAAGAGCGACTTTCTTTAGCAGCGCGGCGCTCGCAGCGCTTCTGCTTGCGTCCTGCGGATCGATGGGCAACGGCGGCCTCGGAAGCATCGGGGACATCATTCTCGGCAGTCCGTCGTCGACGCAGTCGTCCGACGTTCAGGGCTACGTCAGTAGCGTCAATACGCAGAACCAGAGCATTTCTCTCGATGTCAGCTACGTCAACAACCTGCGCCCGAGCAGCACGGATCAGCGCGGCACGATCTACTACGACAGCCGCACGAAGGTCGTGTATCAGGGACGCGAGTACCGCGTCACGGATCTCGAGCGCGGCGATCAGATCAGCGTCAAGGGCTACAACGACAACGGACGCTATCTCGCCGAGACCATCGAAGTCGTACGCAGTGTGAGCTAACCGTGGAGCGGCGGGCTTCAGCCCGCCGTTTCTCTTCGGCGGGCTGAAGCCCGCCGCTCCATCACCCCGCCAAGAAATCCCGAACCACCAACTTGCGCGTCACGCGCTTCCCGCCGCGCTCCGTCATCATCACGATGACCGTGCCTTCCGGGTCCGTGCGAAACCGCTCCCGCACATCCGGCAGTAGCAACCGCTTCGCTATTTTTCCGTCGATGGCGAGAATGCGATCGTCCACCATCAAGCCGGCCGCATCCGCGGGGGATCCCTTCATCACATCGAGCACCACGAACGCATCCTTCTCCTGTCCGATCCACATCCCCGAGCGGTCGTAGATCTCCGCGGCGCCGAACGCGCTGCTCTGCTCGAAAATCACGCGATTGCGCGGCGCGTCGACGATGAGGATGAAACGTTTCAGGAGATCGGGACCGATCAGCGCGGAAATGGCGTTGCTCGTGGTGAGGCCGGTCGTCATCAACGTGAACCGCGCGACCGGACGGCGGACCTGCGCGGTGCCGAGGGTGACGCTGTCGATGCGGGCGAGATCGGTGCGGATCGGACCGCCGATGCCCCAGCCCGTGATCCCGCTGAACTTCGGCTGATACCGCTCGCGAATGCGATGCTCGGCGAGGAATCCCGCGTACAACACGATCGACGTGCGGGCGCCGGTGTCGAGGCCGAGGCGCGCTTCGGCGCCGTCGATTCGTCCGCGGATGACGGGGATGTCGAAGGCTTCGTCGGTCACGACGATCTCGCCGCTGCCGCGGTATTCGTACGACTTGTCGAAGAACGTCAGCTCGCGGCGCTGGTAATCGATGCGGATGACGTACGCCTCCATCAGCTCGCGTCCCACGAGGCCGGCGAATTCGAACGTGCCGAAGACGTGCGCGGCGTCATGCGCTTCCATCACTACCGCCGGCTGGTCTTTCATCACGATCGGGCCGACCTGAACCTCGCGCAGCATCGTGCGTCCGCGCTTCACCACCCCGCCGCCCGTCCCGGAGCTCGTCCCCGCGTCCGCCACGTCGAGCTGCAGACGCTGCGCGTAGTGCGTGTGCACGAGGTTCCGGCCGCCGGTGTCGAAGAGCATCGGAAACGGGCCGTGGCCGTTGATGCGGACGGGGATGAAGATGCGGTTGTCCACGAGCCGGAAGGGGATCGTCGCGACGGGCTTCTCGGTGGCGCTGGCGGTCAGCGCGGCGAAGAGCAGGAGAAAACAGAGGTGTGTGCGCATCGCGCGCACGATAACTCGCGGCTCAGCGCGTCGAGTACACCGTCACCGGAAATTTCAATCTCCCCACCGGCGTGTCGTAATACGCGTTGCCGCGCAGCTCGTAGCGCGCGCGGTTGCCCTGCACCACGTTCACGATCTCATTCCACAACGTGCGAATGCTCTGATAGCCGATGCGCGCGCTCAGGTTCACGTTCCCGCGGCCATTGGCCGGAATGCGGATGTCCTGCTGCCGGATGTCGTCGAAGACGCGCGCGTCGTTGATGAAGAGATTGAAGTCGATTTCATCGAGCCGCAGTCCGACCGAGTTCGGGTTGTCGACTTCGATGGCGAAGTCGATGTCGATCGAAGACGCGGACAGCGGCAGGGCGATGTCGACGCGTGGCCGGATGTCGCGAAGCGAGTAGCGGGGATTTTCGATGTTGAGGGCCTGCCGCACCGCGGCACAGCCGGAGAGGAGCAGGGAGGCTAGGCCCGCGAGAATGCAGAAGAGCGCGAGCACGACGCCGAGGGTCAGATTGCGTTTCATGGCGACCGCGAGATTGTGCAAAGCGCTCGCCCATGCGGTAGGGTGTGAAACGCCGGACGAGCTCGCTCGTATGACATGGTTGGAGGACGTGCTGACCTCCCGTGTAGAATCCGGTCCGCCCGTTGCACTAGTTTGGTCCGGGAGCCCCAACGTTCTTGAGTTCAGGAGTCAACGTGAGGACGACCGCAATCATCGCGGCCTATAACGAAGAAAGAACCATTGCCGCCGTGCTGCGGGCGTTGACCGCCAGTTCGCTGATCGACGAAGTGATCGTCGTCAGCGACGGCTCGACGGACCGCACCGTCGAGATCTGCCGCACCGTCGAGGGCGTGAGAACGATCGCCCTGCATGAGAATCACGGGAAAGGCTTCGCCATGGCCGTCGGCGTGGCCAACGCGTCGAATGACGTGCTCTTCTTCTGCGACGGCGACATGTACAACGTTACGGACGAGCACATCGAGGCGCTCGTGCGGCCGGTGATGCGCGGCGAATGCGACATGAACATCGGCATCCGCGACCGCGGCCCGTTCGCGAACTTCATGCACCTCAGGGCAAAATTCTGCCCGGTGCTGTCGGGCATTCGCGTGATGCGGCGCTCCGTCTTCGACACCGTGCCGGCGCAGTACCAGGCCCGCTACAAGATCGAGGTCGCCCTCAACTGCTTCTGCGCCAACACCGGCCTCAAGCAGCAGCACACCGTGATCTACAACCTCGATCACGTGAAGAAAGAGACGAAGATGGGCTTCTGGCCCGGCGTCCACGCGCGGTACGAAATGTACCGCGAGGTCTATCTGCTGCTGTTCGACCTCTACGTGTTCCAGACCTGGCGGTGGCGGGAAGTGGAGCTGCCGGCGGCGGAGTACGATTTGTTCGAGTAGGTCAGTGCTGTTCGAGTTTGCGCACTCTCTGATCAAGGTCGGTGTAGGTGAACTTGATCAGAGAGCGAACGTCTCCGAACTCTCTTCTCATTTCGGCAGCAAGGTGATCGACCTTTGTGTCGAGGTATTCAACTTTTGCGGCAAGGTGTTCGACTTTTCCGTCGAGACGATCGACCCGTTGATTTACCCCGAGCACGCCCTCGGCCACTAACGCGATTTTGTTCTCGAGAACCTCGAAATGATCTCGCGTCTCCGCTCTCATCGACTCCAGGTATTCCTTCAGCTCTTCATCCATAACAAACAAATCTTACCTCGGTCTGATCGTGGCTCTCACATTGCTACATTACGTAGACCATGCATCAGCACGACACCATCGACCGCATCTCTCCGACGCTCGAGCCGGATCAGATGGTGGTGATGCATCAGAACTGGCACCACCTCCTTTTTCTGCACTGGGAGATCCCGCCCGAGGCGTTGCAGGCGCTCATTCCGCCGCAACTGACGATCGATCTGTACGAGGGGAAGGCGTACGTCGCGCTGGTGCCGTTCACCATCACCGGCGTGCGCGCGGTGCTGACGCCGCCGCTGCCGTGGATCTCCAGCTTTCATGAAGTGAACGTGCGCACGTACGTGCACCACCAGGGCCGCGATCCCGGCGTCTGGTTCTTCAGCCTCGATGCCGCGAGTGCGCTCGCCGTCACCGCGGCGCGGGCGATGTATCACCTGCCGTACTTTGACGCCGAGATGTCGTTGCAGGCCGGCGAGGGCGCGTTGCCGGAGATCGCGTTCGATTCGAAACGCACCGACCGCCGCGGACAGCTGCCCGCGAATGCGCATGTCCGCTACCGGCCGTCCGAGGGTCCGGTGCAGCCGGCGCCACCGGGATCGCTCGAGCACTTCCTCGTCGAGCGCTACATTCTTTATGCGCAGGACGATCAGCACGCGCTCTACCGCGCGCGCGTCCATCACCAGCCGTACCCGGTCCAGCGCGCGGAGCTCCTCGGCCTGGAAGAATCGCTCGTCTGGGCCGCGGGCATCCGCCGTCCGGAGTCCGCGCCGCTGCGCCACTACGCGCGCGAAGTGAACGTGAAGGTTTACGGGCTGGAGAAGGTGTAGGCCGCGCGGATCCGCTCCGCGATCGCGCGATATCCCGCCGCCGACGGATGGTAGTGATCGATCGGACTGATCGCGCGACGCTCGTCGATCAGATCCGCGATCCGAACGACGTTCACCGCGCGGTTCGCGGCGAAGCGCGTGATGATGCGGCCGTCCCAGCGCGCGACCTGCTCGTCGAGCCACGGCCCGATCTTCGTCTCGCGGTACGGGTTGAACAGGCCGAGGAGCACGATCTTCGCGGAAGGATTCTCGCCGCGGATCTTCGCGATCACGCGCGCGACGCGGGCGACGACGAGCTCCGTGGTCAGCCGCGGCGCGAGGATGGAGCGAATACGCTCGAGGGAACTGCCGAAGAGATCGTTCCCGCCGATCGAGACCACGATCCATCGAGCGCGGCGCACCGCCGCGCGAACATCGTCGCGCTCGAGGTGGCGCAGCATGTCGGCGGTGCGCGCGCCGTTGACGCCGAGGTTGACCGCTCCCAGCACGCCGGCGATGCCGCGTCCCGTCTCGTCGCCCGCGCCGTGGGCGAGCGAATCGCCGAGAACCACGATCTGCCCGGACGCGGGAACGGCGAGCAGGAAGAGCGCGAGAAGCACGCCTCTCATGATCCTTTGTACGCAAACGCTGCTAAATTGATTCGCCCGTGAGCCGCACCGATGCCCGGATCGACAATCTGCTTCGCGACGCGGAGAGTCGTCTCCGGCGGCAGAACCACGTCCTGGTCGATCTCGCGCGGCGGGCGGCGGTGCATGCGGGGCATTTGAATGATGCGCTGCGGGCCATCGCCGAGGAGGCAGCGGGGACGCTCGAGGTCGAGCGGGTGAGCATCTGGTTCTTCACGCCCGACCGGCAGATCCTCCGCTGCGCGAATCTCTTCGACCGCGCGACGCGGACGCACACCGGCGGCCTCGAATTGCCGGTCACGCAATTCCCCGTCTACTTCCGGGCGCTGGAGAGCGAGCGCTCCATCACCGCGCACGACGCGCAGCTCGACCCGCGCACGAGCGCGTTCTCACAGGTCTATCTCATCCCGAACGGCATCACGTCGATGCTCGACGCGCCGATCCGCCGCCTCGGCCATGTGACCGGTCTCGTCGGATTCGAGCACACCGGCGAGCCGCGCGTCTGGTCCAGCGACGAAGAAAACTTCGCCAGCTCCATCGCCGATCTCGTGGCCATGGCCGCCGACGCCGCGGAGCGGCGGCAGGCGCAGGAGGCGATGCGCCACCGCGTCGGCTTCGAGAAACTGATCGCCAGCATCTCCTCGCGCTTTGTCAGCCTCGAAGCCGGCGGCTTGAGCCGGGCCATCGACGAAACGCTCGGTGCCATCGCCACGTTCGCGGGCGCCGAGCGCGCGCACGTCATGCTCATCTCCGACGACGGCCTGAGCATCGAGATGACGAACGAGTGGAGCGCGCCCGGGATCGCGCTGCGGAAAGAACAGTACGGCCAGCTGCCGACGTCGGCGTTCCCATGGTGGTTCGACCAGCTGCGGATCAAAGAGCGCATCCCGGTCACCTCCCTCGACGAGATGCCGCCGGAGGCGATCAACGAACGGCGGGTGCTCGCGCGGCAGGGGATCACCAGCATCGTGATGGTCCCGATGCGGCTGGAGAAGCAGCTCTTCGGCGCGATCGGCTTCAGCATGCTCTCGCGCGAAGTCGACTGGCCGGACGAAGCGGTCGCTCTCCTGCGCATCGCCGGCGAGATCTTCGTCAGCGCGATCGAGCGCAACCGCACGTACGAGGCGTTGCGCGCGAGCGAGCTGCGGCATCGGCTCCTCTTCGAGCGCAACCTCGCGGGCGTCTATCGCAACACGCTCGACGGCCGCATCCTCGACTGCAACGACGCGCTGGCGAAGATGCTCGGCTACGACGCGCGCCAGGACGTGATCGGCCTCTTCGCCCGCGACCTCTATTACCGCGCCGAGGATCGCGATTCGTTCCTCGCGAAAATCGAGACCGCCGGCGAGATGAGCAGCGTCGAGATCTGTCTGCGCCGCAAGGACGGCCAGCCGGTGTGGCTGCTCGAAAGCGTGCACGCGGTCGGAGGCGACGGCGCGACGACGATCCTCGAAGGCACGATGCTCGACGTCACCGAATGGAAGTCCGCCGAGAACGCGCTGCGCGAGAGCGAGGGGCGCTACCGGCTGATGGCCGAGAACTCGACCGACATGATCTCGCGCACGACGCCGCGCGGGCGCTTCCTCTATGTCTCCGACGCCGCCCGCCAGATCCTCGGGTACGAGCCGGCCGAAATGATCGGCCGCTCGATCTTCGAGTTTGCGCTCGAACAGGATCATCACCTGCTGCGCCGCGTGACCGACCTCCTCGACGAGCCGCAGACGTTCAGCTTCCGCGTGCAGAAGCGCGACGGCTCGATCGTCTGGTTCGAGAGCCGCAGCCGCGCGGTTCGCGATCCGGCCACCGGCGCAATGATCGAAGTCGTCGCCGTCTCGCGCGACATCAGCGAGCGCCGCCGCGCGGAAGAGCAGATCGAATATCAGGCCTACCACGACGCGCTGACCGGTTTGCCGAACCGGCTGCTCTTCCGCGACCGGCTGACGATCGCGCTTGCGCACGCGAAGCGGCAGAAGTCGCCGCTGGCGGTGATGTTCCTCGATCTCGATCGCTTCAAGTTCGTGAACGACACGCTCGGCCACTCCCTCGGCGACGAGCTGCTGCGCGTGGTCGCGACGCGGCTGCGATCGGTGCTGCGCGAGGGCGACACCATCGCCCGCATGGGCGGCGACGAGTTTACCGTCCTCCTGATGGACATGAAGAAAGCCGAGGACGCCGCGACGATCGCGCAGAAACTGCTCGACACCGTCGCCGAGCCGGTGCGCATCGAAGGGCAGGAGCTGTACGTCACGACCAGCATCGGCATCGCCCTGTTTCCGAACGACGGCGAGACCGCGGAGGCGCTGCTGCAGAGCGCCGACGGCGCGATGTATCGCGCGAAAGAGAGCGGGCGCAATTCGTATCAGCTCTGCACGCCGGCGATGAACACGCGCGCCGCGGAGCGGCTGTCGATCGAGACCGCGCTGCGGCGCGCGCTCGAGCGCGACGAGCTGGTCCTGCATTACCAGCCGCAGATTCGCGTCGATACGCGCCAGGTCACGGGGAGGGAGGCGCTGCTGCGGTGGAACCGTCCCGGCCACGGACTCGTGCCGCCGGCCACGTTCATCGGCGTCGCCGAGGAAACGCGCATGATCGTGCCGATCGGCGAGTGGGTACTGCGGCAGGCCTGCCGGCAGGCCAAGGCGTGGCAGTCGCTGCGCGTGGCCGTCAACCTGTCGCCGCGGCAGTTCCAGCACGGCGACTTGTTCAAGGTCGTCGCCGCGGCGCTGGACGAGTGCGGACTCGAGCCGCGCTTCCTCGAGCTGGAGATCACGGAGAGCACGGCCATGCTGAGCATGGAGCGGACGATCACGACGCTGGCGCGCCTTCGCGAGCTCGGCGTCCGCGTCGCCCTCGACGACTTCGGCACGGGCCACTCCTCGCTCAGCTACCTGCGCCGCTTCCCGATCGACCGCGTGAAGATCGATCAGGAGTTTGTGCAGGCGATCGAGGCCAGCCGCAGCAACCGCGCCATCGTCTCCGCGATCGTGGCCATGGCCCACGGCCTCGACCTCGCCGTCACGGCCGAGGGCGTGGAGACGGAGGAACAGATGCAGTTTCTCGTCGAGCAGCGCTGCGAGGAAGTGCAGGGATTTCTGTTCGGGAAGCCGGAGCCGGTTTAGCCCCGGCCTCCCGCTCGTGTTATGGGAACGTGACCTCGACCGTGCCGGAGTAGTAACGCAGGCACGGGCTGTTGGGGTTCGTCCAGCATCCCCACCAGCGCTGCAGGATCGAGCCGCTCGCATACACCGTCGGGTTGGGGGCCTGCTGGGATGTCGGGTAGTAGCTCGGGGTCCCGCAGAAGCCGCCCGAAGAACCGATCGTGCACTGATTGCTTCCGCAGTATTGCGCGTAAATGTCCGGGCTGAGATTGCTGGTGACGCTCGCGTCGATCGTGCCGGTGTAGTACGTGCCGGGGTTGGAGTACACCGACATCCCGCTCCCGTACCACGTCACGCCGTTGTTGCTCTGGATGTCCTTGAGCGCGACGATGTAGCTGCCGTCCGAGAAATAGAGGTAGATCCATTCCGCGGAATGCGGGACGAGCTCGACGCGGCTGTTTTCAGCGGCGCGTCTGCCCGTTCCGTCCGGCGCCGCGACATACCGCAGCGTCAGCGGCTGGACCGCGGCGCGGGTCGCGTCGATCACCTGCCGCGCTTCGGCGAACTTCGATGCCGGCGCGTAGGCGAAGACCAGCGGAATGCGCCCCCTCGAATCCGCATCGGCTCTCCAGTCCTTGATCGTTCCGCTGTATTCGGTGACGAAGAACCGCACCCCGGACGGGACCACCGTTCCCTCGGGAACCAGCGCGCGGCCGGTTTCGACGTCGGCGATGGCGATGAAAGGCTCCGATGCGAACGCGCCGGTGGCGATCGCAACGGCCAACAGAAACAAAAGAGCACTCCTGAAAACTCGCATCCTCATACCTCCAAGAAGGGAATCGCGAGATGTTAGGAATCGGCAGCAATGCCGTCAATCATGAATAATGGTGACTACGCCGAACCGCGCCGCGCCCCGAAAAACCGCACGATCACATCCAGCAGCAGCGCCAGCCCGATCAGCACCATCAACCCGATCAAAATCAGGAACCACTCGTCGCCTTCCTTCGGCTCGAGCAGCACGGCGGTGACGCCGAAGGCGACGATCGTGTTCCACACCAACGCGTAGATCAGGCGGCCGCGCAGTTCCATCCGCCACGATGCTGCCACAAAGCCGTGCGAATGATTCCCATAATCGGACGCGCGTTTCGCCCGAGTCCTGACTACACTTCGCAACTTATGAAAAGAGTCGTCGTCGCCGCGCTCCTTCTGCTGCTCGCCGTATCCGCGTCCGCCGCCGATGGTCTGCGCATCGTCAGCGCGGGCCCGGTCGGCGAAGTCGCGAGTCTCGCCGAGGCCAACGAAGTCCGCGTCGTCTTCTCCGAGCCGATGGTCGTCCTCGGCAAGATCCCGTCCCCCGTCACCGCGCCGTTCTTTCGCATCGCGCCCGCGGTGAAAGGCACGTTCCGCTGGTCCGGCACCACGACGCTCATCTTCACGCCCGACAAGCCGCTCGGCTACGCGACGACCTACAAAGTCTCGATCGACAAGAGCGCGAAGTCGATCGCCGGCAAGACCCTCGACGAATCGTACGACTGGACCTTCACCACCCCGACCATCCGCCTCCTCAGCACCGGCTTCTACCGCAAAGGCGGAAAGTTCGACGGCGCCATCGTCATCGGCTTGCGCTTCAACCAGCCCATCGACGTCGACACCATCGTCTCCCACCTCAAGCTCTCCACGACGAGCCATGAATTTCCCGCGATCGACCTGCCCGAGGCCGGCGCCAAGCGGATGACCGCCGCCGAGGTACAGGCCTTCGAGGCGAAAAAAGCGAAAGCGGAGGCCGCGGCCGCGTCGGATGGGCAGCCGCTGCTCGCGTTCGTCCCGACGGAATGGAACGTCGAGACTTTCCCGAAAGGCAAAGACCTCGTCGTCCTCGAGACCAAGCCCGGCATCGCGCCCGACACCTGGATCAAGATCACGCTCGACGACAAGCTCGCCGTGCAGGGCCGCGCCGCGAGCGGAAGAGCGCAG
Source organism: Thermoanaerobaculia bacterium (assembly GCA_035248585.1). Taxonomy (GTDB): domain Bacteria; phylum Acidobacteriota; class Thermoanaerobaculia; order Gp7-AA8; family Gp7-AA8; genus QHVT01. The sequence goes on from DATFHJ010000291.1 coordinate 22,144, forward strand.
GAATACACGCTCGAGCTCGACCCGGCCTTCTTCGTCACCACGCTCGACTGCGTCGAAGAATGCGATCCCGACTGGCGCAACGCCATCTCCTTTCGCTCCAACGCCGGCATTCCGTTCGCGAACCTGCGCAAGGCCGTCACCGTCACGGACATCACCGATCCGAAAAACGAAACGGTCGTGAAGCCGAAGGACGTCGAGAACACGTACGAGTATCCGTCGCAGAACTACAGCTTCGACGAGCTCGGATACTCGCTGCGGCCGGCGCGCAAATACATGGTCCGCATCGACCCGGGCCTCACCGCCGACGACGGGCAGAAGCTCGGCTACGCCTGGACCGCGGTCATCGAGAACTGGCACCGCTCCGCGTTCGTCAGCTTCGGCTCGGGGCACGGCGTGTGGGAGTCGACCGGCGGCACCGTACTGCCGTTCCACGCCCGCAACTACAAGAGCGTCACGCAGTGGCTCGCGCCGCTGAAGCTCGAAGACGTGATGCCGACGATCCTGAAACTGAACGAGACCAGCTTCACGGCCACGCCGCCGACCGCGAAGCCGGTGGAGCGCAAGCTGAATCCCGCCGCCGACAGGACGCAGGCCCTCGGATTCGAGCTCGCGCCGGCGATCGGCAGCGACGCGATGGGGCTGGCCTGGGCGGCCGTGAAGCCGGGCGACCCGATCGCCAACACGCGCAACAACAGCACCGACGTCGTGTCCACGCTCGTGCAGGCCACGAACCTAGGCATCTCCGTCAAGGACAGCCCGCAGAACACGATCATCCTCGTCACGCGGCTCGATGACGGCAAGCCCGTCGAAGGCGCCACCGTTTCGATCCGCACCACCGACAACAAAGTCTTCTGGAGCGGCACCACCGACGCGAAAGGCATCGCCGTCGCGCCGAACACCGATCTGCGCCGCGAGAAGAAGCCCGATCAGCAGGATTGGGAGGTCAGCTGGCGCGCCCTCGGCGATCTGCACTTCATCGTCACCGCCGAGAAAGACGGCGACGCCGCGTACGTCGGCAGCGACTGGGGCGAAGGCATCAGCCCGTGGGAGTTCGGCAACCGCTACGACGTCACCGAAGCCGATCCGCAGCTGCGCGGCACGATCTTCGTCGACCGCGGCGTCTACAAGCTCGGCGAAGAAGTGCACTTCAAGGCCATCATCCGCGCCGACATGCCGGACGGCATGAAGCTCGTGCCCGCGGGAACGAATCTCGAAATCCGCGTCACCGACAGCCAGAACCAGGAAGTCGACGCGCGCAACGTGCCGGTCAACGCCTGGAGCAGCACGGAGTGGACGCTCGAGCTGCCCGACGACGCACCGCTCGGCACGTACAGCATCACCGGCACGCTGCCGAATCACCGCGGCACGATCTACGGCCAGTTCCTTGTCGCCGCGTATCGCCGCCCCGAGTTCCGCACCGACGTCTCGCTCACCTCGCCGAGCTCCGTCGCCGGCACGAAGCTCAACGGCACCATCAGCGGCCGCTATCTCTTCGGCGCGCCGATGAACGGCAAAGAGGTGAAGTGGACGTACTCGAAGGAAAAGATCTACGACGTTCCGTCGAAGATCACCGACCGCTACGGCGACCGCTTCACGTTCCTCGGCTGGGATTGGGATGAGGAAGCCGGCAACTCCGGCGAAGACGCCGAGTCCGTCGATCCGGGCCGCATCACCATCTCCCAGAACGAAGGCGCACTCGATGCGAAGGGCGAGCTGAAGCTCAAGCTCGACACCGACGAAGAAGCGGGCTGGCCATACGACTACACGCTCGAAGGCGTCGTCACCGACGTCACCCGCCAGCAGATCGCCGGCCGTGCGTCGTCGCGGATCGATCCGGCGCCCTGGTACATCGGCGTCAAGCCGCCGCCTTATTTCGCCGACTCCGAAAAAGGTCTCGACACCGAGATCATCGCCGCGGGTCTCGACGGCCTCGCGGTCGCCGGCGTCGAAGTGACGGTGTCGCTGAAGCGCATCCAGTGGACGAGCGTGCGCAAGGCCGAAGGCGGCGGCTTCTACGAGTGGGAAACCGAGCGCAAGGAAATCCCGGCCGGCGAGTGGACGGTCACCACGACCACCGAGCCCGTGCCGCTGCACATCCCGCTCACCGACGGCGGCCAGTACGTCCTGCGCGCGAAAGCGTCCGAGGCGAAGACGAAGCGCTCCACGACCACGACGCAGTGGTTCTACGCGTTAGGCGGCGGGTACACGGCGTGGGAACGCTACGATCACAACCGCATCGATCTCATCCCCGAGAAGAAAACGTACAAGCCCGGCGACACCGCGCGGATCATGATCAAGTCGCCGTGGGAAACGGCGACGGCGCTCCTCACCACCGAGCGTGAAGGCGTGCGCACGTGGACGCCGTTCACGCTGACGTCGACGCAGCAGACGATCACCGTTCCGATCACCGAGAAAGAAATCCCGAACGTCTACGTCTCCGTGCTGCTGATCAAGGGCCGCACGAAGAAGGATCCGGACAAAGACGGCAGCGATCCGGGCAAGCCCGCGTTCCGCCTCGGCTACATCGAGCTGTCGGTCGAAGACGCGTCGAAGCGGCTCAACGTCGACGTGAAGGCGAACCGTGACGAGTTCCGGCCTGCGTCGAAGGCGAAGATCGAAGTGAACGTGAAGGACGCGAAGGGCAAGCCTGCGCAGTCCGAGGTCACGCTGTGGGCCGTGGATTACGGCGTGTTGTCGCTGACCGGGTATCAGACGCCGGAGATCCTCGACAAGATCTACCTGCAGAAAGCGCTGCAGGTCGCGAACGAAGACTCGCGCCAGCGCATCGTCAGCCGGCGCGTGCTCACGCCGAAGGGCGGGGGCGAGGGCGGCGGCGGCGGACGCGATGCCGGACCCGGCATGCTGCGCCGCGACTTCCGCGTGCTCGCGTTCTGGCTCGGCTCGCTCGTCACCGACAAGAATGGCCGCGCGCGCACCGAAATCACGCTGCCGGAGTCGCTGACCACGTATCGCATCATGGCCGTCGCCGGCGACAAGCAGTCGCGCTTCGGCGGCGACTCCGCGGAAGTCAAGATCAACAAGCCGCTCATGCTCACCCCGTCGTGGCCGCGCTTCCTCGCCGTCGGCGACAAGGCGCATTTCGGCGGCGTCGTGCACAACCAGACCAGGCAGACCGGCAAGGTCACGGTGTCGATCGAATCGCTCGATCCGAACATCCTCACGTTCAACGGAGGACAGACCAGCGTGTCCGTCCAGCCGGCGTCCGATACCGAAGTGCGTTTCGACGCCGAAGCGAAATCGGCGGGCAACGCGCGCATTCGCATGCGCGTGGCGATGGGACGCGAGAACGATGCCTTCGAAGACGTCATCCCGGTGCGCGTGCTCGTGTCGCCGGAGACCGTGGCCGCGTACGGCGAGGCGAAGCCGCGCGCCGAAGAGCGCATCGAGATTCCGGCTGACGTCGTGCCGGGCTTCGGCGGGCTGCGCGTCGATCTCTCGTCGACGATGATGGTCGGCCTCGCGGAAGGCGCGGAGTACCTCGTCACCTATCCGTACGGCTGCGCGGAGCAGCGCTCCTCGCGCTCCCTCGGCCTGATGCTCATCACCGATCTCGGCGCGAACTTCCCGCTCCCCGGCATTGATGTCACGAAGCAGAAGGATGCGGTGCAGTCGAACCTCGACGAGCTGCGCAAGTTCCAGTGCGGCGACGGCGGCTTTGCCTTCTGGCCGGGCCAGTGCTACGGCCCGTCTTCGCCCTATCTCTCCGCCTACGTCACGCACGTCTACCAGCGCGGAAAGATGCTCGGCTACAACGTCGACAACGCGCTGCTGGAGCGCGCCTACACGTTCCTCGACGGCGTCCTCGGCCAGCCGAAGCCGCCGAACGAGGGCTGGATGGCGGGCTACACGGCGTGGCAGGCCTTCGTCGTCAAGGTCCTCGCGGAAGGTGGACGCAACGCCGACAGCCACATCAACCGCGTCTACGAATATCGCGACCGCATGCCGGTCTTCGGCCTCACGCATCTCCTCGACGCGCTCATGGCGAAGAAGGAGGGGAACGGCCCGCGCGCGACCGATCTCAAGCGGCGGATCATGAACTCGATCCTCCCCGAGGGCGGCAACGCGTTCGTCAATGAGCTCAACGATCCGTACCTGCTCTGGTTCTGGAACTCCAACGTCCGCTCGACGGCGATGGCGCTGCAGACGCTGGTCCGTCACGGCTCGGAAGAAGAGATCGTGAAGCGGATGGTGCGCTGGCTGATGAGCGTGCGCAAAGACGGGCGCTGGGGCAACACGCAGGAAAACGCCTGGGCCATGGAGGCGCTCGTCGACTACTACAAGAAGTACGAATCCGAAGTGCCGGACTTCCTCGGCAAGGTGATGCTCGGCAACGAAACGCTGACCACCGAAACGTTCAAGGGCCGCACGACCGACGTGCGCACGAAGCAGTTCTCCATGCAGCAGGTGCTCGCGAAGGCGCCGGCCGGCCAGCAACTGCCGGTCGTTTTCACGCGCGAAGGCGCCGGCACGCTCTTCTACATGATGCGTCTCCGCTACGCCGCGAACGTGCTGCGCTACCAGCCGCTCGATGCCGGCTTCAAGGTCGAGCGCTCGTACACGCTGCAGAGCGGCGAAGGCGAAGGGACGAAGTTCAAGGCCGGCGATCTGATTCTCGTGAAGCTGCGCATCCGCAACACGAAGGAGCGCCGCTACGTCGCCATCACCGACCCGATCCCCGCCGGCACCGAGCCGGTGGAGACGTGGTTCGCGACCACGGCGTCGAACCTGACGCAGGCGCAGTACCGCGGCGAAGCGCAGTCGTGGTGGGATTGGTGGGAGCGCGGCGGCTTCGACTACGTCGAGCGCCACGACGATCGCGTGAACCTCTTCGCCACGCGCCTCGGCGAGGGCAATCACGAGTTCAGCTACCTCGTCCGCGCCACGACGGCCGGCACGTTCGTGACGGCGCCCACGCACGCGGAAGAGATGTACGAGCCCGAAGTCTTCGGCCGCACGGGGACGGTGGTCGTGGAGGTCTCCAAATGAAGGAACGCCGGCGTCTCGCCGGCTGGTCGGGCGCCGTCCTCGGCGCCCTCACCCTCTTCGCGCTCTGGCTCCGCCTCGGCCCCCTCCCGCACTTTGACGCCGCGCAGTTCCAGTCGAACACGATCCTCGACCGCAACGGCGAAGTCCTCTATGAGCCGCTCGCGGCGAGCGGCAATCGCGGGCAATGGCTCGCCGCCGACAAGTTGCCCGCGCGGATCGTCGACGCCACGATCGCGGCCGAGGATCGCCGCTTCTTCTCGCATCCCGGCGTCGACCCGATAGCCATCGCCCGCGCCACGCTGCACAACGTTCGCGCGCGGCGCGTGGTCGAAGGCGGCTCCACGATCACGCAGCAGGTGGCGAAGCTGCGCCTGCAGTCGCGCGACCGTTCGCTGCGCTCGAAGCTGCGCGAGACCGTCGTCGCCTTGCGGCTCGAGCACAAGTACTCGAAGCGCGAGATCCTGGCGATGTATCTCAACCTCGCGCCGTACGGCAATCAGATCAACGGCGTCGCCCGCGCGAGCCGCGCGTACTTTGGCGTCGCGCCGGAAAACCTCACGCCCGCGCAGGCCGCATTCCTCGCTTCGCTTCCGCAGCGCCCGAGCGCGTTCAATCCGTTGCGCGATCCGGAGAAGGCGCGCGCGCGGCAGCACCTCGTCCTCGCGAAGATGAAGCTCACGCCGCTCGAATTGCAGCACGCGCGCGCGGAGCGGCTGCGTTTCGCGAAGGCCGCGCAGCCAGCGCTGGCGATGCACTTCATCGAACGGTTGCCGATGCACGAAGGCGTCGTCCGCACCACCCTCGATGCAAACCTCCAGCGCACCGTCGTTCGCATCATCCAGGCGCACCGCGCCGATCTCCTCCGCCACGGCGCGCACAGCGTCGCCGTCGCGGTACTCGACAACGCCAGCGGCGAATGGCTCGCGTGGGAAGGCTCCGGCAACTACTTCGATGGTGGCTCTGGCGGGGGCTTCGGCGGAGCGATCGACGGCGTCGTCACGCCGCGCCAGCCCGGCTCCACGCTCAAGCCCTTCACCTACGCCCTCGCCTTCGAAAACGGCGAGACCCCCGCCACCGTGATCGCCGACGTCCCCTCGCACTTTCCCACCGCCGAAGACGGCGTGATCTACACCCCGCGCAACTACGACGGCCGCTTCCGCGGTCCGCTCCGCGTCCGCTCCGCACTGGCCGGCTCGCAAAACGTCCCCGCCGTGGCCATGCTCGCCAAGCTCGGGCCCGAGTCGCTCCTGCGCTTATTGCGCAACGCCGGCTTCACCGGCCTCGAACGCACCGCCGACTACTACGGCCTCGGCCTGACCCTCGGCGACGCCGAGGTCACGCTGGAACAACTGATTACTGCCTACGCCTCGTTCGCGCGCGGCGGCTCTCAAATCAAACCCACGATGCTCCTCACTCGACGACCCGGCGACTCGACGACTCG
>DATFHJ010000292.1:0-2206 GCA_035248585.1 Thermoanaerobaculia bacterium
GCGAGCGGCACGGCGACGATGTCGTGGCCGATCTCTTCCGTCGGCGACACGTACGCTACATAGTCTGCCGTCCAACGAATGTCGATGGTGCCGGTCAGTGCGTGCGTGGCGATCCAGTACAGCGGCGTGCCTCCGCCGCCGGCCGTCGTGGCGATCGCCTTGAACGCACAGAACGAGTATCCCTCCCGCACCAGCGACTGCACGGTCTCCGGTGCGAGCGTGATGGTGATGGCGTAGACCGTTGCCACGCGCCAATCTTACTGCTGAGGCGGCGCGACGCTCGAATTGAAGATGTCGTCGACGATCTGCCACTTCCCGCCGCGCTTGCGCCAGACCACGATGTACTTGCCGCTGTCCGGAAACGGCTTCGTCAGCTCGTAGTGCCCGCGCTCGACCGCGAGATCGCCGCTCACGAGCACATTGTCGGTCGTGAGATTGACGTCCGTCGTGCCCGCGGCCAGGAGACCGCCCCAGAACTTGCGGACGTTCTCCGCGCCGTTGAACGCCGGCGCGTTCGGCGGCATCAGCACCGCGTCATCGGCATAGAAGGCCATGAAGCCCTCGACGTTACCCGCGCGCATCGCGGCGTCGAAGGCCTCGGTGTTCGCGCGAACCATCGCCGCGACGTCGGGAGATTTTGCGACCGCGCTGGTCGCCGCCATCAGGAGAGCCATGAACAAGAGTGTCCGCTTCATCAGGTTCCTCCTCACTTCGAATACATATCGATCATCCGCTCGATCGCGCGGCTGCAGACGTCGCAGAAGCCGACTTCGTCGCGCGTGAACATGATGCAATCCACCTCGGGGCGATAGAGTCCCTTCGCCTCGTAGCTCGCGCCCTCGAACGCGCCGGCTTTGCCGGCGTACTTCTGCGATCCGAGAAACTTCGTGTCCCACTCCAGCTGGCGCCGGAACAGCTCGTCCATCTTCGTTTCCGGCACATTCGCCTCGCGCAGTTTCCGCCGCTCCGCCTGGTACTCGCGCGAATGCGCTTCATACGCTTCCTTCTCCCACGGCGTCGGCAACGGCGTGCCGGACGAGACCATCTCCATCCACTTCGGATGCTCGCCGTTCGCGGTGATGTTCGGCTCCCACGGCTCCGGATGCGCGACGCCGGTCTCGTACGCGACGTCGGACGTGTAGTACTCGTCGCCGAGACCGGCGAAGTGATGGCCGAACTCATGGACGAACACGTATTCGGAAAAGCCGCTGTCGACCGACGCCGTGGCCTGATCCATGAAGATCCCGCCGCCGCCGTACTGCTTCTCGTTCACGAGGATCTCGAGGAAATCGTACGGCGCCGAGGACGCCACGTCGCGCAGGGCCTTGTTGTCGAGCGTCAGCACGTAGCGCTCGGAGTCGAAGATGTTGTACTCGACGTTCGTCGGCGTGCGGCGGTTGTCGCCGGTGCGCGGGCGATGCACGCCGCTCTTCGCCGTCGCCAGCTCGAGCACGCGCACGTTGAAGTCTTTCTTGCGCGACTTGAACGGCTCCGTGGCGAACAGCTTCCCGACGAGACGCTCGATGTCTTTGTGCATCTTGTCGTTCTCGTTCGCCGCGTACCCTTCCGCGATGACGAGCAGGTCGACTTTCTGCGACGCCGGTCCGTTCTCGAACATCGTCCACACTTTTCCGGCCGCCGCGCGTTCGGACGGATTCACGAACCGCGACGACGGATCGATGACCGTCGACCAGATCTGCTGAAACGCGTTCTGGGCGTCGCGCTTCTTCAGCACGACCTGCACCGGCTTCTTCGGCCACGGGAAGCGCAGCGACTCGTGGAACGTCGCCGCGCGCTCTTTCACGTCGGGCGTCGTCTCCCACTCCCCGTACACCGAAGCAAAGCCGCGCGAGTAAAGCGGCTGATTCGTCTCGCGGTCGACGACCTCGAAGTAGTACTTGCCGAGGTTCGACGTGTCGATGAGACGCGTCCGGCTGCCCGGCCACGGACCGTCGGACACCACGCGGTCGAGCGCAACGATCTCGTCGCCGCGCGGCGTGGAGGTGTGGAAGTAGTCGACGCGCATCGTCTTCTCTACGAATGAGTCGTCGAAGTTGGATGCAGCCAGCGGAAGCGCGAGAAACAAGAGCGTGAACAACAGTCTCGGACGCATGGGCGGATTGTATGCTGGTGCGGATGCGATGCTTCGCGGGGCGGCGGGGACGCCGCCCGATCAGCCGGCGGGACGCCGGCGTTCCTTTACTCG
>DATFHJ010000293.1:0-11395 GCA_035248585.1 Thermoanaerobaculia bacterium
TCGCCGCGGCGGGAGCGTGGGTCCTCTACACGTTCCCGCCCGGCGTCCCCGGCACCTTCTATCCGCGTTGCGCCTTCCACGCGCTGACCGGATTGCTCTGCCCCGGCTGCGGCACGACGCGCGCGCTGCACCAACTGCTGCATGGCCACGTCGTGGCCGCGTTCAAGTACAACCCCTTCCTCTTCGCCGTGATGATCGGCAGCGTCTACGGTGCGCCGAAACTCCTGCGCGGAGAAACGCCGCCGCTGTTCATGAAGTCGTGGTTCGCCTGGACGAGCTTCGCGGTGGTGATGGCGTGGTGGATCGGGCGGAACGTGTTCTAGCGGTGGTCGTTGAAGAACGTCCACTCGCCGATCGGGTGTCCCTGCTTCAACTGCTCCGCCTGCAGGTAGCCGTCGATCGCGCCGAACAGGCCGATGAGCAGCGTGGCCGCGCCGCAGGTGGGAATCGCCGCGACGACGGCGATGACGATGGCGACGATGCCTTTCGTCTTCTGCCCCATGACGATGTAGCCGACGCCGCCGAAGAGCAGCAGGTTGAGGACGAGGATCAGGATCGAATCCTTCGGGGGCGTTTCGGGAACGATGATCTTGCTCCCGCTTCCGCCGCCCGAAGGATTGATCTCTGACATTCGAAATGCCCTACATCTTCTCGGCCATGTCGGTGATGACCGGGACGCGGAAGCGCTGGCCGCTGACGGCCTTGATCAGCGCAATGATCCAGACCACGAAGAAGGCGACGCCGACGATGCAGCCGAGAATGCCCCAGGCAACGCGGATGGGCCCCGGAAGCACGAAGGTGATCAGCTGGAAGGCAATCCAGACCACGAACCAGGCGATGGTGATGGCCAGTCCGTTCTTGGCGTGCCACTGCACTTCGGGATCTTCTTTTTTCGTGAGCAGCGGAATGAGGGCCAAAAGGCCGAGGTAGGACAGCACGAGCATCAGCGTGCGGTCGGAGCTGCCGCCCGGCGCCGCGGCTCCCGGCGGCGGTGGCGGCGGCGGAACATACGAGCCGCCTCCGGGGGGCGGCGTGGTGGGCGGAGGAATGTCGCTCATCGTTTCTCCTTCACGTCCGTGTTCGTAACGGGATGATTCTAATCGCTTTCTCCAGGCTGCGTGAGGCGGCGTTCCGCGACGGCGAGCGGCAGCAGCGCGACGGCGGCAGAAAGGACGATTGCGATCACGACCGGCAATGCAACCGACACGCCGCCCCGATCCCCGAACGCCTTCCAGAGAAAGTACGACATCACCGGCCGCGCCATCAGCAGCATCATCGCGCCGACGTAGGTCAGCGAGACGGCCATGTAGGCGAAGCCGCCGAGCGAGAGGCCGACCTGCAGCGGATTCTCGGCGTTGAAGTTCGGCGCCAGCGCGCCCATGCCGACGCCGAGACTCACCAGGGTGACGGCGAGCATCGACGCGCCGATCAGCGTGAAGGCCCACACCACGCCACCCGCGCCGAGCATCAGATTCGCGAACGCGGTGAGAAAAAGCGCGAGCAGCGTCAGCGGCGCGGCGTAGACCAGCACTTTCACGACGAGGAACTGGCGATACGAGACCGGCGCGGTGCGCACGAGCCAGAACGCTTTTCCTTCCGCGGATACGGACGGATAGGCGAAGCGAAGGCAGATCGCGGCGATCACGAAGCCGGCCATGCCGAGGTTCGCGTAGGCGACGATCGTCGCGCGCGCGTCGCCGCCGAGCGGCAGCATGCGCACGTTATAGAGATAGATAAAGAGCAGCGCCGCCATCAGGAAGAGCTGCGACCATTGCGCGACGTCGCGGCCGATCGTCCGCACTTCCTTGCCGACCATTGCCCGCAGCGGCGGAGAGGCGCGGGCGACGAGGCGGTCGAGGAAGTGCGTGGCGGACGCGGAGCCGATCGCGACCGGGGCCATGCTCTCGCGCGCGCGGACGAATGCGACAAAGTAGGACGAGCGCGCGACGAAAAGAAAGAGCGCGAACAGCACGCAGGCGGTGATGGCGATGCGCGGCGAGATCGCGAAGGCGACGTCGCGCGTCATCAGTTGCGCGAGCGCGGTGCTCGGATAGATGCTCATCGACGGCAGCTCGATCGCCTGCAGCACGCGCGCGACGTCATCGGTCGTGATCTGCGCGAAGAGGCGCTCGGGGCGGCTCATGCGAAACGCGATGACGACGAACGTCAGGATCAGCACCGCCAGCGAGGCCACGATCTGATGGACGCGCCGCACCGGAAACCAGCGCACGAGGATGAGGATGACGAGCGATGCCAGCGTGACCGGGATGGCCAGCATCAGCGCGAGGTTGATCAGCACCATCGCGTAGAAGCCCGGCGGCTTTTGATACTGCAGCGCGAAGGCGAGGAAGAGCGGAAGGAGAAAGAAGAAGACGACGGTGGCGCTCTGAGCGAGCGTTTTCAGCCATCGGGAGACGGCGATGCGGAGTTTCGAGCGCGGGCCGGAGTGGTAGATGTCGAGATCGAGGTCGGTGAAGAACGAGCCGATCGCGGAGGTCATCCCCGAGGAGAAGAGGACGACGCTGGCGACGAGGAAGACGAGGCCGAGGAGATTGCGCAGGAGGCCGAGCGCGAAGAGCGGCGTTTCCTTCTCGACGTTCGCCACCGCCGCGAACAAGCGTTTGAAGAGAACGAAGTCGCCGAAAAGGAACGCCGCGAACGCGGCGACGACGACGACGGTGCGGAGCGTGTTGGCCGCGTTGTGCGGGCGGAGCCGGGCGAGGGTGAGGCGCAGCGGCCACATCACATGAGCGACTTTACCTCGTCGAACCACTTCATCGTCGATTCCCCGCGCGCCACGCGCGTCTTCGCGCGCTCCAGTCCGAGCTGCAGCAGCCGTTCGACGAGGCGCGGGTACTTCAGCTCCGTCGCCTCCCACAGCTTCGGGTACATCGAAATGTTCGTGAAGCCGGGGATGGTGTTGATCTCGTTGACGAAGAGGCGATTCGTGCCGCGCTCGAGGAAAAAGTCGACGCGCGCGAATCCCGAGGCGCCGATGGCCTTGAACGCCGCGATCGCCATCCGCCGGATCTCGTCGCTGCGCTCCTTCGCCAGCTTCGCCGGAATCACCGTCTGCGATTTGTCTTCGAGGTACTTGTCGGCGTAGTCGTAGAACTCTCTCCCCAGGACGATCTCCCCCGGCACGCTGGCCTCGGGGGTGTCATTGCCGAGGACCGAGACTTCGATCTCGCGCGCGTCGACGCCGCGCTCGACGAGCACTTTCTCGTCGAAGCGCAGCGCGTGCTCGACGGCAGTTTCGAGATCGCGGTCGTTCTTCACCTTCGTCACGCCGACCGACGAGCCGCTGTTCGCCGGCTTGATGAAGTACGGCAGGCGCAGCGCGTTCGCGATCGCGCGCGTCACGCGCTCGCGCTCGTGCCGCCAGTCGCGCTCGTGCACCGCCACGTGCTCGATCATCGGCAGCTTCGCCGCGGCGAAAGCCTGCTTCATGTGCACCTTGTCCATCCCGATCGCCGACGCCGTGACGCCGCTGCCGACGTACGGCACGCCGAGCATGTCGAGATAGCCCTGCAGCGTCCCGTCCTCGCCGCCCCTGCCGTGGATCAGCGGGAAGACGATGTCGATGGAGTGCGAGCGCGACCAGATCTCGAACGAAAAGCTCGGGTGTCCCGTGTCGCTCTTCGCCTCGCCCGCGAGAATCTGCGCGCTCGTTTCGGGATCGGCGAACCGGCCGTCGCGCGCGAGGCACATCGGAATGATCTCGATGCGGTCGGGCGACGCGGCATTCGCGATCGAGCGCGCGGAGAGGATCGAGATCTCATGCTCGGCGGAACGGCCGCCGAAGAGGAGGACGGTTTTGATGACGGAGCGGATCACTTGATCGGCAGGCTTCCCAGCAGGTACTTCAAATCCTCGTCCCTCCACCGGATGCCGCCGCCGAGGATGAATGCGGTGTCGTTGAGCGCGTTGTCGACGCCGGTGGTGAGGAAGATGCGCGGCAGGAGCTTCTGCTCCTTGCGCAGCGTGTATTCGCCGAAGAGGCGGATGTGCGGGTTGTCGTCGCGGCGCTTGCCGAAGTCGAAGGCCTCGCCGGTCAGGACGACGCGGTCGTTGAGGCGATAGTCGACGCCCGCGCCGCCGGTCGAGTCGAAGAGACCGATGCGCACGGCCATGTTGTCGAGCGTCCATCCCGCCTGCGCGGAGATGAGGTAGTCGTTATCGAAACGCGTCTGCTTGGTCGTGGTCGTGGTCGACTGGCCCGTGTTCTCGTTCGTGACCGTCTCCACCGTCAGCTTGTCGCGCCGCCGCCCGCGCGGGTCCTGCGAGAGCTCGATGTTGTAGAAGCGGTTGACGTCGGGATTCGGCACGAGGCGCAGCGCGACGGTGGAGCGCGCGTTGCCGTCGAGATCGTTCTGCACGCCGCCGACTTCCTGCGTCTGGCTGAGGCCCGCGAGATAGTCGGCCTTGATGCCGAGGTCGAGCTGCATGCGCGCGGCGCGGCCGATCGTGTTCTTCAGTTCCGTGACGCCGCTTTCCACCGCCGAGAGCGCGCTGGTGAGCTTCGCGTGTGCTTCGTCGCTGTAGAACAACTTGCCGACCGTCCCTTCGCCGCTCTTCACTTTGCCGGTGATGTCATTGAGGTTGTCGGCGGTCGTGCGCAGATCGGTCGAGAGCCCGCGCAGGTTCTTGACCACTTCGCGCACTTCACCGCGGTTCTCGCCCACCGTGCCGCTCAGCTGATTCGCGACCGACTCGATCGAGTCCGCGAGGCGCGGGATCTCCGTGCGCAGATGCGCGGTGATGGCGCGCGTATTGGCGAGCGTGGCGTCGATGTTCGAGCGGTTCGCGGCGATGAGCGCGCGCATCTCCGCCGTGATGGTCTCGACGTTGCCGACAATCTGATTGAGGCGCTGCTGCCCCTGATCGCCGCCGAGGACGGCGCGCAGCGAGGAGGTGATTGCTTTGACGTCGGTGGCAATCGCGGAGATCTGGTCCGTCACGTCGTCGAACGTCGCCGGCTGCGTGCCGGGGAGGGTGACCGTGCCTGGGGGCAACTGGGCGGCGGTCGGTGTGCCGGGATCGAGCTCGATGTACTTTTCGCCGAGGAGGCCGAGGTTCGCGACCTTTGCCGTGGCGTTCGCGTGCAGCGGCACGTCGTCGTCGACTTTCATCGTCACCTGGGCGTGGCCGTCGGGCAGGACTTTGATGTCCGTGACGTGCCCTTTGCGCACGCCGGCGATGCGCACGGCCGACTCGTCGTCGAGCCCCGCGACGTCATCGAACGTCGCCTTCACCTCGCGCTGACTTTTCGACCGGCTCAGGCTCACATCCTCGATCTTGAGGATGAAATAGCCGGCGATGGCGAGGGCCAGGATCATCACGACTCCGACTTTGGCTGCATTGGACATTCGTTACCTCGTGAGCGGGTCGATTCCCGCTTTGCGCATCATCTGAAAAAGCGTAGCAAGGGGCAGTCCGACTACGTTCGTGTAGCTGCCGTGGATGGAGTCGATGAACATCGCGCCGATGCCTTGCACGGCGTAGGCCCCGGCCTTGTCGAGCGGCTCGCCGGTGGCGACGTACCACTCGATCTCGCGCGGCGACAACGGCAGCATACGCACCTCCGATTCCGCCACGCGCGTATCGCGATAGTTCGTCTCCGCATGCTCGAGCGTCACCCCTGTGTATACGACGTGCGTCTTCCCCGCGATGGTTCCGAGCATCCGCACGGCATCGCGTTCGTCGACCGGTTTTTCCAGCAGTTGCTCGCCGAGCAGCACCGTCGTATCCGCCGCAATCACCCACCGTGCAGGATATTGCACCGCCAGCGCATGCGCTTTATCGCGCGACAGCCGCGCAACGTACTCCTCGGGGGCCTCGCCTTCCTGATGAACCTCGGGGACGTGGCTGGGGATGACATCGAAGTCGAGGCCGAGCGAGGTGAGCAGCTCCCGGCGGCGAGGGGAGGCGGAGGCGAGGATGAATGTTGTCATGCGGCCGCCTCGCCTGTGGGAGACGAAGGCAGAAGGCAGAAGGCAGAGGGCAGAAGGGAGCAGAGAGATGAATGCAGAATGCAGAATTCAGAATGCAGAATGAAGAATTGGGAGCGGGCTTCTGCATTCTGCATTCTGCATTCTGCCTTCTGCATTCCTGGGCAGGCCACGCTAAACATCCGCTGTCCTCGTCACGCTCAACACCACCACGCCGCCCATCTCCGGCACCACCCGATACACAACGCGAAGATGCTCCGCCCGATACACCCAAAGTCCCTTCAACGGCTCGAACAACGGCGCCCCCGCGATCGGATCGTCGTCGATTTTCTGGAAGGCATCTTCGAGAGACGCACGTTCGTGATCGGCGAGTTGAAGCTGCTCCGCGGACGGTGCAATCCAGATGCGCTCCGACCTTCGCACGGGCTCTTCTTCCGCCGCCGTGTTGATCGCGGCGCCGAGCTCGGCGTCGTTGGCGATCTCCACGGTCTCGCGCAGAGCGAGGTATTCGTCGTACGACACGAGCATGGCCACGGGGCGGCCGTCGCGCTGCAGGACGGTGCGTGCGCCGCGCACTTCGCATTCGCGAACGAGCTCGCGCGCGTCTTCGGGGAGATCCAGGACTTCGATCGTTTTCACGACACGGTCGCGGCGTCGAGGACGCTTTCGAGATATGCGCGGAAATCGGTGCCGAGCTGCGGGTGCCGCAGCGCGTAGTCGACCGTCGCCTTCAGATAGCCGAGCTTCTCGCCCGCGTCGTAGCGGCGGCCTTCAAAGACGTAGCCGTAAAAGTCGCCCCGCCGGACCAGCTCGCGCAGCGCGTCGGTCAGCTGGATCTCGCCGCCCGCGCCGCGCTCGGTGCGCTCGAGCAGCGGGAAGATCTCCGGCGGAAGGATGTAGCGGCCGATGATCGCGTAGCGCGATGGCGCGTTCGCCTTCGGCTTCTCCACCATGTCGCTGACGCGGAATCTGCGGTTGCCGAGCATCTCGCCCGCGACGATGCCGTAGCGCGACGTCTCTTCCGCCGTCACTTCCATCAGCGCGATCACGGGCCGTCCCGTCTCTTCGAACACGCGCCGCATCTGCTCGAGGCACGGCTCGTCGGCGAGGATGACGTCATCCGGGAGCACGACCGCGAACGGGTTGCCGCCGACGGCGTCCTTCGCGGTGAGAACGGCGTGGCCGAGGCCGAGCGCTTCCTTCTGCCGCACGGAGATGAGATCGACCATGCGGCTGACGGCGTCGACCTCGCCGAGGAGGTCGAGCTTCCCGCGCTCGCGCAGCGAGCGCTCCAGCTCCGTCGTGCGGTCGAAGTGATCGATGATCGAGTCCTTCCCTTTCGACGTCACGATGATCAGTTTGTCGAGCCCGGAGTCGCGCGCCTCCTCGATTCCGTACTGCAGGATCGGCTTGTCGACCAGCGGCAGCATTTCCTTCGGAATCACTTTGGTGGCCGGGAAAAACCGCGTGCCGAAGCCGGCACAGGGAAAGACGCAGGTGCGGAGAGCGAGAGTCATTGCGGCGCGTAGGATATCGGATTGTTGCGTTCCGCTTGCGATCAAACTCATAATAACAATCACAAGCGATGAAACGTCTGTTGCTTCTCCTCGCTCTGCTCGCGTGCGCGATGCCGCTGATCGCGGAGATCGCGGTCGGCCTGCCGGTGTATGGCGACGCTCCGGGGTATCAAGTCTCACCGGCGGTGGCCAGCGACGGCGACGGATACTTCGCCGTCTGGCTGGACCAGCGCGGCGGCGGGCGGAGCCTCATGGCAACGCGTCTGAGCGAGGCCGGCGAGGCGCTCGATCGCATGGGCATCCTGCTCGTGCCGTCGTACGGCGGTTACGCTCCCATGGTGGTCTGGTCGGGCGCGTCGTACGTGATCGTCTGGCAGGAGCCGGCGGCCACGCGGCCCGTCATCAAGGCGCTGCGGGTCGATCGCGATGGGCGTGCCGGCGGATCTCCACGCGAGATCGCCTCCGGCTCGGTGAGCTCGGTGGCAGGCAACGGCGCGCGCGTCATCGTGGCGTATGCCGCTGCCGAAATTCGCGCGGCGGTGCTCGACAGTGACGCGAACGTCCTTGCCGATTTCGCTCTCGCCGGCACGGATGCCGAGCGTTACGGACCTCTCGTCGCAGCGTCGCGCGATGAATTCGTGATCGCCTGGCATCGCGGCCACGCGCGGCCCGTCGCCATCGAGGCGGTGCGTCTCACCGGCGGCGGCACTCGGATCGACGCGAGCCCGCGCGAGATCGGCACCGGCACGCTGGCAGAGTTCGCGAGCGATGGCCGCGATTTCAACTTCATCGCGTACGACACGCCGGGCCGGCTCGTCAGCCGAAAAGTTTCTGCGGATCTTGCCTCGTCATTTCCCGAGTACCCGCTCGGGGCGCTGACTCATCCGGTGCTGGTGTGGACGGGAACGCGCTATGTCGCATTCGCCACCGCACAGCGCGACTTCATCCGATTTTCGATCGATGCGAACGGGCAGCCGTCGGTCCCGGTCGCCGAGCGGAAAATCGTCGACTCCGACACCTCGGGCTCCTTCGACGGAGCGACGAACGGGCGCACGCTGCTCCACGTGTGGAGCGCCAGGGCACCGGAGCACAGCTCGCCGGCGCTGTTCGCGAGCGCGGACGACGCACCCGCGCAACTGGTGTCGCTCAGCGCGAACGAACAGCTCGAGCCCAGGATCGCCAAAGGCAATGGAGTGGATCTCGTGGTGTGGACGGAGGAGCGCGGACTCTACGCGACGCGGATCGATGCCGCCGGCCGTTCGCTCGACGGGCGCGGGATCTTCCTGGCGAAGACCACCAACTCCGCCTGGCCGATTCTCCCTTCGCCCGCGGTTGCCTTCGACGGCCGGCAGTTCGTGGTGGCCTACCGCAACGCGGCAGTCGTTCTCGTTGGGGAAACCGGAACGGTGCGATTCATCTCGCCGGCCGAGGGGTTGTTGCCCGACACGCTGCCACTCGAGACCATGTCCGAACCGCCTTCCCTCATCCGCGCCGGCGAAGAGACGTTCGTGGCGTGGGCGAACGGCGACACGCTGCGAGCGGCGAAGATCAGCGCGACGCGCGCCTTCGCGGGATCGCCGGTTACGGTCGCGAAAACCTCGGACGTGTTCGAAAAGATCGACGGGATCCAGGGCGCGTGGAATGGAACCGAGTTGTTGCTGGCGTGGGCCGAGCGCGTCGAGGGTATTTACTGTAGTTGCGGTCCCGTGAAGCGCGTCTTCAAACGCATCCGCGCCGCGCGCGTGAATGCGAACCTGACGCTGCTCGATACGGAGCCGCGACTCATCGGCGAGATCAAAAGCGCCGGCGAAGTCGAGACCGCGCTCGCGTCCGACGGCGGCGAATGGCTGGTGGCGTGGAGATTCGAGAACGAGCTTCGCGCGCGCCGCATCGCCCGCGACGGAGTGCCGCAAGGTTCTGACGGCGTCGTGATCGGCAGCAGCGCCGTCCGGCCGGCGCTGCTGTGGGATGGTGTGCGCTACGCGCTCGCGTGGACGACGCTTCCTGCCGGAGACGTGCGCTACGCCTACCTGCCGCGCAGCGGGCCGCTCACGCTCAGCGAACCGATCACGGTCGTGCCGGCGAATAATGGGGGCTCCCTCTCGCTCGCGTCGATTTCCAGCGGAAAATTTGCGCTCGCGTACTCGCGCATCGTGCACGAGGAACCGTACGGCGGCGTGCGGCGCGCGTTCGTGCGCGAGCTCGGCGGCGCCGGGAAAAGGCGCTCCGCCCGCTAGGTGGCCGCTGGTTTGCTTCGGCCCGTGATACAAATATCCCAGTGAACGGGCGGGCATGCGCAAACTCCTGATTCTCCTCGCGATTTCGATTCTCACGACACCCCTCGCGGCGCAGTGGCGGCGCGCGGGTCTCTTCGGCGCCGACGTGCGCGCGCTGATCTCCCATCCTTCCAACCCCGACGTCCTGTTCCTCGGCACGAGCGGCGGCGAGGTGTACGTCTCGCGCGACGGCGCGAAGTCGTGGAGCAGCCCGCGCAACGGCATCCCGTTCCCGAGCTATGTCGTCGACAACCTCATGCTCGACCGCGACGGCCGCTTATGGGCCGCAAGTTGGGGATTGTGGGGCGGCGGCGTGATCGCGGTCTCGAATGACGGCGCGAAGACGTGGGAGCGCCGCGACAAAGGTCTCGAGAACTTTTCCGTCCGCGCCATCGCCATCGATCCGAACGACGCGAATTTCCTCGTCGCCGGCGGCTTGACCGGCGTGTACCGCAGCGTTGACGGCGGCGCGTCGTGGGCCAAAATCTCCGATCAGGAAAACGTCGAGTCGCTGGCCATCGATCCGAAGAATCGCGACCGCATGTACATCGGCACGTGGCGGCAGGGCTGGCGCACGGACGACGGCGCGAAGACGTGGAAGCACATCGCCAACGGCATGGTGCTCGACACCGACATGTTCTCCATCACCATCGATCCCGAGCGGCCGGAGAACATCTGGGTCGCGACGTGCGGCTGGGTCTACAACACCACCAACGCCGGCGATCTCTGGACGCGTTACCGCGACGGGTTCAACAACCGCCGCATTCACGACGTCGAAGTCGATCCGTGCGACAAGAACACCGTGTACGCGGGCTCGGTCGCCGGCCTCTATCGCTCCGACGACAACGGCAAGTCGTGGTACGTCGTCTCCGAGGAAAATCTCGTCGTGAACTCAGTCGTGCTGCATTCGCAGAGACCGCAGCGCATCATCCTCGGCATCGAAGGCGACGGCGTATACGTCTCCGACGATCGCGGGCGCACGTTCCGGCGCTCGTCCGACGGACTGCACAACCTCCGCATCACCACGATCGCGCCCGATCCGTTCGAGAAGAACCGCGTCTATGCCGCGGTCGCGTTCGGCGGCACGGCGTCCGGCATCTATCGCTCCGACGACGCCGGCAAGACATGGGCGCGCGCGAGCAACACCGCGCTGCCGGAAGTGCTGTCGATCGACATCGCCATCGAAGCGGATGCCGACGTGAAGTTGATCGCCGGCACGGAGAAGGGGTTTTTCTGGAGCAAGGACGCGCAGGAGTGGACGCAGGCGGAGCCGGCGACGTTCCCGATCCGCGTGGAGAAGGTGCTGCGCTTCAACCGCCTGCGCGCGTTCGCGGCGACGGCCGAAGGCGTGTTCACGTCGCGCGACGGCGGGAAGAGCTGGTACCGCCTCGCCGGCGCGAAGAATCGCGCGGTCGACATCGCCATCGGCTCGCTCGCCGGCAAGAAGGCGCTCTACGCGCTGACCGCCGCCGGCGTCGAGGTGTTCGACGGCGAGAAGTGGAATGCGATCACGGACGCGCCCGCGCGCGGCCGAACCATCGCTCTGAGGAACGACCTGGTCTTCATCGCCGGCACGCAGGGCGTGAAGGCGGGGACGATCGACGCGTCGCTGCGCTGGCAGACCGTCGAGGCGCCGGACGCGCAATACGCG